>JALOAQ010000017.1 GCA_023228725.1 Bacteroidales bacterium | reverse complement strand
GAAAAAATCTCCTTTTATTAGCTATTTTATCGGAAAAGAACACTCCAAATCGCTAAAAAACATATTAATTAGCGATTTGAATCGCCAAAAAACATATTAATTAGGGGATTTGAAAAATATTTATTAATTTTGCAAAAAAAACAATTATGAAAATAGTACGAAAGATTGAAAAGTTAATTAAAGATCGTTTTTTTAGAAGTAAAGCGATATTGATTTATGGTGCACGTCAAGTTGGGAAAACTACACTTATAGAAAACTTATTTGATGATGTTTCTAAAGTTTTATTTTTCAATGGAGATGAAGCTGATGTACGCGAAACTTTAAAAAATATGACTTCAACACGCTTAAAATCTTTAATAGGCGATTATAAAATAGTTTGTATAGACGAAGCCCAGAGAATAGAAAATATTGGAATTACATTAAAATTATTTACAGATAAACTTAAAGATATTTTAATTATTGCCACAAGTTCCTCTTCATTTGAACTTGCTGATAAAATGAATGAGCCTCTTACAGGTCGAAAATATGAGTTTACTCTTTATCCTTTAAGTTTTGACGAAATGGTTGGTTTTCATGGTCTATTAGATGAAACTCGTTTATTAAATCATAGACTAATTTATGGATATTATCCGGAAATTGTAACTGTTCCTGGTATGGAAGCAGAACACCTTAGATTAATTTCGGACTCTTATCTTTATAAAGATCTTTTTATGCTTGACAATATTAAAAAACCGGTTATACTGCAAAAATTAGTTAAAGCCTTAGCTCTTCAAGTTGGTAGCGAAGTTTCTTATAATGAATTGTCTCGTTTAATAGAGGCGGATAAAGAAACTGTAGTTAAATATATTGACGCATTAGAAAAATCTTTTATTATTTTTCAACTTCCCTCATTAAGTAGAAATTTACGTAATGAAATAAAAAAATCAAGAAAGATATACTTTCACGATAATGGAATTAGAAATGCTGTAATAAATAACTTTTCACCTATACAAAATCGTTCTGATGCGGGCGCTTTATGGGAAAATTATTTTATTAGTGAAAGAAAAAAATTCCTACATAATAAAGGAGTAAAAGTTGATTATTATTTTTGGCGTACTAATCAGCAACAAGAAATTGATTTGATTGAAGAAGTTGATAATAAACTAAATGCTTATGAGATTAAATGGACAAAAGATTCTGCTTTTTTCTCTAAAACCTTTGAAAATGCATATCCTGATGCAAGTTTAAATCTTGTAAATAGAGATAATTTTGTAAAATATTTAATGTAAATGCCATAATTAGTTTTTCGGGCTAAAATCACAAACAAGCTTAAAAACTTAAAATTTAATTTTATATCCTATATCTCTTGTAATACTGAATAAAAATGAATATTTATTTCCTAGTTGGGTCTCGTTATAGTAATGATAAATAGGTTTTTCAAAAATAAACGAGAAATTCCAAACCATATGATAATTAAAATTAATTTGTGGTGCAATGTATAGAATATTACTTCCGGAGGCTTTTACGATTTTCTCATTCAAATAATTTACTTTTTTATATTCATGCCTAAATTGGCAAATAATTGTAATATCTTTAGTTAATTCTGTATATTTATTTGCAAGGTGTTTAGATATAAAAAGTGAGTTGGAATAAGCGTCTCCGAACTTATACCCCATTCTGTTTACAGTAAAATTATTATCGTAACGAGACAGAAAAATGAACCTCATACTTATATTTTCAAATTCTTTCACAAACAAAGCTTGCAAGTTAAAACCAAAATTTCCGGTTGAAGGCTGAACGTCAACATCTAATTTAACACCGTCCACAACTTGAGGTTCTAATCTAAAAGGGGCTTTAATTCCCCCTCCTATAGTTAACTCAAGCATTTTCACAGGATTTTTATAAATATTGTATTTTGCTGTTAGCCCTACATTGGATAAACCATAACCACGTAGCTGATAATCAATAGATTTATAGTTTTGGGTTTTATTTATAAAATATCCCATATCCATTTCTAAACTTAATTTAGGTTTTAAACCATAAGCCAAACTCAGACCTGAATAATTATAATTTGCATTTTTTATTGCTGCAGGAAAATTATATTCATTAAATTTTGAACCACTATAATAGGAATCAGAATAACTAAACTTATGAAAGAGAACTAAGCGAAAAATTCTTTGTTGCAGAACACCTACATTAGCACTTCCGGCAACAGGATTTCCTGGAGAAGCAAAACATTGAGCCTCCGCTTTAAAATTAATAAATAAAAATAAAACAAAAAATAAACAAGAAATTATTAACTTATTTTTCATTATTCCACTGTAATTACAAGACTTTTAGATAAGGCGTTTTTATGCTTATCAATTATTTTACAAGTAATAGTACTTTCACCGGTATTACAAGGTGTGGGAGCAAAAGTAACAGTTTCACCTGAGCCTATAATTGAGCCCATTGTTGCTGACCATTGATAAGTAACTTCCTCACCTTTTGCTTCAGCTGTAATAGTGGCAGTTTCACCGGCATATAATAATTCTTTATCTGCAGTAAGTGATAAAAACTCAAGTTTAATTTCTGGTTCTGGCTTATCGGGTTCAGGTTTATCAGGTTCACAAGCAATAAAAGTCAAAGCCAAGCTCCCAATTAAAACAAAAAGAAAAAATTTTAAAGACTTCATAATATTTTGATTTAGAATTTTATTTTTACTCATTTCTATATTTCTCAATTATCCTTTACGCATCTTACAGAAAATCCATAAGTTTTAGGAAATGTATCATATCTTCCTGAGCCAGCATTTCCATTTTGTAAACATCTTCTAATGGCATACATTTCATTCCCATTATATCCTGAACATTCGCTAGCTTCTGCACAATGATTACTAGTCCAATAATATGCAAACTCATATGAACCTGTACCTTGTCCATACATAAAAGCACCATTACCGTTTCTAGCACCGCCCATTAAAGATTCAAATCCTGAACCTCCATTTTGTTTCATTTGTTGTCCCACATTTTGGTTATAACCTCTAAAAGTATTCATAAGATTTACTTCTCCACTAGGCATTCCTAAAGCTAACTCTAAATTTTTAAAATCCTGATCACTTGGGATATGCCAACCTGCTGGACAAATTCCTTGACTATCTTCATTTTCAGAAAACTGCATTGCCATATTCCATTGGTATAAACCACCAAAAACATTACACTTTTCAGTATTATTAGCATAACAATATTTTTGAATATTTCCAGTACTTGTTTGGTCTTGACTTGAATTTACCATAGTTCCAATATTCATATTTTTAGCAAACCAGCATTTTCCTCCAATTTCAACAGTTGGATAAATTTGTCCGTCTCTGTTATCAACAAAATTTTGTCCACAAGTAAATCCCTCAGAAAAACTAATTTTTATTAAATCATCAGAAATTCCGCAAGCATTATAAATTCGCCAACGCAAAGTATAAATTTCTCCGGGCGTTCCTGAAAACACGGCATTTGGAATATTTGGATTTGAAATTTGACCACCATTCCCCGACATTATTGTCCAATATCCTGTTCCTATTTCAGCTTGATTTGCAGACAAAGTAATAGAACTTGCCATAATCTCAAGCTGGTCTTCGCCAGCATTTGCAGTTGTAGGTTGCGGTATTAAATAAAGATATTGTTTTTCTGTATAATATTCGGATAAACATTGGGGATCAATAATTTTTAAACGCACAAACATGCTTTCTTCTGGTACAAAATAATAAGTTAAGGAATTTGCAGATGGAAAATCATACCAATCTGAATTATTATAAGAATATTGCCACTGCACAGTTCCAGAAACATAGTTTGTTGCTTGTAATGTAAAATTATCGCCTAAACAATAATCTTGTGAAATAGCAGAAAAATTAATTCCAAAGACAAAAAGAAAAACTAATAATATTTTAAAAACTTGATTTTTCATAGCTAAATTTTTATAAAACTTTTTCTATAAAACTTTTCTTCGTCCCTTATTTGAAGGATATAAAAGCCTTTTTCTAAATTTGAAATATCAATATTAATATTAAAATTTTCAAAATTGTAAGTTTCAATATCAATAGTTTTTCCATTTATATCTAAAATTTCTAATTTAAAATTTGAGAAATCTTTTACTTCAATATTAATATGGTTTGAAGCCGGGTTTGGAAAAATTAAAATTTCTGAAAGATTTTGAATTTTATTTATTCCTGTATAAGGACTAGGGGGAATTTCAAAATAAAGTGTATGTTGTGCAAATAATAAATTTGAAATAAATAGCAGAACTAAAAGCTTGAAAAATTTAAACATAACAAATCCTTTAAAGATTTTGCTAATTTACAAAAATTTTCTGTATAAAAAAAATAAAATATCAGATTATTAAAATCTATTTGAGATTTATTTGATTTTCTCTATTTTTCTTATTAAAATTTCATTTTCTAATTGAATTTTAACAAAATAAATAGCTGGTTTAAGCTCTTTTAAATCAATATAATAATTTGAATTCTCATTCAAATTTTCCAAATAATCAATTCTTATAAGTTTACCCATTAAATCTAAAATTTCAATTTTTACATTTTCAGAATTGATGTTTTCAAAATTAAAACTTAAAACATCATTAAAAGGATTTGGATAAATACTTATTTGTGGATTTTCAAACTTGTCAATACAGTTTACAGAAATAATATTTGAAAAAGCGTAAGTTCCATCAAAATCAACTTGTATTAATCTGTAATAAACATTTCCGTAGGATTTATCTTTTGCTTCATAATTAATTTTATTATTTGAGAATCCTGCAGCTTGAATTTTATCAATATTTTTCCAATTTATTGCATTTTGGCTTTTTTGTAATTGAAAATAATCGCTGTTTGTTTCACTAGCTGTAGTCCATTTTAATTTAACAAAATCATTATTACAATTTGCTTTAAATTCAACTAATTCAACCGGCAATATATATTCATTATGTTTTGCAATAGAAAACTCCGAAAAAGAAGTCAATCCAGTTCTTTTTGCGTAAACCACATTGCCAACAATTGTTTGTGTAGAATTGTGATGACCTCCATCCAAATACCAGTTGCTAGAAGAATTGTTGCGTTTTACAACAGTATGTTGCCCAGGATCGCTTCCAATGTTCAATGCTCCTCGCATTTCCAAACCTATATCATACTTAATTCCACTTGACCCGGAATTTGGCAAGATAGTCCAATAGCCTGCATCAAGTAAAGTTTGTAAAGTTGTTCCATTAACCGAAAGATTTAAGGAAGAAATGTTCAAGTTTGTATTATGACTGTCAAATCTTGCATCTAAGTATGTTAAACCAGTACTTGAATTTAATTTCACTTTTGCCAATTCATAATTAGAAGCATTTCCAACCGGGAATATATACTCTCCAGTAGAATTAACTTTACGCCTTAAATTTCCATTTATATAAGATGAATTTGAAGCATTTGTAATGGTATTTATTGCAGAATTGTTAACAAATACACGATAAGCTCCTGTTGTTATTTTGCCATTAAGAAGATTCAAGTTGGTTACTTCAATATTTTTTTCAAGATTTACGTAACCGCCTGATTTATTAATAATTAAATTAGAAAAAACAATATCAGTATTTGCATTAATATTTTGAATTCCACTTCCGTTTAAATTTATGTCAGCTTTTGAAACTTTAAAATTAGATAAATTATCAATACTTAAATCACCGCCAATTTCAATATTTATAGTATTTAGGTCAAAATTCACACTACCTCCGTTAAATTTAAAATCTCCTTTAACTTTTAAAGAAGCATTATCTGAATTAAAAACATCACCTTTTACTATTAAATTTTTACAAAGGGCAATAGAGTCAGGGTGTGCACTAATTCTTAAATCATATCTGTTATTATCATGCGGAGAAATTTCCACATCAGTATTTTCTGTTGGCACTCTTAAATTATACCAGTTTGAACAATCGCACCAGCCACTTGACTTATACCCCATCCATTTATGCTCTATTGCATCAGGAGGCGTTATTGTTAAGCTTATTCCATTTTTATAATTTGGGTTAGCAGTATCAAAATCTTCATTATCAGCCCAACCAGTCCAATTTTCGGGATTATTAATTCTTGCTATCCATTCAAATTTATTTGCGGGGTCAAAACTTCCTGTATATTTAACTTTACTTTTATTTGCAAGTCCAGCAACATTTGTATTTGCACATTCGCAACCCGGGAAAATTGTAGAGCCTTTGGTGTCTTTATATCCATGTGCAGACTTCCAACCTGTTGCTGTCCAACCATAAAGCACATTACCAGAGTAGCTTGCCGTATGAGCTGTAGAAGGATTTACCCAATTTCCATTTTGCATTATCCACAATTGGTCATCAGAGTTTAAATCAAAAGAATTGGAACCCCCAAGTTTTTCGGCTGTCCAGTTTGTATTATCTATACTACCATTAACATAAATATTCAAATTTGTTCCAAAAGGAATACTAGCTGCATTACCTGTAATTTCAAATGTTACAACAGTACCAGCTTCTAAAACTGAGTTTATTCTTGTAATTCTGACTGTACCTTCTGTACTACCCCACATACCGGCATATTCCCTTTCGTAACCATTATCTGTAAAATCAATTGAAGTTTCAGGTACAATATTTTTAAAACTAACAAATGAAATTTCATCTCCAAAAGCAGAGCTAGTATTTACAGCTAAAATAGCTAAATCTCCATGCTCTAAAACAGTACTTATTTTAGGGTTTAGTTCTAATTCTACTCCGCTTGACCAGTCTGTTCCTTTTCTAACAAATATTTTTGCAAAATAAGTTTGCCCATTAGTTAAACCTGTTATTGTAAAATTTGTACCTGTTCCTTTGTAAACAACATATTGATCTGAACCAAGATCAGAACCCGAACCAAATATAGGACTTGCAGTAAATCCCGAAGCATCTCCTGTAGGAGTATAAGTTATTGTTGTATTATGTTTTGCGACTACAAGCACCTCATCAAAGCAAGCAGCAGAAGGCAAAACCCAAGCTAAGTCTGACTGTGAATCTCCGTCTGCATTTTGTGCTAGATTTACATTAGATAATCCAAGATTTGAAATTGTCATTGTTGGGCATTGATTATCAGGTATCCAAGTTGTGCCTTTGTAAACATAAGCTTTAACTCTATATGTTTCTCCGGCTGTTAAGTTTGTAACTTCAACAGAATTTCCTGTACCCTTATAAACTACGTAAGACTTAGGCTCTGAATTACCGAATTCGTGTCCGCTTCCAAAAGCAGGGTTTACTGTTATACTAGTTGGGTTTGCACTCAAACTATGTGGACTATTGTTAGATTGTCTAAATGCAATAACAACACCATCATATTCGCTATCCGGACTTGCCCAAGAAATTTCCGCTGTGGTATTAGATGAACAAATTATACTTAGCCCAGTAACAGGTGCTAAATTAACTCTTCCATTACAAGTAACTGTTTTGCTGTCTGCCCCTGTTGAACTAGCTGTAATGTTTTCATTATTGTAATCTCCCAATGAAAGTCCTGATTTTAATCTAACATAAATTGTAGTCCCTGAAACTATGCCATCAGTTTGACTAAGATTTATTGTGTTTGTAAACCCAGAACCAGAACTTGTAGAAATTTCATAATTTGTCGGAGCTGTAAGACTTATATTTGCAGTTAAATTTGAACCTGAAACTAAAATTGTCTGTTCTTCGCTTGGACCGGAACCAAGGAAATAATCGAAATTTGATAATGTAGATAGATTAATAACAATTTTAGGTCCACAATTCATAGTGTGAGAACCTAAATCATTAGCATCGTCTTCATTAAACATATCCCATTCTGTAGCAAGAGTAGGAAAGCCACTCGCAGGATTTACTGTAACTCCAGATGTTACGTTTGCTTTTCTTCGTAAAGTTTTATTTAAGGTTGTATAACCTCCACTTGCAGTCCAAGCAGTTCCAGGGTCTTCACCAATTCTGCCAAAAATATCCACATAAGCACTTGTTGAAGTCTTATACAAAGCTATTGCATCATCTCCGTTAAAATTACAAGCTACATTATTTGTTGCAACAACACCAGTTGGAAGAGTTAAATTTGCTCCTGAATTTTTATAAACAATTGTACTTCCTGGGCTTAAACTACCCGAGAGTGCGACATCATTTGTTGGTGATATTGCTCCATTTGCAAATAATCTTAGTTTATAATCTGATAAATCAATGCTTGAATTTGTTCCATTAAAAATTTCTATATATTTATTACTACTAGAACCTTCAACATATTCAGAAATAATTAAATCTGTAGCACAGCCAATAAATGGAGCTGTTACTGTCCCGCTACAAGAAACTGTTTTGCTTGTTGCCCCTGTTGAACTAGCTGTAATGTTTTCGTTATTGTAATTTCCGGCAGAAAGACCTGCTTTTAATCTTACATAAATTGTAGTGCTTGAAACCGTACCAGAATTTGGTGTAAGCGTTAATGAACCAGCATAACCTGAACCCGAAGTCTTAGAAATTTCATAATTTGTCGGAGCTGTAAGACTTATATTTGCAGTTAAATTTGAACCTGAAACCGTAAAAGTTTGTTCATCGCTTGGTCCATAACCTTCGATATAAGTAAAACCTGTTAGTGTTGTGGGCGATACTGTTATGCTAGGGGAAGCACTTCCATTTGCTGTAATAGAAACATCATCTATACCCAGTGCTTGGGCATTTGATGTTGTTGAGCCAGAACTTACAGAATAATTCCAAGCTAAATAAAGGATATTACCAGCAGTTACAGATTGATTGAGTGTTTTTGAACTTACTGCTTTGGTCTCTCCTGGGGCTGAAGTAAAACCATCATTATTAGTATCTGCAGTAAAACTTGTTAAAAAATCAGTCCCAGCAGAAGTCCAGTTTGAGCCATCTGTGGAATAATACATTTGAATAGAAAAACCTTTGGCATTTGACCCATTTCTGTATTTTTCAACATTGTAAGATATTGTGAAACTGTTAATATCTGTGCCTCCATTATTTTTTAATTGTACATAAATATTTACGGACTTAGAAGCAGAGCCAGAAGAAATCCCTCCCACAGCCCTATCAGTTGCTGTACCTTCAGCACCAGCTCCGAAATTATATATTCCGTTAGTTGCATAAGGCGACATGCTATTCCCTGCACTTTGCTCTGTAGCTGTGCCAGCTCCGGAATAAGTACCCACCTTGCTAACAGTAGTGTTTTTATCAGCCTTCCAAGCTGAGGGTAGTGTTGCAGTAGTTCCAATATTGTCGAAATTTTCTATTATTGTTGTTCCAGCAGAAATATTTACTTGAGCAAAACCCTGATTTCCCAACCAAAGGCCGACAACAATTCCTAATATTATTTTCAATATTTTTCTCATAATAGACTTGTAATATTACATTATTTCCTAAAAACACTCGCTAAAAAAAATCACACTCTCAATCTTTCTCAAAAGTAAAACATTTATTTTAAGATAAAGTTTTCAAATTTATTCTAAAATTTCAATTTACTTATTACAAATTTAATAAAAACATTCGATATAATCTTATTTTAGTTAATAAATCACAAATTTTGTTGAAAACTATTTAATATCAATTTTAAGATTCTTTTATAAAATTCTTTTATTTTTTTAGCTTTGTAGCCATAAAATTACTAAGAATAAAAATAAAAACAATGCAATCACCGATTAAATTTTTTTCAGGTTCTGCGAGTAGCGATTTAGCCATAAAAATAATAAACGGTTATAATCAAGCTCAAAAGCAAATGCATCTTGAGGGAGGTCATTCTATTGAAACTCTACAAAATTTTGAATTAGGAAAAAGTAGTTTTACTCGTTTTAGCGATGGCGAGTTTGTTACAAGTTTAGACGAAACTGTTCGTGGTTGTACTGTATTTTTAATTCAAAGTACTTTTCCGCCTATAGATAATTTATTTGAGCTTATGCTAATGGTTGATGCTGCTAAACGAGCTTCGGCATACAAAGTTGTGGCAGTAATTCCATATTTTGGTTTTGCACGCCAAGACAGAAAAGACCAACCCCGTGTTGCGATTGGTGCTAAACTTATTGCCGACTTGCTTGCTGCCGCAAAAGTTGACCGTATTATGACTATGGATTTACACGCCGACCAAATACAAGGTTTTTTTAATATGCCTGTTGACCATATTTACGCATCAGCTTTGTTTGTGCCTTATTTAAAAAGTTTAAATTTAGACAATTTAGTAATTGCATCGCCTGATATGGGAGGTTCAAAACGGGCTAAAGCTTATTCTCACTTTCTTGGTTGCGAAATGGCTATTGCTCATAAATCACGTGAAAAAGCTAATGAAATAGGAGAAATGATAGTGATTGGAGACGTGGAAAATAAAAACGTTATTATTACTGACGATATGGTTGATACTGCCGGCACAATTGCTATGGCTTCAGATATTATGATGGACAAAGGAGCAAAATCTGTGAGAGTTGTAGCTACACACCCTGTTTTATCCGGTCCTGCCTACGAAAGAATAAATAAATCATCTATTATTGAACTTATTACAACAGATTCTATTCCAATTAAAGAAGGAATGTCAGATAAAATAAAAACCCTTTCTATTGGTCCACTTTTTGGCGACATTATTAATAAGGTATATAATTTTAGAAGTATTTCGGGAAGTTTTATTGTTTAAAACTAAGGTTTTATAATTTTTATTTATAAAATTTGTGCTTAATTTATTTTTCAGTTTTTGCTAAGTAAAAAACAAAATTATTAGTTATCAATTAATTATTATCTTTGCAGCCACAAAATTTACAAAATGCAATTATTTGAAAGCTATGGTTTAGGTAAAGAAATTATCGATGCTATAAAAGAACTTGGGTACCTAAATCCTACCCCAATACAAGAAAAAACTATTCCTCATTTATTAAATTCAGATAGAGATTTAGTTGGTTTAGCCCAAACAGGCACAGGAAAAACTGCTGCTTTTGGTTTGCCTATTCTCAATCAAACAGATTATAACAGTAAAACAACTCAGTCTATTATTATTTCACCAACTCGCGAACTTTGTGTGCAAATAGCAAAAGACATGCAAAATTATGCAAAATATTTATCCCAAATTCGCATTACTGCAGTTTATGGTGGTGCATCAATTGAAAATCAAATTAAAGATTTAAAAAAAGGCTCACAAGTTGTTGTTGGTACTCCAGGCAGGGTTTTAGATTTAATAAAAAGAAAAGTTTTAAAAATTAATCGAATTTCGTTTTTAGTTTTAGACGAGGCAGACGAAATGCTAAATATGGGATTTAAGGAAGATATTGATGCAATTTTAGAAACTACGCCAAAAGAAAAACAAACTTTATTGTTTTCTGCTACTATGCCACCGGATATTATGAAAATTGCTTCAACTTATATGAAAAACCCTATAGAGATTTCTGTTGGAACAAAAAATTCAGGTGCAGAAAACGTAGAACACTTTTATTATCAAGTAAATGCAAGAAATAGATATTTAGCACTAAAACGTATTGCAGATATAAATCCGGATATTTATGGAATTATTTTTTGTAGAACCCGTGCCGAAACCCAAGATGTTGCTGACAAACTAATTCAAGACGGATATAATGCAGATGCACTACACGGAGATTTATCTCAAGCTCAACGCGACCACGTAATGCATAAATTTAGAAGTGGAAATTTACAATTACTTGTTGCCACAGACGTTGCTGCTAGAGGATTAGATGTAAATGATTTAAGCCATGTAATAAATTATAATTTACCTGATGAAAGGGAAATATATATACATAGAAGCGGACGTACAGGTAGAGCAGGAAAAAAAGGTGAAGCAATTTCAATAATTCATAATAAAGAATTACATAAAATTAGAGAAATTGAAAAACTTCTTAAAAAAACCATAAACCGTAAGCAAGTTCCTGGTGGCAAAGAAGTTTGTACAAAGCAACTTATGCATATTATTGACAGAATAGAACATCTTAGTGAAATTGATTCAGAAATTGATGAGTTTTTACCAATAATTCTAAAAAAACTTAGTTGGATGGATAGAGACGAGCTTATAAAACGTTTTGTTGCAGTTGAGTTTTCAAGGTTTTTGACTTATTATAAAAATGCTTATGATTTGAATGAACCTGATAGAAAAGATGCAAAAATAGATAGAAAATCTGAAAATAAACCTAAATATGGCGGAAAGTCAGGATATACTAAGTTTTTCTTAACTCTTGGCTCTAAAGACGGCTTGAATAAAGGCAAACTTTTAGATTTAATCAATGCAAATGATAGCATAGCAGGTGCTAATATTGGAAAAATTGAAATTATGACGGCTTATACATTTTTCGAGATGGATTCCAATTACGAAACTGAAGTTATAAGAGCTTTTAATAATAAAAGATATTCAGGAAAACGTTTAAAAATTGAAGTGAAAAATTCTGATAAAAAAAGAAAACCTAAGTTTAACAAAGAAAATTCCAGTCCAAGTGGTAAAAAGTATGCAGACAAAAGAAAAGAAAGATGATATTATTATTGAATTAATTTATCGCCAAAAAATCTTTCAATTAGAGCTTTATCATTTTCTTTAATTGCTTTTAGTGGCTCGGATTTGCTTTGAAGATATTTTTTTATTGGATATCTTAATATTTGAGCAAAAAATTTATTAATAAACGAAATGCCTGTTTTAGTTTTTTCAAAATATGTTTCTAAATTATCTTGCCTAAAATTTGTTATTTTCTCCAAATCTTCTCCATCAACATAATAGCCACAGTGAAAATTTATTTTAGCAAAAGTATTAGGTTTAAAGTTTAATTTTCCTAAACCAAATTGAAAGAAAGATTTTTGTAAAAACTTTTTGTAACTTATTGTACATTCCTTACCACCACCAAGATTGAATATTCGTTTTGAGAGTTCTTTTTGTTTAAATATGCCATTTACAAAAGCTCTTGCAGTATCTTCGGGTGTGCAAATTTCCATGGTTGTTTCCAAAGGCATATGAAACATTAATTCAGAAACTTTATGGTTTTTCATAATAGCCGCTAAACGGTAAATTGTCCAATTAAGTTTTGAATTTTGAATTAATGTTTCAGTTTCGATTTTTGTTTTTGCATATTCATCTCCTACACTTGGATTTAGAGCGTCTTTTGTGCTAATATTAGGATTATCTACCCTATCTCCATAAACTGAAACTGAAGAACTATACATAAAAAATGCGTTTGGAGAATGTTTTTCTAAAGCTGAAATTAAATTAGCTGTACCAAGAACATTAACTAGGTAAGCAAGTTTAGGAAATTTGTCAGCAATTGGAGGAATTAAGGCTGCTAAATGTATTACAATATCTTGGTTTTTCGCTATATTTTCTACTTCTTTTATATTTGTAATATCACCATAAACTATATTAGCTTTGGAAGAGTATTTTTTTAAAAACTTTTCTGCTTTATCTGTTTTTTTATCAAAAATACTAAGAGAAATATCATCTCTATTTGCTAACTGAATTAAGACTTCGCTTCCAACTGTTCCGGAAGCACCTGTCAATAATACATTAATTTTATTTTTGCCCATATTTTTGATTTTTCATAAAAAATTATGCCACAAACATAAAAGGAAAAAACACTAAAAAGTTCGAGTTTTAAAAATCGGACTAATTTTTTAACATTGACAATCAAAATATTAGAGATAAAAAAGTTTAAGTAATAAAATCTGGACTTTTTGCACTAACTTTTTACGGAATTATTTAAATAAAAAGATTCAGAATATTTTCAAAACTTTTTTTAATATGATTTGTTATTCACACTTAATTTAATTAATTTGTAACAAAAAAATTTACAATAAAAACGCAAATAATTTTTAATGAGCTCAAGTTCAAGAAAATAAATGCTTACAAAATAAACAAAAAAAAACCACCCTAACTCTGTAGGGCGGTACTAGAAAAAAACTACTTAAATATTAAACTTATACTCCACGCTTAGTTTAATATTTCTTTATGAGAAGCTTTGTCTCAAAATATCTTTTAAAATAACTTTCATTAAAAACAGCAAATTATTTTATCTGTTTGCAAATTTAAACATAATTTTAATATCTGCAAACTATTTTTTAAAAAAAAATGAGAAAACTTTTAATTTTTTAAGATAAAACGATGATTTTAGTTGAAATATATGCTTTATTGCTAAATTATAGATTATTAGTTTGGCTTGTTTTTATTACTAATTAATATAAAAAATCAATATTCTATAATTTATTCTCTATTAGTTTTACAAATAATCATTGAAAATTTTCAAATTTTAGTCTTTATTATTCTTAAATTTTGGTATGCCTGTAAAGTAAAAGAAAAATAATTTGTTATTTTATTGTATATTTGCACACAATTTTAGATACTTTTATTGATGAAAAACATTAGAAATTTTTGTATTATTGCTCATATCGACCATGGAAAAAGCACTTTATCAGATAGGTTATTACAATTTACAGGTACAGTAGCAGAGCGTGATTTTCAGAATCAGCTTTTAGACAATATGGATTTAGAAAGAGAAAGAGGGATTACCATAAAAAGCCACGCTATTCAAATGGAATATGAACATGAAAATAAAAATTATATTTTAAATTTAATTGATACTCCCGGTCATGTTGACTTTTCTTATGAGGTAAGTCGGTCTATTGCTGCCTGCGAGGGAGCTTTGTTAATTGTTGATGCCACACAAGGTATTCAAGCTCAAACTATTTCTGTTTTATATCAAGCAATTGACAACGATTTAGAGATTATTCCTATTTTAAACAAAATGGATTTGGAAGCTGCTA
Source organism: Bacteroidales bacterium (assembly GCA_023228725.1). Classification (GTDB taxonomy): domain Bacteria; phylum Bacteroidota; class Bacteroidia; order Bacteroidales; family ML635J-15; genus Bact-19. The sequence continues at coordinate 17,167 of JALOAQ010000017.1, read as the reverse complement.
TGCCTGAGGAAGTTGAAGATCAGATAATTGATTTACTTGGTTGCGATAGAGAGGAAATTATTCATGCTAGTGGAAAAACAGGATACGGTATAGATAAAATTATAGATACTGTTATAAATAAAATTCCTGCTCCAACAGGCGACCCAGAGGCTCCTTTGCAAGCTTTGATTTTTGACTCTGTTTATAATTCATACAGAGGAATTATTGCATATTTTAGAATTTTTAATGGAAAATTATCAACTAAAGATTTAGTAAAATTTGTAAATTCACAAAAAGAATATGATGCTGATGAAATAGGAGTTTTAAAGCTTGGATTATCTCCTCGCAACACATTATCAGCTGGTGATGTGGGCTATATTATTTCCGGAATAAAAACTGCCGCAGAAGTGAAAGTCGGAGACACTATCACCCATATCGAAAATCCTTGCGAAAAAGCTATTGAAGGTTTTTCTGAAGTTAAACCCATGCTGTTTGCCGGTATTTATCCGGTTGACGCTGATGATTACGAGGAGCTAAGAGCTTCTATAGAAAAACTTCAATTAAATGATGCTTCACTTACATTTACTTTAGAATCTTCGGCAGCTTTAGGCTTTGGTTTTAGGTGTGGTTTTTTAGGTTTGCTTCATATGGAAATTGTTCAAGAAAGACTTGATAGAGAGTTTGATATGGACGTAATTACCACAGTGCCAAACGTACAATATTTAGCTTACACTACAAAAGCCGAAGTTGTAGAAGTACACAATCCATCCGGGATGCCTAGTCCAAATCATTTAGATTATGTTGAAGAACCTTATATAAAAGGCAGTGTTATTACAAGAGCAGAATATGTAGGACCAATAATAAAATTATGTTTAGATAAACGAGGAACACTTTTAAATCAGGTTTATCTAGCAACCGATAGAGTAGAATTAAGTTTTGAACTTCCTTTGGGTGAGATAGTATTTGATTTTTATGATAAATTAAAAAGTATTTCTAAAGGTTACGCCTCTTTTGATTATCACCAATCTGGTTATAAAATATCTAAATTAGTAAGAATGGATATTTTATTAAATGGAGAAATGGTTGACGCTCTTTCTACTTTAACTCACGTAAATAACGCTCAAAGTTTTGGTAGGCGTATGTGCGAAAAATTAAAAGAACTAATTCCCCGTCAGCAATTTGATGTTGCGATACAAGCAGCAATAGGTAGTAAAATTATTGCAAGAGAAACAGTTAAAGCACTTAGAAAAGATGTTACTGCTAAATGTTATGGTGGTGATATTACCCGTAAAAGAAAATTATTAGAAAAACAAAAAGCAGGTAAAAAACGAATGCGACAAATTGGCTCGGTAGAGGTTCCTCAGTCTGCATTTTTGGCTGTTCTTAAATTAGATTAAAAAAAACTTGCGTCAAAACAAGTTTTAAAACAATAAACTTTCAAGCTGTTTCAGAAGTGTTAAAGTGCAAGGCTCTGAAATTTAAGACGAAGGAGCGTACAGAAGTACCTGACTGAGTCCGAATATTGAAAGAAGCAGTTCGACACTTATGAGACAGCGCCTTTTCTTTTTATCTCATATCAACAATCTCAGCATCCGGATATAAATTATTTGAATATTTTATTTCTGAATCAGGGATATTAGGATTTTCTAAAAACTTTGAAATTTCAATTAAATAGCTAACGCCATCTTTACCAACATATCTTACAGAATATATTTGTTTTTTAGTTTTATCGACTTTTAAAGTAATTTTTGAATATTTTTTATCGCCAATTTCTTTAGGATACATTTCTATTTCAACTAAAGGACGGTTTGCTTCAAATTTATCTCCTATATATTTTATTTTGAAATTGCTTTTATAATCTTTCAATAAAGTTTTAGGATTCATCATTTCGGCTTGATTTTCAGAATTATCAGTAATATTTACTTCTTCAGCATCTTTTAAAAAAGTCCAGTTTGTTTTTCCGTCAGAATGCACAATTTGTCCCATTATATCTAGTTTATAATATCCTACTTTATATGAGGCGCTACCAGAATAAGAGTCTCTTTTTTTTGTCTGTAAGTTTTCGACAAACATTTTAAAATCAACTTTAAGACTTGTGTATTTGTCGGTTTTAGCAGCTATCTCATCAAGTAAAGCAATCGCACTTGCATCGTTTTGTGAGAAACTATTTGCATAAAAAAAGACTATGCTTAAAATAAGAATTATTTTTTTCATTATTTAAAAATTTTATTAATTAAACTATTTTTCATTTAAGCTATTCAAATACTGTTCCAAAGAATATTCATCTTGATAAAAAACTTGTCTTGCTTTTGAGCCTTCATAGGGTCCTACAATTCCTGCGGCTTCTAATTGGTCTATAATTCTACCAGCTCTATTATATCCTATACTCATTCTTCTTTGAATAAGCGAAGTAGAGCCTTGTTGATGTCTAACAATTAATCTTGCAGCTTCTTCAAAAAGTTCATCTTTTTCGTTTTGATTAAGTCCGTCAGCACCAGCAGAGCCTTCTGCAACTTCGGGTTCGGGGAGTTCTAATGCACTAGAATATCCTTGCTGATCGCTAATGTGCGTAACTAAGACTTCAACTTCCGGAGTGTCAACAAAGGCACATTGTACTCTAGTTATTTTCCCTGTATTTGAAATTAACATATCTCCACGTCCTATTAACTGATTAGCACCTGTAGTGTCTAAAATTGTTTTTGAGTCGTGTCCATTTGTAACTTTAAAAGCTATACGGGTTGGAAAGTTTGCTTTAATAACTCCTGTTATAACATCAGTTGAAGGGCGTTGGGTTGCAACAATCAAATGTATTCCTATAGCTCTTGCCTTAGCTGCTAGTCTTGAAATTGGAGCTTCAACTTGTTTACCTTCTTGAACAATAATATCAGCAAACTCATCAATAACAACAACAATATAAGGCATGAAGTAATGACCTTTTAAAGGATTTAATCTTCGTGAAATAAATTTTTCGTTATATTCTATAATATTTCTAACCCCTGCTTGAGTTAATAAAGCATAACGATTATCCATTTCTATACATAGTGAATTCATTGCAGGAACGACTTTACTTACATCAGTAATAATTGGATTTTCTTCTCCTGGCAATTTTGCAAGATAATGTTTTTCTATTCTTCTATAAACAGAGAGTTCAACCATTTTAGGGTCAACTAAAACAAATTTTAATTGAGATGGGTGTTTTTTATAAAGTAAAGAAGTAATTACAGCATTTATACCAACAGATTTACCTTGACCTGTGGCACCTGCAACTAAAAGGTGAGGTGTTTTTGCAAGATTAAAAACATAAGTTTCATTAGAAATAGTTTTTCCTATAGCTACAGGTAATTCAAAGCTTGATTCTTGAAATTTAGCTGATTTAATTACAGAACGCATAGACACAATTTCAGGTTTTGAGTTGGGAACTTCAATTCCTATTGTTCCTTTTCCTGGTATTGGTGCTATAATTCTAATTCCAAGTGCTGCCAAGCTTAAGGCAATATCATCTTCTAAGTTTTTAATTTTTGAAATCCTAACTCCGGGAGCAGGAACTATTTCATACAAAGTTACAGTTGGTCCTATTGTAGCGGTTATTCTAGAAATTTCAATTTTATAATCGCGTAAAGTAGTAACAATTCTATTTTTATTCGCATTTAATTCATCACGAGTAACATCTGATTTTTTAAGCGAATAATCTTTTAGAATTTCAATAGGAGGCATTTTATAATATTCCAATTCTTTTATTGGATCATAATCTGAGATAAAATCACTGTTTATCTCTTCATCACTTAATGCTTCCTCTTCGGTTTGTTCGTTTATTCCCAAAGACAAGCCATTTTCTTCTTCAATTATTTCTTCAGGCTTTAATTCATGTTCTTCTTGGTCTTTTTCCTCATTTTCTAGATTTTCATCATCATTATCGAAATCTATTACAAGAGCTTTCTGTTCATTATTTTCATCAAGTTTTTCTTCAGTATCTCCTATATCTTGTTTATCATTATCACCAAAATCTCCTTCAACAAAATCTTCAGGTTTTAATTTTGATATATCGTCAATTTTTGTTTTAAACCAACCTAAAGAGTTTTTAAATGTATAAATTGTAATTATTACTGCAGAAATTATTAAAATAGTATAAGTTCCAATTTTACCCACTAATGCGTTAAGCCACAAGTAGATAAAATATCCATGCGACCCACCTATCATAAAAAACTTATCTTTAAATATTGTTGATAGTGCAATACTTAACCATATTGTAAAAATTAAGCTAACAAAAAGAAAACGCCAAACATTTGCAATTTTTATATTTAATAATCTTAATCCAAAGACACCGAAAATCAGAACAAATGAAAAAGATGGTAATCCAAACAAATTATAAATAAAGTAGTTTGAGAGCAAAGCACCGATTTTACCCATCCAGTTTTCTACTTTAAAATCAGAATTTGAAAAAAGTCCCTTAAAACCGGTCTCTAACATACTTTGGTCGGCTTTCCATGTAAATAAGTAAGAGGTAAACGACAGGCATAAAAGTATTGCAAAGCCGAGTAAAAACAAACCTAAACTTATTTTAAATTTTTCATCTTTAAAAAACTTAATAATTTGATTGTCTTTATTTATTAAAGATTTTTTTGCTTTTTTATCTTTAGTATTTTTTGCCTTATTTATCTTCTTTTTAGCCATGCTTCAAAATTAAAAAAAATCCCCATAAAGAGGATTTTCTTTTATTTTATTTTATCAAATTGTTAATAAATTAATTTTACATTCCAAACAAACCACCTAGCTCTTCAGCTGATTTAAGTTCGTAATCATCAGGAATAACGAACAAACCGGCTTTTACCTTTCCTGCCTTAACTTCTTTAACAGTCATTGTCATAGTCATACCTTGTTGTGTAATTGAATACTCCATAAGTATTCCATTAATTCCTTTAAAACCTTGTAAATCGTTAATTCCTTCAGGCACATTAAACTCGTCAGTGTAATAAACTTCTACAATATCTTCGTCCATTATAATTTCTGCTTTTTTACATTTAATTCCGGCTATTACTTTTGTTTCTTCAATAAATGTAATATCAGGACTTGGCAAATCAGCTTCTTCTACTGCTTCGTCAATTTCTTCTTTTGATTGTTTAACAGCAATTTTCATTCCCATGGCATCCATAAGCATGATAACTCCACCTTTATCATAGTCAGAAATCGAAGCAATCGAATAAAATGCTGATACTTGATCGGTGCGAACTTTATTCCCACTAATATACATAATAATATTACTAGGCATCTGTGCTTTAGTCATTTCGTCTAATTCTTCATCAGCCTCGTAAGTAATATCATAGGTAATTGTTCCTTTAAAAGGTTTTGCCTTTTTTTGAGAAAAGCTAGAAAGACTAAAACTAACTGCCACTAAAACTAAAAGAATTTTAAAAGTTGTTTTCATAAAATATTAAATTTAACGTTAAGTTTAAAACTATTTGCAATTATTATACCACAAAGATAAAACTTAATTTCAACAAATACTCGTATTTTTAAAAAATTTATCAAAATATTATTAACTAGCACCCAATCAATATATTACACAAGCTTATTTAAGAACAATATTTACAATTTTCTTTGGAACAATTATAATTTTTACAATTTGTTTTCCTTCAATCCATTTTTGAGTATTTTCGTTTGTTAGCACAGCTTCTTCAATTTGTTTATTATCTAAACTCAGGGCTAATTCTAATGTAAAACGTGTTTTCCCATTAAAAGAAATTGGATATTCAAAACTATTTTCTACTGTATAAGCACTATTAAAAACAGGCCATTCTGCTTTAGTAATACTTTCTGTGTGTCCGAGCAAACTCCAAAGTTCTTCAGCAATGTGCGGTGCATAAGGTGAAATTAAAACACAAAGTGGTTCTAAAATTTCTCTTTTATTGCATTTTCCTAAATCATTAACACAAATCATCAAAGCGCTTACACCAGTATTAAACGAAAATTTCTCAATATCATCACTTAGTTTTTTAATTGTATTATGAAGAATTTTAAGCTCTTTTGAACTAGCTTTGTCGCTACTTACAAAAAACTCATCTTTTTCGTTATGGAAAAATCTCCAAAACTTGCGAATAAACCTAAACACTCCTTCTATTCCATTAGTGTCCCAAGGTTTTGCATGCTCTATAGGCCCTAAAAACATTTCGTACATTCTTAGAGTATCTGCACCATATTTCTCGATAAGCTCATCCGGATTTTGAACATTATGCATTGATTTAGACATTTTTTCAATTTCCCATCCACAATGATATTTCCCGTCTTCTTCTAAAATAAATTCAGCATCATTAAATTCGGCTTGCCATTTTTTAAAATTTTCAATATTTAAAATATCATTATTAACTAAATTTATGTCAACATGTAGTTTTTGTGTTTCGTATTTATCTTTTAAATTAAAAGAAACAAACTTATTTGTATCAGTTATTCTATACACAAAATTAGAACGCCCTTGAATCATTCCTTGATTTATAAGTTTTTTAAATGGTTCTTTATTTGGTACTAAGCCAAGGTCGTATAAAAACATATTCCAAAATCTGGAATACAATAAATGTCCTGTTGCGTGTTCTCTACCCCCAATATACAAGTCAACATTTTGCCAATAATTTACGGCTTCTTCCGAAACTAATTCCCAATCATTATTTGGGTCCATATATCTTAAAAAATATGCAGAAGAGCCAGCAAAGCCAGGCATAGTTGATGTTTCTATTCTATATCCATCAAAAGTTTTCCAATTTTCAGCCCTTGCCAATGGCGGTTCACCTTCTAGAGTTGGCATATATTTATCAATTTCAGGCAATTCCACAGGTAGCTCTTCTATGCTCATAGCTCTTGGAATATTATTTTTATAATAAATTGGGAATGGTTCTCCCCAATATCTTTGTCGGCTAAAAATAGCATCTCTAAGTCTGAAATTGATTTTTGCTTGTCCTATTCCTAATTCTGTAATTTTTAAATTCATTTTAGAAATAGCATCTTTAACTTCCAAATCGTTTATAAAATCAGAATTAATAAGTATCCCTTCTTTAGAGTCGTAAGATTCTGTCCACTGGCTTGTAGGAATTATTTCTTCATTTGGTTTTTTAATTACTTGAGTAATATTCAAATTAAAATATTTAGCAAAAGCAAAATCTCTGGAATCGTGAGCCGGCACTGCCATAATAGCCCCTGTTCCGTATCCAATTAAAACATAATCAGCTATATAAATTGGGATTTCTTGATTTGTAAAAGGATTTATCGCATAAGAGCCGGTAAATTGTCCTGAAACTTTTTTCTCCATCATTCTTTCAAGTTCAGAACGATTTTTTGCCCAATTTACATATTCATCAACTTTTATTTTATTTTCAGAACTTGTTAATTCAGAAATAAGCTCATGTTCAGGAGCTAAAACCATAAAGCTTGCTCCAAAAATTGTGTCGGGACGAGTAGTAAAAACTTCAATTTTTTTATCTGAATTTTTAATGCTGAAAAACACTTGTGCTCCTTCGCTACGCCCTATCCAGTTGGTTTGGATATCTTTTACTGCCTCAGGCCAATCAATTTTTTGTAAGCCTTCTAAAAGTCTATCTGCATAAGCTGTAATTCTAAGCGACCATTGTTTCATTATTTTCTTTTCTACAGGGAATCCGCCTCTGACAGAAAGACCATCTACTACCTCATCATTTGCCAAAACAGTTCCTAATTTTGGACACCAATTTACTGTTGTATCTGCAAGAAAAAGAAGTCTATAATTCATTAGAATTTCTTCTTGTTTTTCTATAGACATTTCATTCCATTCTTGAGCCGAAAATTTTTCATGTTCGCTAGAATGAGCTTTTACAGAATCACTGCCCTTAGTAGCAAATGCTTCTATTAAATATTTAATTGGATTTGCTTTATTAAGCTCTGTATCATAATAATGTTTAAAAAGCTGAATAACAGTCCATTGCGTCCATTTATAATATTTTGGGTTGCTAGTTCTAATTTCTCTATCCCAATCGTATGAAAAGCCAAGATTATCCAATTGTTCGCGATAACGCTGTATGTTTTTTTCTGTTGTAATTGCAGGATGAGTACCTGTTTGAATAGCATATTGTTCTGCTGGTAAACCAAAAGAATCATATCCCATTGGATGCAGGACATTATATCCTTTTAGGTTTTTATATCTTGAATAAATATCTGAGGCAATATAACCTAAGGGATGTCCAACATGCAAACCCGAACCCGAAGGATAAGGAAACATATCAAGCACATAATATTTTGGTTTATCATAATCAATTTCAACTTTATAAGTTTTGTTATTTTTCCAATAAGCTTGCCATTTTTTTTCTATTTCTTTGAAATTATATTCCATAAATAATAAAATTTTGTGCGAAATTAAAACTTTTTACTTATAAACGCTTTAAAATCTTAAAAAACGAATAGAATTCAAGTAATATTTTGATTTTAATTTGTAACTTTGCATTAAATTTAATATTTTATGAAAAAACTTGCGATTTTAATTTCTATTTTATCTATTGTATTTTATTCATGTAATTCAGGTTCATATAAAAGCGTTGCTTATGCTCACGGAATGCCCGGAGATATTATTGTAGTAATGAGTAATCATGCTTGGGACACCGAAGCAGGCGATAGTTTAAGAGAGGTGTTTTATCAATATGTTGTTGGGCTACCAATGGAAGAGCATTTATTTGATTTGCATCAAATTCCGCAAGAACAATTTGTAAAAACTAATAAACTTCATAGAAATGTAATTTTTCAAGAAATTAATCCAAATATTGGGGAAGCAAGTATTAAAATTACTAAAAATAAATTTGCAATGAAACAGGTTTTTGTTGAAATATCAGCAGCAAACCAATATGAATTTGCTAAAATAGTTTCAGAAAATAAGAAAAAACTAGTTGAAACATTTAAAAACGCAGATAAAGAAAGGTGGTTAGATATTTTAGCAAAATATACAAACAAAAATGCAAGTAATAAAATACAAGAGAAATTTGATATCTCACTTCGCATTCCTACATATTATAATATTGACGTAAACAGAGACAATTTTATGTGGATTAGTAAAGAAGCTAAAAACTATAGTATGAATATTTTAATTTATTCATGGGAAAAATCTGATACTTCTGTTTTAAATGCTGATTATTTAATTTCTATGCGAAATTTAATATTGAAAAATAATATTCCTGGCGAAAGACCAAATTCTTATATGTCAACTGAAACAAAATATGATTATCCACAGTTTACTTTAGTTACACATAATTCACTTCAAACCGGATTATTGAGAGGATTGTGGAAAGTGCAAGGCGATTTTATGGGAGGTCCTTTTGTGAGTTTTACAAAAATTGATGAACCAAGAAATAGGCTTGTAACAGTTGAAGGATTTGTTTATAGACCAAACCAAGAAGTAAGAGATATTGTTAGAGAATTAGAGTGGACTTGTTCAACTTTTGATTTAATTTTTTAATTAATCATATTTTGTAAAAATGTAAAAAAATAATATTTTTGTAAAAAATAAATTGAGAACTATGTATTTAAACAAAGTAATGTTAATTGGCCGTTTAGGCAAAAATCCAGAAGTAAATTATATTCAGCCTGATTTACCGGTAGCTAAGTTTTCTTTAGCAACTAGCGAATATTATAAAGACAAAGCAGGCAATAAAGTAGAAAACACAGAGTGGCACAATATTGTTGCTTGGCGTGGAACTGCTAAGTTTATCGAAAATTATTTAAATAAGGGTATGTTGGTTTATATAGAAGGAAAACTTCAAACAAGAAGATGGGAATCTCAAGATGGAACCGCTCGCTATGTTACAGAAATAGTTGTTGATATTATTAGAGTTTTAGAAAGACGAGATACCCGAGATTATAACCAAAATACAAAAGCCCAAAATACAGAAAATGACTTAGACAACACAGAAAAACAAGAAACTCAAGACCTTGCTAATAAGGATGAGGATTTTGTTGATGGCGAATTTGAAAACAAAACAGACGATGAAGATATACCATTTTAATTAATTTTAAAGTTTTGGACCCTGAACCTTTTATAAGTTCTACTATTTTACTTAGTACAACTTTTAGTACGAAATTTCTTATAACAGAAATTCTAGTAATTATATTTTTATTGTTTTGCTCAGGAATGATTTCTGCAAGCGAAGTAGCTTTTTTTAGTTTATCAGCAAAAGATTTGAATAAATTAAAGAAAACTTCTAATAAAGCATTTAAAAGAATAACACAACAATTAGAAAAGCCAAATTGGTTGTTATCAACAATACTTATTGCCAATAATTTTGTAAACATTGCAATTGTTATTATTTCTACTTATTTAACAAAATATTTATTTTCTGGAATAGAAGGAAATCAAATTGTATATATTTTGTTGCAGTTAGTATTAGTTACATTTTTAATCTTATTGTTTGGCGAAATTATGCCTAAAATTTTTGCAGCAAAATCTCCTGCTAAAACAGCCAAAACAATGAGTTTGCCAATATCTTTTTTAAGTATTGTATTTCACCCTATAAATTATATTTTGATAAAATCCACAAATATTATAAATAAAAGATTCCAAAAAATACATAAAAGCAAAATTAGTCTTGAAGAGCTTTCACATGTTATTGAATTAGCTTCAGAAGATTTAAAAAATGATAAAGAAATGCTTGAAGGTATAGTTAATTCAGCAAATTTAAGTGTGAAAGAAATTATGACTTCTCGCGTTGATGTTTTTGCTCTAAATTTTAGTTTAACATTTCCTGAGGTGATAGAAAAAATCGTAATCTCTGGCTTTTCAAGAATACCTGTTTATGTAGAAAATTTAGATAATATTAAAGGAGTGCTTTACATTAAAGATGTTTTACCTTATATTTATTTACAAAACAAAGATGACTTTAAGTGGCAAAAACTTATAAGAACACATTTTATAGTTCCTGAATCAAAAAACATTAATGATTTATTAAAAGATTTTCAAGACAAAAAACTTCATATTGCAATAGTAGTTGACGAATATGGTGGAGTGAGTGGATTAGCAACTTTAGAAGATGTATTAGAAGAGTTTGTTGGCGAAATTAACGATGAATCTGACGAAGATGAGGAAACTTTATTTGTAAAATTAGATGAGAAAACTTTTGAGTTTGATGCTAAAATCAGTTTAGTGGATTTTTGCAAAATTGTGGATGTAGATTATTCTGTATTTAATGAAATTAAAGGCGACTCTGATAGTTTGGCAGGATTAATTTTAGAAGTAAACGGAGAAATTCCTAAGCAAAATAAAGTCTTAGAAATTGCAGGTTTTTTATTTACAATTATTGAATCAGATAAAAGAAAAATTATTAAAATTAAAACTAAACTTCCTAATGAAAATCAATAAATTTTTTGTTTTGTTCATAGTATTTATTCTTGTTTTTTCTTCATGCAAAGATAAAAACCCAGTTCCTAAGCCTAAAGCATATTTTAGAATAGATTTTCCTGAAAAATCATATAAACAATATGATGAAGACTGCCCTTTTAAATTTGAAATTCCTGTTTATGCCTTTTTAATTAAAAATAAAGAAGAGAATTGTTGGATGGATATATTTTTCCCAGAAAATAAAGCTACAATTTATATGACTTATAAGGTTTTAAAAAATAATTTAAGAGAATATTTAGATGACCAACACGAGTTTGTTTACAAGCACGTGGTTAAAGCTGATGCAATTGAAGACATAGGATTTGTAAACCAAGACGACAAAGTTTATGGTACGCTTTATCATATAAAAGGTAACACAGCTTCATCTCTTCAATTTTATTTAACCGATAGCACTAATCATTTTTTACGTGGTTCTTTATATTTTGATGTAAGTCCAAATAAAGATTCATTAGCTCCAGTAATTCAGTTTATTAGAGAAGATATTGAACATTTTATGGAAAGTTTTAGTTGGAAATAAAATGTTTGAATTAAAAAATTTTGTACCAGGTAAAGCTGTTTCGGGCATTAGAGAAATTTCAAAAGATATAAAATATTTATACTCTTATTGCGATTTAACAGACGTTGATAATATGTTATTAATGCAATCAGGCTCTTTATCAAGGCGTTTAGAAATTTTAAACACCCGTGCTTTAATAAAAGATTGTGGTTTAAATTTAAGCATTACATACAAAAACCGAAAACCTTTAGTTGAAAATGGATTTATTAGTATTTCTCACTCCGATAGCTTGGTGGCTTTTGTTTGGAATTTAGATTTTGAGATTACTATAGATATTGAAGAAATTGGCGAAAGAATAAAACGTATCTCAAAAAGAGCTTTTTCCGAAAATGAACTAAACTTTGCAAACAATGAACTAATAAAATTAAATTTATTGTGGAATGTTAAAGAATCTGTGTATAAACTAGCTAACATTAAAGGCTTGGAATTTAAAACTCAAATTAATGTTCTGCCTTTTACAGATATTGAAAATATTAAAGCAGAATTAATCAGCTCAAACAAAAAGCGAAATTTTTTATTTCAGGGAAAAATTTTAAATAATCACAGTTTAGTATTTGGACGAGAAATACTTAAACAGTGAATTAATATTTTAAGAGTTTTGCTTTCTCCATTCACTTACACTTATTCCCATTACTAATTCAAAATTTTTATAAAATGAAGTTCTAGATTTATATCCACAATTTTTGAAATTTCTGTAATGGTTCCAGTTTTTTGTAAAAGTTTACAAGCATGTTGTATTCGCTTTTGGTTTAAAAATTGATAAAAACCAGAGTTTAGTTCTGTTGAAAAAGCAATTCTTAATTCATTACTAGGTATTTTTGTAGCTTCTTCTAATTTTTTTAAATTAAATTCCGGTTTTAAATATTCATTTTTATTTTTATTAAAATACTCTAATATTTGCTTTGCATGATTTGTTTCAGAAACTTGAAAATGTATTGTTTCGTTTTGCTCTATAATTTTGTTTTCAGAATTTTCAATATTTTCTGATATTAGTAATTTTGTATTTTCTTTCTGCTTTTCTAAATATAATTCAAATTTATATACTTTAAATACATAAAAATATAAAACTACAGTCATAATTATTTCTAAAGATTTCACAAGCATTTGTGTTGAGATTATATTTATATTATTTAATTTATATGAAACAACAAACCAAAAAATAAAATATATCCAAAGCGTTTGAAATAATATCAACACAATATGAATAAATTTTATGTATTGATGCTTTTTTATCTGTATTTTATTCCTTTTTCTAAATAACAATATAAAATACATAAATGCCATTGCAAAAGCAGATAAATTTCTAATAACATTATGCAGGTTTACATTGATTTTTAAGGAAGTCATATCTAAAAAATTCACAAAAAACAGTATTGTGAAAATAAAACTTGGTATTAAATGGAGTAAAACAATTTTGTTTTTCAGTTTTTTATTACTTATTAATTCGTTTGCAAAAAAGAAAACCAAACTCATTCCTGCAATAGAAAAAGGAGGCATTTTAATATCTGTAATTTCCTGACTAAATTCAAATAAAAAAGACAAAACGAAATAATAGAGAGCATCTATTATATATAGCAATGAAATATAAGGTATAAATCTATTTGCATGTTGCTTTTTAGAATTTAAAAAACTATAAAAAAACAATACTGTTAAAGAAGTAAATATTGGTATGAATACTAATAAGATTTTTAAATTCATTTTATTCAATTTCACTTAAGTTATTACTAAATTTACTTCTATATTCTTTAGGCGACATTCCTTTTCTTGCTTTAAAGTTTCTGTAGAATGTACTAATACTCAAAAAGCCACATTCTTGAGCAAGTTTTTCGTATGATTGTATTTTGTGTTTTTTGTTTGATAAAATTGCACAAGCATAGTCTATTCTTTGTTGACTTAATAGTTTTGAAAAGCTTAATTTGTATTCTTGTTGAATAAGTGTGGATAGCAGAGATTGAGTAATTTTCAAATCTTTTGCAACTGACTTTAAATTTATAGATGAATTGCAGATAGATTTTGAATTAAAAAACTGTTTAACTTTAACTAATTCTGTGTTTTCGCCTAAATTTTTGTTTTTAATTGTATTTTTCCGGTTTTTAATAATTATTTTGTTTGAAATTTTATTGTTAGCAACTAATACCTGATGTTTAAACCTTTTGAAAGTATAAATAAATAATAATGCAATTCCAAAAGACATAAAACTATATACAATCAATTGTGTGCCACCGGATTTTAAGATTTCTGCATGTTCATTATTTGTTACTAATGGCATATTATTAGCAACTATAATGTTTACGACACCTGATATGAGCAGAAACCAACAAAAATAATACATTTCATCAATTTCAATTTTAGGTTTCATTAAAAACAATATATATATAGAATATAAAATAAAGGAAAAGGCTATAAGTAAAAAATCTATTTTAAAATATAAAGCAAAATATTCTTCTCTAAAATTGAAATTCCCAATAAATATAGCATAAAAAACAAATGCAATAATTATTGGCACTAAGTGAATTAATAATCCAATAAATTCTATGCTTTTTTTCTGTAAAGTTAAATAATATAGTAGCAAAAGAGGACCATAAATTAAAGGGATAGGTGCTGCATTTTCTATGTATAAATATTTTCCATTAGATATTAGACTTATAGGTATAAAAATAAAAATATGAATAGTATAAACCCAAATAATTAGTTTTAAAATTTTGTCTTGTTTTTTTAACTCATTAATATTATAAAACAAATGTAAGACAACTAAGATTGCTAAAAACATTATTATTCTAACACTAAGTATCATAAATATGTGTTTTTATTTAGAGAAGCAATATAATCTGAAGGAGTTTTATTAATAATTTGTTTAAAATATTTTATAAAACTGGTTTTGCTTTTGTAACCGCATATTAGAGAAATTGCTTCTATGGTATAATGTTGAGATTTGTGATTGAGTAAATAAATTGCATGATTAATTCTATACTCTGCAATATACCTGTTAAAGCCCATTGCAAGATAAGTTTCAAAAAAATATTTTAAATCTTGTAAATTAATTTTGCATAATTCAGATAACATTTGCAGATTAAAATTGGGGTTTAAATAATCTTTTGAATTTAACAAACTGCTTTCTATAGCAGTCTTTATTCTTTTCATTTCTGCTAAACTATCTAAATTTGTTAGTCTTATGTTTTTCGTGATATTAAGCAATTGAATTCCTAATACGAAAACGAGGACTAATAAGACGGTATTAACAGTAAAAAGGAGATTTAAGTCAAAATACTGAAAAGCATTTTTTGTTAAAATAATATCTTTAATAATAAAAATTAAAACAATTCCTGAGTTTAATAAAATCACAAGCGTAATAAAACCAATAGAATTATAAACCTGCTTTTCAACACCTAAATACTGTTTGTTTGTTGATATTAAAAATTTTCTTGACAAAAAAACATAACTGGTAATAAAATAGCTAAATCCATATAAATATAATGCATTATTAGCATTTTGTTTTGAATCACTAATAGTTAAAAATATAAAGACTAATGTTAAAGCTATAAAAATTATTAAAAATATACTGCAGTTTCTGAGGCAAATAATATTTTTATTAAGTTTTGATAACAAACAAATCAATAAAAAAGGGAATAATATTGTAATTATTGTTCCATGCCAAAATAATCTTATACATATTTCAATGCCAATAACAATAATAAAAAAAACTAAAAATTCTTTAAAACTTATTGAATATTTTTCAAGTTTTTTAAGCATTTACTTCAATTAATTGTATAAATTATTAAACAATAAATATTAAAAACAAAGCTACAAACAATATTATTAATTTGCAAGTTTTTTTATTTTTTCTCATTTTTGCAAAAACCAAGATTTTGCAAATAAATTAATTTGAACAAACTTATAATTAATTTTTACAACATCAAATCAATTAAGATTAGACAAAAATAAAGATTTCACATAAATAATGCAATATTACATGTAAGAGAGATTGAAAGACATATTTAACACAATTTTTGTTTTTAATTTTAAACTCTGCTTTTTCGTTCTCAAAACTTTAAAATAAACACTTTTTAAAAAAACTGAACACTTTAAATCACATTTTTATAGTATTATTGCACTTTAATAAAATAGACATTATTTTTAAAGTTTATCTTTAAGATTTTAAAAATTGTTAAATTAAAAATTATCGAAATATGATTGCAAAGTTTAATTTTTTTAAAGGAAGATTTATGCAAATTTTCTTTCTATTTGCATTTGTTCTTACTACATTTAGCGTTTCTGCACAATCTTTAGCCCCAATTTGGCATACTACTGGTCAGAAAACTAATTTTGGTAGTGGCACTAATTTAAGTGTTGAAGCTCCTGAAGATTTGACTGAAGATGATTTAATTATCTTGGTTTTTGCGAATCAAAAGAGTTCGCGTTCAATTTCTACAAGTAGTTTTACTACACCTAGTGGTTTTACGCTTTTAGGTTTTGAGCAACATGCAACAAGTTATTCTCGCCCTGAGATTGCAGTTTTTTATAAAATTGCTAGTGCAAGTGAACCAAGTGATTATACGGCAAGCGTAAGTTCTTGGGAGGGCGATGTTCCTAATTGGAAAGCTATGGCTGTAAAAGTTACTGGACACGATATTGCTAATCCTATTACTGTTTATAGTAAAGCAAACAGTGGCGAAGCTTCAGTTTCTCAATTAAGTATTCCTTCATTAAGCACAAGCACTGACAATTCTTTGCTTGTAAATGTCTTTAATGTTAGGGGTGGAATTTCGGCTATAATCCCAGCTACTAATTCTACAATGCAATTTTTTGCCAATGGTGTGGGAAATAGCGATGATAATCAGAATAGTCCTGCTTTATTTGCTGCAACTACCCCAATGGTAATCCCTGGAAATAGTGGTGATAAACTATTTAAGTGGACAGGTAGTTTTAGAGCAACGGGTTTGATGTTTGCGATTAATGCAGACCCTGCAAAAATTGATTTAGGGATAGAAATGACAGCAAGTGCAGGTCCATTAAATCCGGGTAAACCTGGTAATGATCCTGATGATCCAACAGAAACTCCATTAACACAAAATCCATCCCTACTAATTACCAAAACAGTTTATGAAAGTACTTATTCTGTAATCGGCGATGTGTTGCATTATGTAATCACTGTAACAAATAATGGTAACGTAACTATTTCTAATTTAGAAGTAAACGACCCACTAACAGGCTTAAGCGAGACAATTACAAACTTGGCC
>JALOAQ010000151.1 GCA_023228725.1 Bacteroidales bacterium | reverse complement strand
GCAACTCTCAATGGCTTACGGCAATAGACAAAGGCGTGATGTACAGAACGGGCGAAAATCCAACGCTTTTTAGTGCATTGTCTTGTTTCAACAGTCAATTAAACAAGAAATTTCATATCGGTGCAATGTCTGCTTTGGAAATGCGAGGTTTCGCACATTATGTCCCGCTCGGCAGACAAACAATCGTTGTTTATTGTCCTCGTGATGAATGGTTTCCAAAATGGTTTTCAAAATACGATTGGGGCGTTGATATTCTGAAAAAGTATTCCGAATTTAGCGAAACAGGAATAACTACAATAAACGAAAATAATTTTGAGCTAGCCGTTTCTTCGCCCGAAAGAGCGTTTTTGGAAAGTTTAGACCTTGCACCAAAATATTACAATCTTACTGATTTGTACCAAGTTATGGAAATGCTTAATGGTTTAAGACCGAATTTGTTACAACAATTATTGGAAGATTGTAAATCAATAAAAGTCAAGCGTTTATTTCTTTTTATGGCGGAAAAAGCAAATCATTCGTGGTTTGAAGATTTGGATTTGACAAAAATAGATTTAGGCAAAGGTAAACGCTCAATCGTAAAAAATGGTGTTTACAACGCAAAATATCAAATAACAATATCACGAGATTTGGCAAATTATGAATAAGGCATATAAGCAACAAGTTGAATTACTTTTAAAAATCATTCCGACTTTATCAGGAATTGACAGCTTTGCAGTTCACGGTGGAACAGCAATAAATCTTTATGTGCTTGATTTGCCACGCTATTCTATTGATATTGACGTTACTTACACGCCCATAAAACCAAGAGAAGAAGCGTTTGCCGAAATTCATAAAAACTTGTCGGTCTTAAAAGAAAAGATAAAAGCGATAATCCCGAATGTAATTATCAGCGAAAAACCGAACAAAATTTATTGTTCGCAGAAAGGTGTAATGGTAAAAATCGAAGTCAGCGGAACAAAACGAGGATTGATTGAGCCATACGAAATAAGACCGCTTTGCGAAAAAGCACAAACTGAATTTGAAACTTCAAACAAAACAAAAATTGTTTCACTTTCACAACTTTATGGTGGGAAAATTATGGCAGCACTCGACAGACAGCACCCACGAGATTTGTTTGATGTAAAATTGATGTTCGATTTTGTAACCGATTTTGCACAAATAAAAAAGGGGTTTCTCTATTGCCTTTTAGGTGGCGACCGACCAATTGTTGAATCGCTTTCGCCAAACCGAATAGACCAACAAGAAACTATGATAAAACAATTTGCTGGAATGACCAACATTCCGTTTTCATACAGCGACTACGATGAAACTCGTGAAAAATTGATTAACTTTATCAATTCAAATTTAACGCAACAAGACAAAGAATTTTTGATTGCGTTTGAGGGAGGAAATGAATTGTTTCAATTTTCTGAATATCAAGAATATTTGCAATTTCCGTCAGTGCAATGGAAGTTGCAAAATATCCAAAAATTGAAAGGAATAAATTTGAATAAACTGAAAGAAAACATAAAGAAATTAGAAAAGATATTGTCAAGTTGGTAATGGGCGACCGCCTAACGTGCGGTTTGGCGTTAGTGGCGGGTTTCGTTCTCGTGCGAACATTTGTGAGTTCAATAGCCGTTGGCTCTCGTGCGAGCATTAGTGTTGTATATAATAATCCAAAACTGTCCTTATCATAAGTTGAAAGTCGAAAGTCTGTAAAGTCGAAAGTCTGTAAAGTCGAAAGTCTGTAAAGTCGAAAGTTAAAAGTCTATAAAGTTTATAAAGTTGAAAGCTGAATTATTTAAGTGTTCTGAATTTGTTGAAATTTGTTGAAATATTTTGATTGTTTTGTCATGATTTTTGCAACAAGTGGCAAAAATCCCGCCAAAACCCCCACTTTTCCCATTTTGCAAAACCTAAAACCTACACCCCCATCTATATTATACGTAATTCCTTAAAAAAAGTTTCATTTTTTGTGCTCAAATCGGTTCGAGTTTTAAAAGTCGAACCGATTTGATTTTATTGGTATGGTTTTGCTGAGTAAAAGGGGATACAGATGTAAAAATATTTTAAAGTTTTTCAAAATAATTATCTAATTCAGGTATTCTGATTTTTAAATAATTTTGCATTAAAACAATTTCTTGGTAATAATTGGCATCGTCAAAATAATCTTCGCTATTTATAGGCCAAAGATTAAAATTATGCTTTATTTCGCTTTGAATTCTTATGTGATTATCAAATATCATTCTATATAAATTTACACAAGAAATTACTCCAGATTTTCTATACTTATCCCATTTTCTTTTAAGTAAATCTTTATATCCTATTTCAGGATTTTCCATTAATCTTTTTATTAAAATCGATCTATTACAATCAATTTTTCTTTCTAACATATTTAACTCATTATCTCCATCTCGACCAAAAGAATGGTCATAATCCCAAATTGCAAAACGAATTAGAGTATAAGCATCTTGTTTATAAAGATAGAAATTTTTCATAATTCCATCTTGATTATTTGTCAGTAAAAGTAAAATATGCCAATCTGCAACATTGTCTAAATCAAACACTTTCCCAACATTTTCTATAAAAACCTCATCTTCTGTTTCAAATAAAAATTTTTGTAGATTTACTAAAGTTTCGGATATATCCCGTTTTTTTATTTTTGGAAATTTTTGTCCTTTAGGATTTTCGGGAGAAAGTGAAAAATATGTTTCGGCAGTATAAAACACTGGTGGATCTTTAAATAAAAATGCTGTTTCATCTTTTTTATTTATTCCACAAAACTTAGCACCAACAAACTGCATTAATACATATAATCCTTTATATTCATCGTTTAAAAACACTTTAACAAATTCTGATTTTGGGGCTAAATTATTTTCTCCCATTTGTCTGAACAAATCATAAGAAATTTTATGTCGCATAAAAGTTTTATCAATATAATTTGCATTTAAAATCCAATCATCTTCTTTTTCTAAGCCACAAAACTCAGCTTTTTTGTCAAATTCAAGCCTATAGGAGTGTTTTGAAAATTTTGAAGAAAATCCTCCTCTACATTTTATGTTTGCTGTATGTTCAGATTCATTATCAAGATATTCGAGTTTTATTAAAGCATTAACATATTCATTAAATTTAATAATACCGTTACTATATATTTTCACAACAGGTAAATTAGGAGCAAAAGCTTCACAGCTAATTATCAGTAATACAAAAATTACAAGTTTTTTCATAAAATTTAAAATCCATTTATATTAAAATACAAACATGGCAATAACAATAAAAATCCGAGAATAAACATAATTAAAATAAATTTCCAAATAAATTTCAGCCAAATGCTATAAGGCACTTTTGCAATTCCAAGGCAACCAATTAAAACTCCGGAAGCTGGAGTTATCATATTTGTAAATCCATCTCCAAACTGAAAAGCCAAAACAGTTGCTTGTCGCGAAATTCCTATTAAATCAGAAAATGGAGCCATAATAGGCATAGTTAGTGCCGCTTTTGCAGAACCTGAAGGAATAATTATGTTTAAAAATGTTTGAATGCTATACATAGAAAACAAAGAAGCTTCTTTTCCAAAATTTGCCATCATATTTGACAAAGCATACATAATTGTATCAATAATTTTACCATCGCTTAAAATCACAATAATTCCACCTGCTAAACCAACAACAAAAGCTGCAGAAAAAATATCTTTAGCACCATCAATAAAAAGTTTTGTAATATCATTTGCAGATTTATTCATTGCTAAACCGGCTACTATTCCCATAGCAAAAAATAAAGATCCAATTTCCATAACATACCAATCATAGCCCATTACACCAATAATCAAAAATACTACTGTAAAAGCTAAAAGATTTAAAATATAAAAATGCACAGATTTTCTTAATGCAAAAACAGAACTAAGAGCAAACAAAGCAGTGGCAACAGGCAAGGCGGGAAAAACAAATTTCGCGTTTCCAACACTTAATTCAGAACTTGGATAATAAAAAGAAAATAAAACCAAAACTATTAAAACAGCTACAAAACTTAACCAAGCACTTAAAGGAGTATAATATTCTATTTTTTCATTTTCATTAACTTTATGTTTACGCCAATAATCATCAATATCATAAGTCAAGCTTTTTTCAGGATGTTTTTTTATTTTTTTGGCATAAAGCAAAATAAAAGTAAAGCCTACTGCATTTATAATCACCCAAGTAAAAATTCTATATTCCCAGCCACTAAACAAAGCTAAATCAGAAAGACCTTGAGCAATTCCTATTGTAAATGGATTTAAAATTGCACCGGCAAAACCAATATGCGCCGCCACATAAACAAGTCCTAAACCTACAATTGAATCATAGCCCATAGAAATAGCCAAAGGCACAATAACAATTACAAAAGCTATTGTTTCTTCGCTCATTCCAAAAATAGCACCAAAAAGACTAAACATTGTCATAATTAAAATCATAACAATATTATTTACTCCAATTTTATTTAGAAACTTAAATCTTTCTAATTTTTTACTTGCTTTAATAAAAGATAAAATTCCTGCATCAAGAGCTTTGCTTGCATTTAAAATCCAAAATGCACCACCTATTAATAATATAAAAACAATAATATGAGACTGAGCGACAAAACCATTGAAAATTGAAGAAAAAACCTGCCAAGTTTGCGACTCTCCTTCAATATATTCAAAAGAATTTTCAACTATCATAGTTTTTGAACTTCCATTAGGCATAAGTTTTTCTACTCTTTTAAACTCGCCAGAAGGAATTATCCATGTTAAAATAGCTGAAACAAGGATAATAAAAAAAACAATTACATAAGTATGTGGAACTTTTTTTAGCATAATAAAATAAAATAAATACAAAACTAAAAAAATAACAGATATATTAAAACTCATACCTTCAATACTAAATAAAGCAAGTTAGCCCAAATTATATAAAATAAGCTTAAGACTCTATAAGTTGCACTTTCATCAAGATGAAAAAATTTTAAATATTTTTAAGCATTTTTTATTTTGTAATTAAATTTGTGTTATTTTTGTAATATTAATAAAGAGGAATATTAACAAAAATTAAATTTATTTATCATGAAATAAAAATTACAAAACTTTAAGAAAAGTGCTAAGCTAACTTTTCTTATATTATTTATTTTATTTGGAGTTTTAAATATTTCTAAAGCTCAACAAATAAACATTTACGATATTTATAGTATAACAGGTGAGAACGACATCTATGTTTACTATGATTTAGAAACTGCAAGCGAACTTACTGAAGTAAATTATGTATTTTTGGATGATAATAATCAAGAACAAACAATTTCTTTAACAGAAGGAAGTGACTATTACAAAGCTGATTATTATTTAATAATTTACAGTAGTTTTCTTGAGACTACAAATCTTATGCCTATACAAAATTTAAGTTTTAAAGCTAGTTTCGATAACGGTGTAGATGTTTATTTTGAAATAGAAGTTACATATACTTTATATTCTTATATTTATGATGAAAACAAAAACTATAACCTAAGCCAAGCCGAAGATGTATTCGTCTATACTGTTTTTAAAGAAGAATGGGAGTATATTAGTCACGTAAAAGTTGATGGAAACGCAATTAGCGAGTTTGAATATGAAATTGATGGAGCCTATTTAATTATCAAAAATTCATATTTA
>JALOAQ010000016.1 GCA_023228725.1 Bacteroidales bacterium | reverse complement strand
TAAAAATGATGAATATTCTGCTTAATGTTGAACCAGCACGAAGTGTTTTGGATAAAATTATAAAATAATGAACAAAGAATTAAAAGACATAGTGAAAGCAGGTAAAATTCCACTTTTAGAAGAGTTTTATTCAATTCAAGGCGAGGGTTTTAACACTGGTAAGGCTGCTTATTTTATAAGAACTGGTGGTTGCGATTTAGCTTGCCATTGGTGCGATTCAAAAGAAACGTGGAAGCCCGAAATACATGAATTTATTGAGATTGATGCAATTTTAAAAAGAGTGGAATCAAGGCCTGCCGACACTATTGTTATTACTGGTGGAGAGCCTTTAATACATAATTTTGATGAGTTTTGTGCAAAAGCAAAGGCAAAAGGCTTTACTTTAATGTTAGAAACAAGCGGAGCTCATAATTTCAGTGGAGTTTGGGATTGGGTTTGTCTTTCCCCCAAAAGTTCAAAACCACCAAAACCGGAGTATTTTCAAATAGCTGACGAAATTAAAGTTGTGATTTTTGAAGAAAAAGATTTTTTATGGGCTGAAAAATGCGCAGAAAAAGTTACTAAATCTTGTGCCTTATTTTTGCAACCAGAGTGGAGTAGGTTTGAAAAAACTGGTATAATGATTGTAGATTATGTAAAACAATACCCAAAATGGAATGTGTCTTTGCAAACTCATAAGTTTTTACGTATTCCATAAATTAAAATTTTAAAAATGAAAAGAATTTTAAGTTTTTTTATATTGATTTTAGCCTTTAATTTTGCTTTAAAAGCTCAAAATAAATCAAGCTATACAAGTAATAAAGCAGCAATAAAAAGTTTTAATAAAGCTGTTGCATATATGGAGCAAAGACAAAATAAAATGGCAATAGCAGAAATTGATAAAGCTATTGAAAAAGATTCTAATTTTTTGGAAGCTTGGCTTTTGCGTGCCGAAATTTATGATTTTCTTGGAAATGTAAACGAGTCTTATTCTTCTTATGTGAAAGTTTTTGAAATCGATGAAAATTATGACCCGGCTTTAAGTTTTAAACTTGCAGCAAATTCATATAAAATTGGAAAATATTCAGATGCCAAAAATTATATAGACTTTTTTTATAATGAAGTTGACACAATAAAATATAAAAATTATGATTTTAGAAGACTAAAAGAGTTTATTTATTTTGCCGATAATGCTTATAATAATCCAAAAGATTTTAAACCAATAAATATTGGTCCCGGCGTAAATACTCAGTTTGATGAATATTGGCCATCTTTATCTGTTGATGAGAGTATTTTAGTTTTTACACGTCAAATTCCAATTAACCCAAACTCTAATTCTCGAAATCCTGAATCTATGCACGAAGATTTATTTGTTTCATATTTTGATGAAAAAACAGGTCAATTTTCACGTGCTATTCCAATGCCCGGAAATGTTAATACAAAACTTAACGAAGGTGCACAATGTATTAGTGCTGACGGAAAAACTTGTGTAATAACAGCTTGTAACCGCCCTGATGGAAAAGGCTCTTGTGATTTATATATAATGTTTTTAGAAAATGGCAAATGGACTAATCCTAAAAATTTAGAATCTATAAATACTTCTTCATGGGAAAGTAATCCTTCTTTATCAGCTGATGGTAAATATTTATATTTTTCATCTGGTCGCCCTGGTGGATATGGTAAAACGGATATTTATAGACAAAGAATTGATGAAAAAGGAAATGCTTTGGGCGAAGCCGAAAATCTTGGCACACAAATAAATACAGCTTACGAAGAACTTTCTCCTTTTATTCATCCTGATGGTAAAACTTTGTACTTTGCTTCGCGTGGCCATCCTGGAATGGGTGATTTTGATTTATTTTATTCTAAACTTGATGATAATGGAAATTGGTCAAAACCTGTAAATTTAGGATATCCAATTAATACTCTGGGCGAGGAGAGAAGCTTGATTGTAAATGCAAGAGGTGATATAGCAATGTTTGCATCAAATGCAGGAAAACGAGATTTAGATATTTATTTCTTTTTAATCCCTGAAGAAATAAAACCAAAAGCTGTAACTTATGTAAAAGGTTATGTTTATGATATAAAAACAAATCAAAGATTAGAAGCTAAATGCGAACTTTTTGATATTGAATCAGGCGAAGAAATGATAAAGCTAACAACGGATAAAACAACAGGCGAATATTTAGTTACTTTGCCATTAGAAAGAGATTATGCTTTTAACGTAGAAAAATCTGGTTATTTATTTCACTCTGAAAATTTTTCTTTAAAAAATATTAAAAATCCTGAAGATGCTTTTATCTTAAATATTCCACTACAACCCTTAGAAGAGGGAGTTAGAGTAGTTTTAAAAAATATTTTCTTTGAATTTAATTCTTATGAACTATTGCAAGAATCATTTGCAGAGCTAAAAGTTGTTGTTGATTATCTTAATTCAAATCCAAATTTAAAAATAGAAATTGGCGGACATACTGATAATGTTGGCACAAAAGCATACAATAAAACTTTGTCTGAAAATAGAGCAAAATCTGTATATACTTATCTAATTTCAAAAGGAATTGATAAAAACAGATTATCATTTAAAGGTTATGATTTTTCTGTTGCAATTGCTGATAATGAAACTGAAGAAGGACGTGCCTTAAATCGTAGAACAGAATTTAAAGTTATAAGCAATAAATAAAATTGTAAAGTCTATAAAGTTAAAAGGTAAAAGTCGAAAAGAGCTTCTCTCATTTCTTACACTCACAACTAAATACTAAATACTCTTCTTAATGTTTCTTAATTTCTTAATGTACTTAATGGTAAAAAAAATTCTACTTAGGCTCAAAAAAGCAAAAAATAAAATGTATGACAAATGTGTCAACTTTTTTTAGGACGAACAATTATTCTATTTTGCTAATTAATATATTCTGTAAGATATATGTTTTTATTTAGCTAACTAAATCTATTTAAAGTTTAAAAATTCTGATGTTTTATTAGCAACTTTATTTAAAATAATGTTAAGATTATGAATTAAAATGAAAACAAAGATTGCTTTTGCTTGAATTTTTATAATTTTGCCACTTTATTAACTCAAAAATGTATAAATTTTAATGAATATTAGAATTGAGAAATACGAAGCTCAAGAAAAGCAAGAATGGGAGCAAAGTCGCGTTCTTGGAACCAAACCTACATACGATTTAATAAAATATGCTGGTATATACACTAGCAATATTTATGAAGATGTAAAAGTAGAAATTTTAAAAATAAACTTTATCTTTTAATGCTTCAAACTTTATAAGAAAGATTAATATATTTTATGGATAGATCTCAAAGGTTAGGAACAGAAAAAATAAAACCATTATTGTGGAGTTTATCACTTCCTGCAATGATTGGAATGGTGTCTGTAACGGTTTACAATGCTGCCGACACTATTTTTATTGGTCACTCTATTGGGACATTGGGAATTGCTGCAATTTCTGTTTCTTTACCTTTATTACTTTCAATTTCTACTTTTGGTCAAGCAATAGGATTGGGCGGTGCTTCAATAATATCAAGAGCATTAGGAGCAGGAAATAAAGCTAAAGCACATTTAACTTTACATTCTTTAGTTACAATAATCTTAGCGATAAATCTTGTTGTCATTACATTAGCTTATTCAAAATTAAGTTTTTTTTTAAAGCTTTTTGGTGCAAGTGAAGAAATTTTGCCCTATGCCGTGCAATATGCCTCTTGGGCTTTGCCGGGGTCTTTTTGTTTAAATATTCTTTTTGTTTTAGTTAATCAAATTCGAGCTGAAGGAAATGCAAAATTTCCAATGTTTTCGCAAATTTTTGGAGCAGTTTTAAATTTAATTATTGACCCAATATTTATTTTTGGTTTTGGTTGGGGACTAATGGGAGCTGCTTTTGCAACTTCAATAAGTCAATTTACAGGATTTGCTTTTGCAACTTGGTATTTTACCAAAAATCCAAAATCAGTTTTAAAATTAAAATTAAGAAAACTCTGGGCAATACCCAACAAGGCAATTACAAAAGAAACTTTTGCCATTGGTGCTTCATCATTTGGAAGACAAATTGCAGGTTCAATTATGAATATTGTCCTAAATAATTCTCTTCTACATTATGGAGGTGCTGCCTCAATAGCTGCATTTGGGATAATATACAGGCTGACCATGTTTATTTTTATGCCTCTTTTTGGAATTAATCAAGGATTTATGCCTATTGCCGGTTTTAATTATGGAGCTAAAAAAATTCCTAGAGTGTTAAAAGCTATGAAAACTGCAATTATTTGGGCTAGTCTGTTCTGTGTTGGAGCATTAATTGTGTTTTTTATTTTTGCAAGTGCCATGGTAAATATATTTACAAGCGATAAAGATCTAATTTTTATTGGTACAAAAGCTTTGAGAATTTTTATTATTGCTTTCCCAATAATTGGTTTTCAAATTGTTGGTTCCGGTTTATTTCAAGCTCTCGGTAAAGCAAAAGCTTCTTTGTTCTTAGCTCTGTCAAGACAACTTTTATTTTTAATCCCTTTTGTGATGGTTTTTCCAATATTTTGGGGCGAAACTGGTATTTGGTATTCATTTCCTGTTGCCGATTTTTTAGCTGCAATTGTTACTTTTTTTATGGTCTGGAATTTTGTTAAAAAATTAAAAAAAGAAGACGAGACAAATAAGCTCTTAAATTTAGATAAAGAAAATATAAACTCGAAATTTGAATTTCAAGAAGAAATTATTTTTTAAAGTTTGATTAGCTTTAAAAAGTCTTATTTTTTTCTTAATTTTGCTTAAAATTTCAATTATGGAAATTTATTTAGATTATAATGCCACAACACCTATAGACAGCGAAGTTGCAGAATTTATGAAGCCTTTTCTAAATGATTATTTTGGAAATCCTTCAAGTTCTCATTCTTTTGGAGTAAATGCTAAAAAAGCTGTTGAAACGGCTAGAATGCATATTGCTAATTTATTGGATTGCAAAAGCTCTGAAATAGTTTTTACTAGTGGAGGTAGCGAAGCTAATAATTTTGCAATTAAAGGTTATGCTTTTGCTAATGAAAATCGAGGTAAACATATAATTACTTCTAAAATTGAACATCCAGCTGTAATTGAAGTTTGTAAATATCTAGAAATAAAAGGTTTTCAGATTTCTTATATTCCAGTAGATGAATATGGTATTCTAGATTTAAAACAATTAGAAAACGAAATTCGTCCTGATACAATTTTAATTTCTATAATGCACGCAAACAATGAAATAGGCAGTATTCAGCCATTAAAAGAAATTTCTAAAATTGCAAAAAAATATAAAATCGTTTTTCATACTGATGCAGCACAATCTGTTGGAAAAATTTCTACAAAAGTAACAGAATTGGGTGTTGATATGCTTAGCTTAGCAGGGCATAAACTTTATGCACCAAAAGGGATTGGAGTTTTATATATTAAAGATGGAATTGTTTTAGAAAAATTAATTCATGGTGCTGATCATGAGCAAAATAAACGAGCAGGAACAGAAAATGTTTTAGAAATTGTTGGTTTAGGAAAAGCTTGTGAAATTGCAAAAAGAGATATGGAGAAAAATATTGCACATTCAATTAAAATGCGTGATTTACTTCATAATTTACTCATAGAAAAACTTAATATAATTAAATTAAATGGTCATCCCAAGTTGCGTTTACCAAATACTTTAAATATTAGCTTTAAAAATATTGAAGCAAATATTTTATTAAATGAATTGGAAACTTATGGTATAGCTGCTTCGGCCGGTGCTGCCTGTCATACAGATTCTATAGATGTTTCGGAAGTTTTGTCTGCAATAGGTTTAGAAAAAGATTATGCTATGGGTACAATACGTTTTTCTGTTGGTCGGCAAACAAATGAAAATGAAATTATAGAAGTAGCCAGAATTATTACAAATATAATTGATAGATTAAATCCAAATTATAATGCTAAAGTTCAAACTTACGAAAAATTTCAAGAAACAAAACTTACAAAATACACTCAAGGCTTAGGTTGTGCTAGTAAATTGCGTCCACAGGATTTAGAGAAAATTTTAAAAATTTTGCCCTTAACTAATGATAAAAACGTTTTAATTGATGCTAGGCTTTCAGATGATGCAGCAGTTTATAAAATTGATGAAAATACTGCATTAGTTCAAACTTTAGATTTTTTCACCCCAATTGTTGACAATGCTTATGATTTTGGTGCTATTGCTGCCGCAAATGCTTTAAGCGATATTTATGCAATGGGAGCTAAACCAATTTTTGCTTTAAATATTGTTGGTTTTCCTGCAAATAGGTTAGATATTTCTGTTTTAAATAATATTTTAAAAGGAGCTGCAGATAAAGTAAATGAAGCAGGAATTTCTGTTTTAGGCGGACATACAATTGACGATAGTGAACCTAAATTTGGAATGGTAGTTTCTGGTCTTGCTAATCCAAATAAATTATGGACTAATGCAGGAGCCAAAGATGGAGATGCAATAATTCTAACAAAACAAATAGGAATAGGGATTTTAACTACTGCACTAAAAAAGAATTTGTTGAATAAAGAAAATTCAAAAAAGATTATAGAATCAATGTTAGAATTAAATAAATATTCTGCAAATATTATATCAAAATATAGTATAAATTCTTGCACAGATATTTCTGGTTTTGGCTTAGCAGGTCATTTGAGCGAATTATTATTGGCTAGTGAACTTAGTGCAGAAATTTTTGAAAGTGAAATTCCTTATTTTGATCAAACTGAAGATTTGGCTGCTGCTGGTAATGTTCCTGGAGGTAGTTTGAATAATTTTCAGCATTTTTCAAAATATATTATTTGGGAAAAACAAATTTCAAAAACAAGAAAACTTATGTTTTGTGATGCTCAAACATCAGGCGGACTTTTATTTACTATCCCAAATGATTTAAAAGATAAACTAATTGAAGATTTGCATAAAAATGGAATTACAAATGCAAAACATATTGGAAATTGTTATAAAAACGAAGAAAGTAAAATTCTTGTAAAATGAAAAACTTTTTTGATAATACAATTTGTGCTATATCTTCTCCTCCAGGAGTAGGAGCAATTTCGCTAATTCGCTTAACAGGAGAAAAATCTCATGAAATTGCAGAAAATATTATAAGTTCCAAAGAAAAATTTAAAAATATAAAAGCTAAAAAACTTTTATTTACCAAAATTTTAACAGGAAAGGATATTTTAGACGAAGTTTTAATTGTAAAATTTGATGCTCCGAATTCATATACAGGCGAAAATATGTTAGAAATTTATTGTCATGGCTCTGAATTTATACAACAAGAAATTTTACACTTACTTATTAAAAACGGAGCAGAAATTGCTTTGCCAGGCGAATTTACTAAAAGAGCGTTTATAAATGGCAAAATGGATTTGTCTCAATCAGAAGCTGTTGCAGATATTATTTCAAGTAATTCTTTAGAGGCACACAGAATAGCCGTAAATCAATTAAAAGGAGGAATATCAAAGGAAATAGCTATTCTTAGAGAACAAATGATAGAATTAATTTCTTTGATGGAACTTGAGCTTGATTTTAGCGAAGAAGACCTTGAGTTTGCTGATAGAAGCTCAATTTTACAAATTATTGAAGAAATTAAATCTAAAATAGATTTGTTAATTAATTCCTTTAAATATGGAAATGCCGTAAAAAATGGAGTTCCAGTTGCAATTATAGGTGAACCAAATACAGGAAAATCAACTTTACTAAACGCTTTATTGAAAGAGGATAGAGCTATAGTTTCAGAAATACCTGGCACAACAAGGGATACAATTGAAGAAGAAATTTTTATTGATGGAATTAGATTTAGAATTATTGATACAGCTGGATTAAGAGAAAGTAAAAATATTATTGAGGAAATAGGCATTAAACGAAGTTTAGAGAAAATAAATTTATCTCAAGTAATACTTTTAGTGATTGATGCTAATAGTTCTAAAAATCAAATAGATAAAATTATTCAAGAACTAGAAAAAGAAATTGATGAGTCTAAAAAAATGATTTTAGTTTTTAATAAAATAGATTTATTAAAAAATGAATTTGAAGAAATGGATTTTCCTTATGAAAGTATAAATATTTCAGCTAAACATGGAGAAAATTTGGATTTACTTTATAATTTATTAACTTCTTATGTGAAAACTTTAAAAACCGGTTTAGGCGATGTAATCCTTACAAACTCACGTCATATTGAAGTTTTTCATAAAATTAATTTTGCACTGGATAATGCAAATGAGGCTTTAAAAATAGGATTAAGTAGTGATTTTGTTTCTCAAGATTTACGTGAAGCCATGCATTATTTAGGCGAAATTACAGGTCAAGTTTCTAATGAAGAAGTTTTAGGAGCAATTTTTTCAAAATTTTGTATAGGAAAATAATTATTTGTTGAATAATTTATTATTTTTGTAAAAAACCAAAAAGTGATTAATTATATAAAATATGAACACAATACTTCTAATGAATGGATAACTTTTGTTCATGGAGCTGGTGGAAGTTCAACTATCTGGTACAAACAAATTAAAAGTTTTTCAAAAAAGTATAATGTTTTATTAATTGATTTACGCGGTCATGGGCGTTCTTATAAGTTAGGCTTTGATAATCTTCATAAAAAATATACATTTCCAATAATCGCAAATGATATTTTAGAAGTTCTTGATTATGAGAATATTAAGACAAGTCATTTTGTTGGAATTTCGTTAGGAA
The DNA here is from genome assembly GCA_023228725.1 of Bacteroidales bacterium. GTDB lineage: Bacteria > Bacteroidota > Bacteroidia > Bacteroidales > ML635J-15 > Bact-19. The sequence continues at coordinate 23,958 of JALOAQ010000016.1, read as the reverse complement.
CAATAATAATTAGACAAATAGCAGAAGATTATCCTGAGCGAGTACAATCTATGATTTTAGCTGGAGCAATTTTAAAATTTAACCTTACATCTCAATTCCTGATGAAGTTAGGATGGGTTTTTAAATCTATTGTGCCTTATATGCTTTTATATAAGTTTTTTGCTTTTATAATAATGCCTAAGGATAATCACAAGCAATCCCGAAATCTTTTTGTAAGAGAAGCTAAAAATGTTTATAAAAAAGAGTTTATAAGGTGGTATAAAATGACAGCAGATATAAATCCAATTTTAAAATTATTTAGAAATGTTGAATTACCTATCCCAACTCTATATCTAATGGGTGAAGAAGATGCTATGTTTTTACCTGCAATTCAACAAGTTTTAAAAACCCATGTAAATTATTCTCATTTAGAAGTTATTTCAAATTGTGGACATGTTGTAAATGTTGATAAGCCCGAAATATTTAACAAAACGGTTTTTAGTTTTATAAAATCTTTATAAGTTTAAAACAACCAGTTCATTCCTATATAAACTCCCATTTTACCGTCAGCTTTTTTTACAGGAAAACCTATATCTGCAGCTACAACAAAATTTTCATTTAAAGCTATGTGCAAACCACATCCATAAGTTAAATGTAAGGCTTCGGCATTCTCATTAAAAAACAAGGATTGGTCAATAGTTGAAGGAACTCCGGTTTTGTCGATTTTTGTTTTTTGCACAACCATTCCGGCATCTACAAAAGGATTTAAGGCTAAATACCAATCTTGTTTTATAAACTTAAATCTTACAAATTTATATCTAAATTCTGCATTTCCATAAACAACACCATCCCCCACAACACGGTTTCTAATCATTCCTCTAAGGGTTTTATTACCACCTAAACCATCCACAGTAGATGAAGGCATATAAGAATAAATCATATATGGCAACATATAATAAGGCGACTTACCATAAATATTTGCTTGATAGGCAAGTCTATATACAAAAGATAAATTTTTCGGTATAATTGTAAAATATTGTCTATGAGTTGCAGCAAGTTTTCCAAAAATAAAATTCTCATTAAATGAATTAAAAACAACGAGTTCAGACCAAACGCCTTTCATTGGACAAGCTTCGTTGTCGCGAGTATCATAAACTAAACCAAGTTTTAAACTATTATGCCAGCCACCATTTTTCTCTTCAGGGCTAATTATTCCCCAATTTACATAATTATCGAATAAATTTAAAGTATCAGGAAGCATGTTTTCAGCATCTTTGCCTTTATTTAATTTTTCAATTGGAACTTGTCCTGTTTTAATATTCATTAAATTATATCCAATAGCCCAATTTAAGTTTTTTAAACCCGTAGAGCCTTGAAAATCAACTTTTAAGCGTAAAATATCCCTTTGATGCTTATAATACATTCTAGTAATATATTCAGAGGAGTTTTCAGAAGTATAATCAGAATTGTAAACAGCATCGTAGCCATTAAAACCAAAAAAATCAAGTGCTTGATCTGGTAAATATGATAAATCGGCAGTTAATCTTACTTTTGGAATCACAAATTCTGAATCATAAAACAATCTATATATTCCCGAACCTTTGGTATATCTGCTAATTTCTGTATAAATAGAATGTTTGTATTTTGGAAAAGTAGAACCATCTCCATAATTATAAAAATTTACAAGTCCACCATATTGAAAGCCTAAATCTGAATTGTATGAAACTACTGGCACAAGACCTAAGGACCAACGGGATTTCCCATCACATTTTACTTCTGTTTCATTATTTTCTTGTGAGTATAAATTTACAAAAACAAGTAAAGCAACACAAAGGATTATAATTTTTTTCATAAATTATTAGTTTATTTTAATTAAAACATTTTGTTTTTTTAACAAAGATAAAAAAGAGATTTGTATTATTACCAAATTTATTTTAATTTTTGTATTTTGCGAAATTATTTTAGTTTAATTTGAAAAGATTAATAAAAATATTAATACTTAGCCTACTTCTTGCTATAACAAACGTTTTGCAAGCTCAGTTTTATAATGGACATCAAATGAAATTTGGTAAAAACAGAGTTCAATTTGAAGAATTTGACTGGTTTTATTTCCGTTTTCAAAATTTTGACACTTATTTTGTTGCTGGTAGTAAAGATGTTGCTTTAAAAACTTCGAGTTTGGCAAATAAAAATTTAGAAGAGATAGAATCTTTTTTTGAACACCAATTAAAGAAAAGGATAGTTTTTGTAATATATAAAAATCAATCCGATTTTAGACAGTCAAATATTGGATTAAATACCGGTGATGAAGATTATAATATAGGAGGAGTTACAAAAGTTGTGGATAATATTGCTTTTATTTTTATTGAAGGAGATTCGCCAAATCTTGAAAAACAAGTAAAATCAGCTATTTCAAATGTGTTTTTAAATGAATTGCTTTTTGGTAAAGATATTTCTTCAAAAATTGCAAATAATACTTTAATTAGCCCACCGGAGTGGTATTTTCAGGGACTTATAAGATTTGTTTCTCAAGATTGGAATTCTGATATTGATAATTTAGTTAGAAATTCGGTTTTAGACAATAAATTTAAAAATCTAAATCATCTCAATAGCGAAGATGCAGCTATTGCCGGACATGCAATTTGGAATTATATTTCAATAGTTTATGGAAAACAAGTAATTCCAAATATTGTGTATTTAAGTAGAGTTACAAAAAACACAGAATCTGCTTTTTTATATGTTTTAGGATTTAGTTTACAAAACTTGCAAGAAGCAATGATCGATTTTTATAAGGCTCAATATCAGAGCTTTAACTATATGTCTGAAAAGCCTGAGGGAAAAAACATTTTGCCAAAAACAAAAAAATACCTAAATTATTATCAAGTTCAATATTCTGCTAATGGTGAAAAAATTGCTTGGGTAGAAAATAATTTTGGTAAATATAAAATCAAAATATTAGATTTAAAAACGGGGAAAAAGAAAAAGATTTTAAGACGTGAACATGTATTAGACCAAATTCCTGATTATTCTTATCCAATTTTGCGTTGGCATCCAAGTGGTAAAATGTTAGGCTTTATAATTGAAAAAAAAGGAAATATTTATTATTCAACTTATAATTTGGAAAACAAAGAATTTAAAGAAGTAGAAATGTATTTGGATAAAATTACTTCTTTTGATTATTCCCATGATGGTTTGTATCTCGTGTTTTCGGCTTTTAACCTTGGACAATCAGATATTTTTATTTTTAATATTTTAGCAAACACAATTGAAAATATTACTCAAGACATAGCCGATGATTATCAGCCAATGTTTGTAAACAAATCTCAACAAATTGTATTTAGCTCAAATAGAAAAACTGCTGTGTTAGGTGATAGAAAGAATAATAAAGTGGAATTACAAGAAAATAAAGATATTTTTATTTATGATATAAAAACAAAAACTATTGAGCAAATCACTCAAACAGAAAACGTTAACGAGGAATTTCCCGATTTAAAAAACCAAAATTTCACTTTTATTTCTGATGAAAATGGAATTAAAAATTTATATTCTGCAAAAATCGACTCTGCTATTAATTTTGTTGATACCACAACGCATTACAGATATTTTTTAAATCAAAACCAACTCACAAATTATCAAAATAATATTATAGAATATAATCCTGATAAGTTTAGTAATTCAAGTGCAATTTTATATAAAAATCAAAATAAATTTCAATTATTATTTAATGAAGACTTGCCTAATATTCCTGTAAAATCAGAAAAAACAACATGGAGGAAATATCAAGAAAACCAATTGAAAAAGAAAATTAAACCTAAAAAACAGCAAGAAAATATTGAAACTAATAGTTTAGATAGTCTTCCACAAAACCTTGATAAGCAGTTTATTAATATCGATAATTATGAATTTGAAAAAGAACTTTTACAATCTAATATAGATACTAAGCAAGAGTTTGATCAGGATGGAAATGCAAAAGAGCCACGAACTATGAAATACCATACTACTTTTTACACTAATTATTTAGTTAGTCAGATAGATTTTGGGTTTTTAAGCAATTCATACCAAACTTTCACTGGTTCAGCTTTTTATTTTAATCCTGGGTTTAATTTAATTATGAAAGTTGCAACATATGATTTATTTGAAGATTATAGAATTACGGCAGGGTTTAGATTTGCGGGCAACTTTGATAGTAACGAATATTTATTGAGTTTTGAAAATTTAAAAAAACGCTGGAATAAGCAATTAGTTTTACATAGGCAGGCATTAACTAATTATTCTTATAATTATTCTTTTAAGTCTTTTACACACGAAGCCTTTTATATTATGCGTTATCCCTTGTCACAGGTGGATGCGTTTCAATTTACATTTAATTTAAGACAAAACCATTATTCACTCTTGTCAGTAGATTTGCCTAGCTTAAAACAGCCGGATTTATATGATTATTGGGCAGGAGCAAAGGCAGAGTATATTTTTGATAATACTAAACAATTGAGTACTAATATATTATCGGGAACAAGGTTTAAAGTTTTTGGCGAAAATTATATTGAAATAAATAAAAAAATTACAGAGCTTTTTGTTACAGGTTATGATTTTAGATATTATAAACCAATTCATAAAAACTTCATTTTTGCTTTTAGACTTGCCGGTTCAGCATCTTTTGGCTCAGCAAAGTTAATATACTACCTTGGCGGAATGGACAATTGGATTAATTTATCATCAGAAAAGCCAACTTTTAATACTGACATTAGAATAGACCCAGAAGTTAATTATGTATATCAGGCTGTTGCTACAAATTTGCGTGGTTTTAATCAAAATATTAGAAATGGTACGAATTTTACAGTTGTAAACGCAGAATTAAGATTCCCTGTGATTGCCTATTTTTATAAAAGACCTTTAAGTAATAGTTTCCTAAAAAACTTTCAGGCCATAGGTTTTTTTGATATTGGTTCTGCATGGAGCGGTTTATCGCCTTTTAGTGGAAACAATGCTTACGAGAATGATTATTATGATGATTATCCTGTGAACGTAATTATTCATAATGATAATTTTCCTATTGTTTCAGGATATGGTTTTGGGCTAAGAACTAAGCTTTTAGGATATTTTGTTAGAGCAGATTGGGCTTGGGGAATAAATGGAAATACTATTCAGCCAAGAATGTTTTATTTGTCTTTAAGTACTGATTTTTAAGAATTTTAAATTATGAATAATATAAAAGAATATATTGGTGATTTATCAAAAAAGTATTTCTCCGAAATTGTTGAAATTAGAAGATATTTACATCAGAATCCTGAACTTTCGTTTAAAGAATTTGAAACAGCTAAGTTTATAAAAAATATCTTACATAAATATAATATAGAATTTGATGAATCTTTTGGCGAAAATGCTGTAATTGGAATTATTAAAGGAGATTTACCAGGAAATAATATTGCTTTGCGTGCTGATATTGATGCTTTACCAATTCAGGAATTAAATAATTGCGAATTTAAGTCGAAAATTAAAGGAGTTATGCACGCTTGCGGACATGATGCACACACAGCTTCATTGCTTGGTACTGCAATGATATTACAAAAATTAAAAAAATATATTAAAGGAAATATTATTTTAATTTTTCAACCAGCAGAAGAAAGAAACCCTGGTGGAGCTAAATTATTGATTGAGAAAGGATTGCTTAAAAAATTTAATATTTCAAAAATTTTAGCACAGCATGTTTTGCCAGAATTAGAAGTTGGTAAGTTTAATTTTGCACCAAATTTTGTTATGGCAACATCAGACGAAATTTATATTAAGTTTAGCGGGAAAGGCGGTCATATTGCATTAGCAAATAAAAGGAGTGACACAGTTTTAGCTTTAATTCATTTTGTAAATGAAGTAAATGAACTTAAAATAAAACTTAAATCTGATATGCCGTTTATTGTTGCTTTTGGAAAAATATTTGCAGAAGGTTCAATAAATGTAGTTCCTGAAACTTCCTTAGCAGAAGGAAGTATGAGAACTTTTGACGAAAACCTTAGAATTCAAATTAAAGAAAAACTTCAAGTGATTGCAGATAAGTATGCTGATTTATATGAATGTAAAGCTGATTTAGAAATTAGGCATGGTTATCCAGCGGTTTATAATAATCCTGAATTAAATTTAGAAATTACTAATTTAGCCAAAGAATTTTTAGGTGAAGAAAATGTAGGGGAATTAGAAACCAGAATGACTGCCGAAGATTTTGCTTATTATGGCAAAGAAGTGCCTGCTGTATTTTATAGAATGGGAATAGCCGGAAATGGCAAAGGAATTACAGGTTTACATAATCCTTATTTTGATTTAGACGAAAATGTTTTTATCAAATCTTCTGCTTTAATGGCTTGGTTTGCATTAAGTGTTCAGTAAAATGAGAAAATTACCAGTTGAGGAAATTGGCAGAATAAGTGCCGAAGAATTTGCTAAAAAAGAGAAATTAGCTTTAATTGTTGTTTTGGATGATATTCGCTCACATCATAATACAGGTGCAATTTTTAGGACTATGGATGCTTTTGCAGGCAAATCTGTGTATTTGTGTGGTATTACCGGAAAACCACCGCATAGAGATATTCAAAAAACTGCTTTGGGAGCTAGTGAAACCGTAAATTGGAAATATTTTAATTCAGCTTTAGAAGCTGTAAAAGAATTAAAACAAAATAATTATAAAATAATAGCTTTAGAAATTGCCGAAGGAAGTATTGATATTAAAGATTTAAAAATTAATAAAACAGATAAAATTGCTCTTGTGCTTGGTAATGAGGTTTATGGTGTTGACCAAAACATTCTTGATATTTGTGATTTATGTATAGAAATTCCTCAATATGGGACTAAGCATTCTTTAAATGTTTCGGTAAGTGGAGGTATTGCAATTTGGGAAATTTGTAAAGCTATGCTAACTTAAAGGCCAATTTTTTCATCATTGTTTATAATATTTAATCTATTCTTAATTTTTTTTTGCCATTTTTTACAATCTTACTATCTTTGAGCAAATTTAATTATTACAAATATGAAATTTGGAGTTTTAATATTTCCCGGTTCAAATTGCGACCACGACATGATTTACGTTTTAAGAGATATTTTAAATCAAGAAGTTGTTGAGTTGTGGCATAAAGATACAGATTTGCAAAATTGTGATGCTATTGCTGTGCCAGGCGGTTTTTCTTATGGAGATTATCTTCGCTCGGGCGCTTTAGCACGTTTTTCTCCAATAATGGAAAAAGTAATTGAATTTGCAAATAACGGAGGCTTAGTTTTTGGTGTTTGCAACGGTTTTCAAATTTTGTGCGAAGCAGGCTTATTGCCAGGAACTTTATTGCATAATGAAAATCAAAAATTTATCTGTAAAAATCAATATATAAAAGCAGAAAATACTGATACCGCAATGACTTTGTTTGTGTCGAAAAATAAATCTTTAAAAATTCCCATTGCACATGGCGAAGGAAGGTATTATGCAGCTGAGTCTACTCTTAAGGAAATGCTTCAAAATGGTCAAATAGTTTGGAGGTATTGCGATGAAAATGGTAATTTGAATGAAAACTCTAATCCTAATGGCTCTGTAATGAATATTGCAGGAGTTTGTAATGCTGATAAAAATGTTTTTGGAATGATGCCACATCCTGAGAGAGCATCCGACCCAGAATTAAGAAATACGCATGGATTAATTATTTTTAAATCTATTATAGAGTATTTTAATAATAAAAATAATTAGTTTTAGATGCAAAAAAAAGAGGGTTTAACCCTCCATTTCATAGTTTTTTTTACAATTTAATACTCATCTTCATTAAAGAAGAAATCATCTTTACTCGGATAATCTGGCCAAATATCCTCAATGCTATCGTAAATATCGCCTTCATCTTCAATTTCTTGAAGATTTTCAATAACTTCCAAAGGTGCTCCGGAACGAATTGCATAATCAATTAACTCGTCTTTTGTTGCCGGCCAAGGGGCATCTTCTAATTTAGAAGCTAATTCAAGTGTCCAATACATATTATCTAAGTTTTTATAATAGGTTCAACATTTCATTATTAAAAAATGGATTGCGAAATTATAACAATTTTTTTAATTAACAAGTATTATTCCACAATATTTCTTCAATATTATTTTTTATAGCATATTTTCTAGCTAAAATGAAAAAATAATCCGACAATCTATTTATAAATATAAATATTTCATCTGGAATTATAAGCTCATCTTTTGCTGACACAATATTTCTTTCTGCACGTCTGCAAACCGTTCTCGAAATATTGCACCAACTAATAATCGGGCTACCTGTAGGTAGAATAAAATTTGTTAATTCAGGTAAATCTTCATTGTTTCTGTCTATTGCTTGTTCTAAAACAATAATATCATCATTTGTAATTTGTCTTAATTTTGGCAAATCATATTCAGCATTTTCTTCTTTAGCAGCTAAAATTGAGCCAATATCAAATAGGCGGTTTTGAATGAAATTTATAATATTTTTATCAAAATCATCAATACTAAAGTTTGGAATCATACCAACATAAGAATTTAGCTCATCTATGCTTCCATATGCTTGTAAACGAGGACTGTCTTTTCTAACAATTTGACCGCCTAAGAGCGAAGTATTGCCTTTATCTCCAAATTTTGTATAAATTTTCATTAAATAAATTTTAATTATTAAACTAAATTCATTGCTGCTTGTTCATTTACTTGGTCTGATTCAATTAATCCATCTCTTAATCTAACAATTCTTCTGGCGTGCAAAGCAATATCTTCTTCGTGAGTTACAAGAATAATTGTATTTCCATTTTTATAAATTTCTTCAAACAAAGTCATTATTTCAATTGAGGTTTTTGTATCAAGGTTTCCTGTGGGTTCGTCTGCTAAAATAATTGAAGGTTTATTGACCAAAGCACGAGCTACAGCAACCCTTTGGCGTTGTCCTCCCGAAAGTTCATTTGGTTTATGATGAGATCTATCAGTTAAGCCAACAGAATCAATTACTTCTTCTGCTCTTTTTAGCCTTTCTTTTGAAGAAATGCCTGCATAAACCAAAGGTAAAACAACATTTTCAAAGGCAGTATAACGAGGCAATAAGTTAAAAGTTTGAAAAACAAAACCTATTTCTTTATTTCTAATTTCAGCAAGCTCGTTGTCGCTCATAAAACTAACATCTGTTCCATTTAGTTCATATTTACCTGAAGTTAAACTATCCAAGCAACCAATAATATTCATTAAGGTTGATTTTCCACTTCCTGAAGGTCCCATTATAGCGACATATTCATTTTTGTTTATTTCTAAATTTATGCCTTTTAGAGCATTTACCGTTATGCTGCCCACATAATAATCTTTTTCTATATCTTTAAGTTCAATTATTTTATTCACTATAATATTTTTTTACGAAATTAAATAAATTTTACATTAAAAACACCATGTTTAAAATTATATCCTAAAAAAATTACACCAAATCTATAAAAATTTAAAAAACTTGCACTTTTAAGCTTAGTCAAGTCTTTCCAAGCTTGATACATATCATTAGACCAATTTATGTCGTCAATAATGATAATACAAGGATTAGAGCAATGTTTTTCTTTTAAAATTTTGAAATATTTAAGCAAATATTCGCCTCTGTGATTTCCATCTATATAAATTAAATCGTAATTTTTATTTCCTAATTCATTGTTTTCAAAAACCAAATCAAAATTATTATTAATAATATTCAAATTTTCAATATTTCTTTCTTTTCTTTTAAAATTTAAAAAACCTGCAATTTCAGGACAAGCTTCAATTCCGTCAATTTGCAAATTATCTGATGCATATGCCATAAAAATGCTTGTAATTCCTAATGAAGTGCCCATTTCCAAGGCATATTTAATATCAAAATATTTAATTAATTTTTGAATAAATAAGCCAAATTTTGCTTTTGACCCTGAAATTTTGGCAATGTTTTTTATCATTCTTATATTTTTCTTATTTTTCTTTGAACCTGCACCAAAATCTGTAATTTTAATTAAAGTCTTGTCTTTTAAAAGCTCTTTTCTATATTTATTCGCAATATAAAAGCTTTTTTCTTTAATATTTTTCTTTAAAATATAAGAATTAAACTTCTCCGGCAATTGGTAATTTTGTTTTCTCTTGAAAAAATATGATATATTTGGAAAGCTAAGCATTTGATTAAGAAATAATTTATAAGAAAATATCTAATTTTATTTTTTTTTGCAAGATATAAAAAACTAAAATTTTAATTGCTTATATTTATAATTAAAATTTCAATATTTTTTTTATTTTTGTGAACAGACAATTTATTATAATTTTGATTTTAGATAATGAACTAAAATATTTACCTGGAGTAGGACCTAAGCGTGCAGAATTATTCAAAACTGAATTAGGCATAAGCAGCTGGGGCGATTTATTATTCCATTTTCCTTATCGTTACATTGATAGAAGCAAATTTTATAAAATAAATGAACTAAATAAAGATTTACCTTATATTCAAATTAAAGGAAAATTTACTCATATAGAAACTAGTAATTTTTCTAAAAATAAAAAAAAGCTAATTGGTTATTTTGCAGATTCTACGGGAGTTGTAGAAATTATATGGTTTCAAGGAATTAATTGGATATTAAACTCAATTAGTAGAGATAAAGAATATGTGATTTTTGGAAAACCTACAATTTTTGGAAATAGAATAAATATTGTTCATCCTGATATAGAGGAAATTACAAAATGGCAAACACAATTAGTCAGTAATTTATATCCACAATATAGCACAAGCGAAAAGCTCAAAACAAATTATATTAATTCCAAACTAATACATAAACTTTGCGACACTTTATTAAAACAAGTAAAAGGAAAAATTCATGAAACTTTACCACCATGGTTTCGTCAAAAATATAATTTAATGGCTTTGGAAGAAAGCTTGTTTGAGCTTCATTTTCCAAGTGATACAAAAAGTTTAGCAAAGGCACAATATAGAATTAAGTTTGAAGAGCTTTTTTATATCCAATTAAATTTACTTAATTTAAAATTAAACAGAAAGCAAAATACGCCGGGATTTGTTTTTGACAAAAATAAAGACAATATTTTAAAAGACTGTTTTCATAAAAATATAAATTTTAAATTAACAAATGCTCAAACCAGAGTGCTAAGGGAAATAAGAAAAGACTTGGCAAGTGGTAAGCAGATGAACAGATTGTTGCAGGGAGATGTAGGAAGTGGAAAAACATTAGTGGCTCTTCTAACAATGCTTATGGCGGTTGACAATGGCTATCAAGCTTGTATAATGGCTCCAACAGAAATTTTAGCACAACAACATTTAAAATCTATTAGTAAATTTTTAAAAGATTTAGATATAAATGTTGCCTTACTTACAGGTTCAGTAAAAAAGAAAGATAGAGTAAAAATTCATGAAGATTTAGAAAGTGGAGCTTTAAATATTATTATTGGCACTCATGCTTTAATTGAGGATGTTGTTAAGTTTCATAACTTAGGAATGGTTATTATTGATGAGCAACATAGGTTTGGGGTTGAGCAAAGAGCTAAACTTTGGGCAAAAAACATAAACCCACCACATGTTATAGTAATGACTGCAACACCAATTCCACGAACTCTTGCAATGACTTTGTATGGCGATTTAGATATATCTGTTATAGATGAATTGCCACCAGGAAGATCAAAAATTATAACTCGCCATTTTAAAGATAGAGATGTTTTAAGAGTTTTTGGTTTTATTAAAAAACAAATTGAAGAAGGTAGGCAAATTTATGTAGTTTTTCCATTAATTTCTGAATCAGAAAATATGGATTATAAAGATTTAGAAGATGGTTTAGAAGGCTATAGTAGAGCATTTCCGCCACCTAAATATCAAATTTCTGTTGTTCATGGAAGAATGAAACCTGCTGATAAAGAATTTTCTATGAAAATGTTTGTGGATAAAGTTACGCAAATTATGATTGCGACAACAGTAATTGAAGTTGGAGTTGATGTTCCAAATGCAACGGTAATGATAATTCAATCTGCTGAAAGATTTGGTTTGTCGCAACTACACCAGCTAAGAGGAAGGGTAGGGAGAGGCTCGTCTCAATCTTATTGTTTGCTTATGACTGCTGACGAGTTAAGTGAAAACGCATATAGCAGAATTTCTACAATGCTTAATTCAAGTGATGGATTTGATATTGCTGAAACAGATTTAAGATTACGCGGACCAGGAAGTTTAGAAGGCAAACAACAAAGCGGATTTACATTAGATTTAAAAATGGCAAACCTTAGTCAAGATGGACAATTAGTACAGTATGTTAAAGATATTGCAGAAGAAATATTAGAAGATGACCCAAAACTTTCTAAAAATGAAAACACAGTTTTTAAGTTAAATATTGATAAAATGAATAAAGGGATTAAAGATTTGGGAGAAATAAGCTAAAGTTTGTTTTTTAATTATTTTAGCCAATAATTAATTTGTATAAATATAAACTTAGATTATATTTGCAATAGTATTATTTTACATCAGGAGAAATCCGAAAATCCATAAAAGAGTAGGATGTGATAGCCAAAAAACATAAGAGTAGGCAGTTTTAAAATTATTAAATTATGAAAAAAAGAATTTATTTAGGTTTAAGTTTAGTGGCAGTTGCTTTATTAAGCTTTACAAGCTGCTCAAAAGAGTGTAAATGTAAACAGTATGTTAATGACGAGGTAGTTTTAGAGTACACTATTGAGCTAGAGGGCAATCAAAAATGTAAAGACTTTAATTCAAAAGTTGCAGTTTTAGGAGTTTCTCAAGAAGTTAAATGTAAATAAAAATTTTAGCTTGACTTTATATTATAAGTCAAGCTTTTTTTTCTTTTATGCTAAAATATATTACTAAACTTTTATTAGGTTTAATTTTTATAAGCTCGGCAATTTTAAAACTTTATAGCATTGACGACTTTGAAATTTATATTTTCGCAATTAATTTATTTCCTTTAGATTTTTCAATTTTATTAGCAAGGCTGATTATTGGTTTTGAATTATTTTTAGGCATATTATTATGTTTAAATTTTTATAAATTTATTACTAATTTAACTATAATAATAACATCAGCTTTTACAGTTTTTTTAGCTATCAGGGTAATTGCAGGAGATGTTGAAAATTGTCAATGTTTTGGTTCTAATATTTTTTTGAGTCCGGCTCAGTCAATTATTAAAAATGCCTTTTTAATTGCAGCTTTAGTTTGGGTAAGAAATTCCAATTATTTTAAGCTAAAATATAAAAAAATATTGAGTATAAGCCTTTTGGTTTTAAGTCTTGTTATGATAAACATACTTTCACCACCAGACTTTTTATATTACAATAAATTTTCGAAATTTACTGATATTTATAATCCTGAATATTTTGAAGAATTTAAAGAAAATTCTGTTTTAAAACAAAGAGAAACTGACAAAACTTTAATTTGTTTTTTAAGCACTAAATGTAGTTTATGTAGCTTAACTGCCAAAAAAATCTCAGCTTTAATAAATAATCATAATATCAGTAAAAATAATGTACTTTATGTATTTATTGAATCAGATGATATTTTAAGTTTTTTGGCTGAAACCAAATCAAATGATATAAATTATATTCAATTGCCTGTTGAAGATGTTTTGCAAATTGGTAATGGTGGTGTACCAGTTGTAATTTTATATGAAAATAAAGTTGTTGATTCCTTTGTTTATAGAGGTATTGTAGAAAAAAAGATAGTAAAATTTTTTAAAGAATAATTGGCTAATTTCCTAATATTCAGAGCATTAAATTAGGAAACAATCAAATAAAATTTATTTTTCTTTATAATTAAAATTTTTGTATTTACATTTTTTGTTAATACAAAAAACTGTTTATATTTGCAGATATATTGAATTTTAAATTAAAAAATAAATGTTTAAAGTTGTAAAGAAAAGATTGTTAGCCGAGCAAATATTTTTGATGGATATTGATGCACCAAGAGTTGCACAATCGGCTCAACCTGGGCAGTTTGTTATATTAAGAGTAAGAGAAAAAGGCGAAAGAATTCCACTTACAATTTGTGATTATAATCGCGAGGAAGGAACTGTAACTATTGTAACTCAATGTATAGGTGCTTCTACTTATTTAATTTGTGAGCATGCAGAAGGCGATTATATTTTAGATTTTGCAGGTCCTTTAGGTCAAGCAACAGAGCTAATTAAAGAATCTGATGAAGAACTTTCTAAGAAAAAAATACTTTTTATTGGAGGGGGAGTAGGTGCTGCACCGGTTTATCCGCAAGTAAAATATTTGAGCGAAAGAGGTTTTAAACCAGATGTAATTATTGGTGCAAAATCTAAAAATTATGTTATTCTTGAAGAAGAAATGCGTAAAGTTTCTAATGAATTTTATATTACAACCGATGATGGGTCTTATGGTTTTAAAGGCTTAGTAACTGATAAACTTAAAGATTTGGTTGAAAATGAAAATAAAAAATATGATTTAGTTGTTACCATAGGACCAATGATAATGATGAAGTTTGTGAGTATGCTAACTAAAAAATATGGTATTCCAACAGTTGCAAGTTTAAACACTTTAATGGTTGACGGAACAGGAATGTGTGGAGCTTGCAGGGTAAGTATTGGAGGCAAAACAAAGTTTACTTGCGTTGACGGTCCTGAATTTGATGCCCATTTAGTTGATTTTGATGAAGCTATTCGTCGTCAAAATATGTACAGAACAATTGAAGGGCAAAAAATAGCAGAAATGGAAAGTAAAGATCATAAATGTAAAATAGGAAGGGATAAATAAATGGCAAAAAAAATTCCAAGAGTTCCTGTAAGAGAACAAACAGCAGAAAAGCGTATTACAAATTTTGAAGAAGTTAGTTTTGGCTATAATACAGAAGAAGCTCTTTTAGAAGCTCAGCGTTGTATTCAGTGTAAAAATCCTCGTTGTGTTTTGGCTTGTCCAGTTCAAATTAAAATTCCGCAATTTATTCTTGCAGTTAAAAATAATAATTTTGGAGAAGCTGTAGATATTATTGCAGAAGATTCGAGTTTACCTGCAATTTGTGGTAGAGTTTGTCCACAAGAATCCCAGTGCGAGGGTGCCTGTATTTTAGGTATTAAGGGCGAACCGGTAAATATTGGAAAATTAGAGCGTTTTGTTGCTGATTGGGGTCGAACAGAAAATTATTATAATCCTACAAAAATTCCAACAAATGGATTTAAAGTAGCGGTTATTGGTAGCGGTCCGGCCGGTTTGGCTTGTGCAACAGACCTTGCAAAATTTGGCTATCAAGTAAAAATATTTGAAGCACTTCATTTGCCAGGTGGAGTTTTAGAGTATGGTATTCCTGAGTTCCGTTTGCCAAAAGAAGAAGTTGTTAGATATGAAATTGATAATGTTCTAAAACTTGGCGTAGAAATAGAAACCAATGTAATTGTTGGACGCACTGTTACCATTGACGATTTACTTGATAAAGAAGGCTATCATGCCGTGTTTTTGGGTTCAGGTGCAGGTTTACCAAAATTTATGAATATTCCCGGCGAAAATTTGAATGGAGTTGTTTCAGCTAATGAATTTTTAACTCGTTCTAATTTAATGAAAGCTTTTGACCCTGAATATGATACGCCAATTTATGTGGGTAAAAGAGTCGCGGTAGTTGGTGGTGGTAATGTGGCTATGGACGCTGCCCGCGTTGCACGTAGATTAGGAGCAGAGGTACATTTAGTTTATAGAAGAAGCGAAAAAGAATTGCCGGCAAGAGTAGAAGAAGTTCATCATGCAAAAGAAGAAGGAATTATTTTTAAACTTTTAAATAATCCTGTTGAAATTTTAGGAAACGAAAAAGGTTGGGTTACAGGAATGAGATGTATTAAAATGGAACTTGGCGAACCTGATGCCAGTGGACGCAGAAGACCAGTTGAAGTACAAGGCTCTGAATTTGATATAGAATGCGATGTAGTAATTATGTCATTAGGAACTTCACCTAATCCACTAATTGCAAGCACAACGCCAAATCTTGATACAGAAAATTGGGGAGGAATTATTATTGATGAAAATACAAGTCAAACTTCTCGACAAGGAGTTTTTGCTGGCGGAGATAATGTAACAGGTGCTGCAACAGTTATTTTAGCAATGGGAGCAGGACGAAAAGCAGCACAGCAAATTGATGTGTTTATAAAAAATAAATATAAAAATTAAAAATATTATAAATAAATTTTCCGACTTATATAAAATTATTTTAAAAAATATAGGTCGGATTTTTTATTTTTTAATAAAATAAATACTTTTGTATCAAGTAATTATTAAAAAAGCAAATATTTAAAACTTGTGAAGTTTGCAAATTCAGAATATTCAAAAAATGATGGAATAAAAATAAGCCAAGTGGCAAAATTGGCTAATGTAAGCATTGCAACAATTCACAATTGGGTTAAAACAGGATATTTAATTAAAATTGGTGGCGGTATAATTTCTAAAAAATCTTTTGATAAGTTTATGAAAGAAGTTGCAGGAAAAGAAAAGTTAAATTCACGCTCAAATAAACTTTTAAAAGATTACCATAATCAAGATAAAATTTCTGAAAAGTTAAAAGCAATAATTAAAGACAATAAATTTACTAATATTGGTAGTGAATATGAAAAATTATTGTCAAATTCTTATAGAAATAAAGAAGGAATTTATTACACTCCTGAGCGAATAATTATAGATATGTTTAAAAATATCGAAATTTTGCCAGATTTCAGCTTTTTAGACCCTTGTTGTGGCTCAGGAAATTTTATAATTCAAGCTATAAAGCATGGAGTAAAACCCGAAAATGTTTATGGTTATGATATTGACAAAAATGCTGTAACAATTACCAAAGAAAGGATAAAACAAGAGTTTGGGTATGATTCTCCAAATATTTTGTGTTGTAATTTTTTAGAAAAAGCTCAACAACTTAAAAATCAGGGTGTTAATTTCGATTTAATTTTTACAAATCCACCTTGGGGTAAAAAAATTGAAAAGCAAGAAAAACAAAAATATTCTCAATTATACAAATGTGGCAACAGTATAGATACAACTTCTTTGTTTTTGGCAGCTAGTTTAGAAATATTGAATAATGGTGGAAAACTTGCTTTTTTAATTCAAGATGCATTTTTTAATATCGGACAATTTGAAGATATAAGAAGAAAAGTAGTTGAGAAAAATATATTAAGATTTATTGATTATGGAAAAGCTTTTAATGGCTTGATGACTAGTGCAAAAGCAATTGTTATTGAAAATAAAACTTCAAGTAAAAAAGATGAAATTATTTGTGATTGCAATAATAAATCTCATAAAAGAAATTTGAAATCTTTTGTAAATAATCCTAAATTTATTTTTAATTTTTGCGTAAATAAAGAGGAAAATAAAATCATAGATCATTTGTATTCAATAAATCATATAAGTTTAAAATCAAATGCGGATTGGGCTTTGGGCATAGTAACTGGGAATAATAAAAAATTTTGCATAAATCAAAAAAAAGCGGGCTATTTACCAATTTACAAAGGATCTGACATTACAAAATCAGGATTAAAAAAAGCCAGCACATTTATTTTAAACGATTTTAGTAAATTTCAACAAGTTGCACCAATTGATTATTTTTTAGTAAAAGAAAAGATAATTTATAAATTTATATCTTCTGATTTATGTTTTTATTATGATAAAAACCAAGTTTTAATTTTAAATAGCTCAAATCTTTTAATTCCTAAAAACCTTGATATATCTGCACAACAACTATGTGAATTGCTAAATAGTGAAATTATAAATTGGCTTTTTAAGAAAATTTTTTCTACTCATAAAATTTTAAGGAGAGATTTAGAATCTTTGCCAATTCACAACGAATATTTTTTAAAATACGAAAAATTTAGCGAAGAAAATTATTTAAAATTTTTACAACTTGAGAAAGATGAAAACTTGTCTTATAAAATTATTAATTATCCATAAACATGAACACTGCTAACGCCTCCGGGGAAATATTGTATTCCCATCCAAGTTATTATTAAAACTAAGAAAGAAAATGCAAGTAAAAACATTAAGAGTTTTTGTTTTTTAGCAAATGAAAAGTGTAAATGAATACAAATTAAGTAAAATAACCAAGTTAGCAAAGCCCAAGTTTCTTTTACATCCCATGACCAGTAGTCTCCCCAAGCAATTTTAGCCCAAACAGAACCCATAATCATACCTAATGTCAATAAAGCAAAGCCAGGGTAAACCAAATTCATTGAAAGGTTTATGCTAGTAATATCAATTTTTCCTTTTTTATAAGTATTATAAACGCCAATAAAAATTGTTAAACTTGCTGCTGCAAAAATGGCATATGAAATCATATAAATAACTACATGAGGTATAAACCATGGACTTTGCAAAGCTGGCATCAAATTTTTTGTTTGATATTCAGGATGAATAATATCAACTAACAAAAACACAGAAGACATGATAAAGCCTAGTAAATATAGAGGTTTTGATTTTGTTCTTAAAAAAATTATCCAAGTAATTAAAGATACAAACATAGAATACCATAACCTTGTTTCTGCCATAGTTTTAAGCGGTGGTCTTTCTAATTCTTGCCACAAAAAGCCAATAAATAAAGCTAATATAATATTAGAAAATATTGGTAAAATGCTAGCGATTTTAAAAGATTTTATTTCATTTTTATAAAATAAAATTGTTAATGAGCCACTAAACCAAAAAAACGCAAATAAAATAAAAGTTATATTTAATAAATTCCAAATCATTATTTTTTTATTTTTAAAGATGGACGACTAAAAATTAGATAAACTACTCCAATAACTAACATTGCAAACCCAAGGTAAACAATTTTCAGCCATGGGTCGTAAACTGCTGTTAACACAGACACATATACATCTTGAGAGTAATCATCTAATTTAAAATATGAGGTTTGATAAATAGTCCAAGATTTCATAATCAATGGTTTATTAACCTCTATCAAGTGCTTTTCGTTTTTAATTCCTGTTTTTGTATATAAACCAATATAAGAGCCAAAATAACTTGGTTCAGGGCTTAAGATTGCCAATCTTTCTTTTGCTGATATTTTTGCAAGTATTGGATTATGAAAGCTTGTACCATTTTGAATATAAAGAACTTTATTATTTACTTTAAGTTTTGCAACTACAGTATTTTCGGGCAAACCTGCAACAAATAAAACTGTATCTTTTGTAGCTATCGCATTTTCATAAATATCCAAAACTTCAATATTAAAAGCTTTATATTTTATTTTTTCGCCCTTAATTAATTCTTTAGGTTGAAATTCTTTAGCTTTAAGCATATTGCCATGAATATCGACAATTGCAAGTTTTGGTGGATAATATTTAATTTTAAAACTATCTAATTTTATTGCAAAGTCGGGTTCTTGATATTTACCCTTAGAATCATGTGCATACCAAACCAATTCGCCTTCAGGTACAGAAATATTTAGTCTTTGTTTATCTGCTTGTCCAAGGCTGCCTGCGGCAACAATAAGCCAAAAACCAAAATGATTAAGATAGAAAAAAATATTTTTTGTAGTAAATGGAAAAAGCCGGCGTAAAGTTGCTAATCCAAGACTTATAAGTAAATAAAAAGAGGAGAGGGCATAAGTCCAAGTATAAATAACATTATTAAAGCCAAAAAACTTTATAAAAGCATTATCCGTATTTTCTTGTGCAGTGCTTACCATAATAATTACCATTGCTGAAAATAAAGCAATAGAACTTAGGGCAGCATATCCTGATGACAGAAACTTTATAAAATTTTTATTTTTAAAAAGCCAATGCAAAACTATGCTAGAGATAAATACATCAGCAAAAACTATTATATTAATTGGAAATTTAAAAGCTTGTAAGGGAAAATCTCCAAGAAATCCTTGTAAAGTAATTCCTACAAAAAATAGAATTATAGGAATTATTATAGCTAGTTTTAAAAACGATTTTTTCATGTTGCGAAAATATTAAAAAAAAACATATAAATATTTCTTTAAAACTGATATTTGACAGAATTAGTAATTTTATTTGCTAAGTTAATCAAATTAATTCCTTATTCATTTAACTGTATTTTTTAATTATGTCATTACCAATCTCTTTTAAAATCATTTCCCCCCATTCTTTCCCAATTTTTGAAAAAGCAAACCACTTTTTCCCCAAATCTTTTAGCGAAGCTCCCAAGTGGTAAACTTCTGAATTATCAATAATTAGAAAGCGGTCGTGGCTTTTGCTGAATATTTTTTGCTCAAAATTGCCGTATTGTGCATTAGCTTTTTCAATGTCTAATTTCAGTTGTTTGCTTGTATTTTTGGAGAGCAACAATACATTTACGTTTTTATTTTTTTTGGCTAAATGAGTTAAAGTATTTTCATCTATATAATTATCAATCAATACAATACTTTTCTTAGCAGAACGAATAATTTTAGAAGCAATTTCATAAGCATCAAAGATTTGTCCGTCAAAGAAAACACCTTGGGTGGGGAGTTCTATTGTTTTGATTTGTAAATCAATTTTATTCATTTTATTATTTAAGCTGTCCACTTTATCTTCTAAACGGTTCATTCTATTGTTGATAGCATAGCCTTTCATGAGGTAATCTTTTAAAACTTTTGTTGCCCAAATTCTGAATTGAGTACCCTGCTTAGATTTTACTCGATAACCCACAGAAATAATGACATCGAGGTTATAATATTTTGCGATTTTATCTTGCGTTTTTCCTGTTATAGCACCGTGTTGAGTGGTGTGTAAGAAATCCTTACATACCACTTTTTCGTCCAATTCTCCTTCTTTAAATATATTGCCAATGTGTTGTGTGATAGCAACACGGTTTCGCCCAAACAATTTCGCCATTTGCTGTTGTGAAAGCCAAACAGTTTCGTCCTCCATTCTTACTTCAATCCTTTCAGACAAATCATCTGATTGGTAGATTATTATTTCATTTTTCATATTGCGAAAATATTAAAAAAAACACATATAAATATTTCTTTAAAACTGATATTTGGCAGAATTAGTAATTTTCTTTGCTAAGTTTGTTAAACAACCTCACTACGTAAAACAGCAGACAGTATTGCGCCTCCTTGTTCGGTGAAAGCGTAAGGATTTACCGAAGAGTATTTTAGAGATTCGAACCGGTCACAATTTGTGACCAGTTGCATTTTTTCATTGTTAGTAAGTTGAAATCGAAACTGTTTAGGGAATCTTTCTATATTCCGCTTGACAGCTTGATTTAAAACTTTAGTCTCTACCTGATACATTTCTGCTAAATCACGGTCAAGCATAACTTGTGAATCTCGAAAAATAAAAATTCTATTTTCTATTTCTTTCTGTGATATGATAATTTTATCTTCCATTTTTTTCAATTAGTTTGAAATAATATATGTCCGTTTTTACAATTCGCCCAAATACAAAATTTTGTTACATAGCTTAGATTTTACTCGATAACCCACAGAAATAATGACATCGAGATTATAATATTTTGTTTTATATTTTTTACCATCAGAAGCAGTTGTCAAGGAATCCTTGACAACTGAAAGTTGTTCTAATTCATTCTCTCTAAAGCAATTATTTATATGTAAACTAATATTTTGTTTTGTCTGTTGAAATAAGACAGCCATTTGCTGTTGTGAAAGCCAAACAGTTTCGTCCTCCATTCTTACTTCAATCCTTTCAGACAAATCATCTGATTGGTAGATTATTATTTCATTTTTCATATTGCGAAAATATTAAAAAAAAACATATAAATATTTCTTTAAAACTGATATTTGACAGAATTAGTAATTTTCTTTGCTAAGTTTATTGAACTCTAATAATTGCAATAATAAAAGTATAGTATTTTCTCTTTTCAAATATGATAAATAATCAGTTTTACTATATTTTTTAGGAAGTTCACAAATGCTAATAAATTCAGTTTTAAATTTATTTATATCAAAATTCTGCTCAATTGTTTTATTGTTTTCTAAAGTATTTATTATATATTCAATATAATCTGCATTAAAATTACTTGTATCTTGATTTATAAATTCAGGATTTTTATATATTAGCGAGTCTAATAAATTGTACATCGGACTTTGCTTACGAGTATAATAAAAGCTAAAATCATTACGAATATATTGTTTAAATTGAATATTATTAAGATTTTCGCCAATTAGTTTCAATTCATTTACATCATTTGATTTAAATAAAAAAGGGTTTATAAAATAATACAATTTTAAAGTGTTTTCATTTTCTAATATCTCATAATCAAATGAAATGTTTTCTTGATTTTTTAATAAATCTTCAATATTAAAATTCTCAATATCAAGCACTTGGTTTTGATATTTAATTTTACCTTTTCCTTTAATTCCTGCTAATACAAGAGGAAAATTTATTTTAGTATTATGACTTTTTGGAATTGTCAACTCAAGATAAGAATATAAATTAGTAGAATATTTTTCACTAATTGGAAATTTTATTTTAGAGTTTGCAGGTAATTCAAAAATGATTTCCATATTTTCTAAATCCTCGCTATAAGTATTATTAAAAATACAATTATCATCTAAACTAGAGTACAAATCAGCCATTCTTTTTGAATATATCCAAGAATAATAAAAATCATTTTTGTCAATAAGTTCACAAATAGGATTTATAATTAAATCTTCTTCGCTGCAAAGTTCTTGATATGAAGCAATTTCCATATTATTATTAAAATAATACATTCCGTTGTCCACGTCTAAAACTTTCCATTTATTGTTTGAAAAAACTTCTGTAACAACATGCCCTTCAATACACCAAGATCTTGCATCAAAACCTAATTTGTGTAAAATATTTGTTAAAACTGCTGAGCGTGAACCACATAATGCTCCACCTAAAGAATTTATTAAAACCAAAGGAGAAAAAGTCCAATTTATTTCACTAATTGGATTTTCGTGAAAAGAAAAATCTCTTACAAAACGAAAAGCCTTCATTTCTAAAGGCTCATTTTCGTATTCATTTTCCATATTTTTAATAAAACTTATAATTGCAGTTTCTGAACTAAAATCATTATTATTAATCAATATTTTAAACTTAGCAGTTTTATTGGAATTATTTTTTATTTCTATAAGTTCAGTATTGATATTTTCATAATAAAAGCTTTTTTCTTGAATTTTATTACAAGAAATGCTAAGAAATATACTAAAAAATAAAAAATAAAGTTTAATTTTCATCTAAAACCCTTTCACGTTTATCCACTGACCTTTTGTGCGAGCATAATTAGAATCGTCATACATTGTTTCACAAACGCTTGCAGGCAGGTAATATTTTCCTTCATATGCAGCTGTAAGCATGATTCTGTATGTATAAACATTTCGTCCATAAATATTAAAATATGTTAACACTCTGTCGTCTCTAATATCTTGATATGTGTAATAAGAATCATTGCCTAATTCAGTAGTAAACATTCTAGAATTTATAATTTCCCAACCTGAGGGGAATATTTGAGATAAAGCGACATTGTTTAAATTTGGTAAATTACCCGCATTGGAAATACTAACACTAGCAATAAAATCGGTTCCTTGCGGAATATTGCTAATATCAATTGGATTACCGCTTAAACTAGTATATTTAACATTCATATTTATATTTGAAGATGCTGCATTTTCATTTCCGGGCTCAGGAATACCTTTTTTAATAATTCTAACATAATAAGAATTATTTTCAGTTGGATTTAGTTCAAAATTATTTTCTTTATTTTCAAATATATTTAAAGGAGCTTTATAAACAGCTTTATTTGAATTAACATTATAATTCACTCCATTAAAGCTATAATTACATTCAATTTTATCAGAAACTGCCCATTTTTTTACATATTTTGCAGATGCTAATAGGGCATAGGCCGTAGTTTGAGTTGAAGCATATTTTTTAGAACCCATAAATTCAGAAATTTCTCGTAAAACCATAAAAGCTTTATCTTTTTCGCCAAGCTCTACTAATGTTTCTAAAATCATTGCTTTGTCGCGTATATCCGAACCAAAAGTACCTGATAATTCAAAATAAGGATTGATATTTGTATTTGCTTTTGATATCATTGATT
>JALOAQ010000150.1 GCA_023228725.1 Bacteroidales bacterium | reverse complement strand
CGTTAGGAAAAAGACAAAAGGCGAAGACATTAAACACCAGTGCCTAACACGCGGTAAAAGCAATGTGGGGGATGTGACGACTTCGGGTCAGCAAAACTCGCATTGGGTGGTTTTTAGCGGCGGATGAGGACGATGAGCCACGAACTCCCCCACTGCTTCTACCGCCATCCGTTCGCATCCATTGCCAAAATGGGATAAGCCGTGAATATATTGCTAAGTGGCTTTGGCTTGATACTTAAAAAACGTGGCGTCTTTCGCTCGCTGCATCAGAACCAAATTTTTGTTCCAATTGCGCCTATCAGAGTCGAAATAGCCATGCCACGAACAATCGGGGTGTCAGCTCGGAAAAAGGACAATTCTCATCCTCGCAGGGAAACGGAAAACGCAATGGCTAACAAAATTTGTGGGAGCTACCATCGACTTTACCACGTGGGGAGCGACCTTGTCAAGCAAAGCCTGTGGGGAAAGTACTTACGCATAACCCCACCGCTGTCACGCCATTTGCCCTGGGGAAACAAATTGTGGTTCCAATTGCGCCTAGCGGAGCCGAAACAACCACTCCACGAACAAGCGGGGAGTTTATACGAAAATGATGAAAAACTCTTCCTCGCAGGGAAACGGAAAGCGCAATGGTTAACACAATTTGTAGTAAAGCAAATGGAGCGCCAACGCTGGGCAGCCTAGAAATTTTGTCAACATATGCCAACATCGGGTGTATAATATGCAGGCGTTTAAAGTATAGGATATTTACTCACATTTTTGTAGCTTCGTGTCGTGGGATAGAAAATCGTTTCAAAACCCTGCACATTACACACCCGCGGCCGTTACCAACAAGGCTGAGAGAGTGCAGTGCAATAAATAAAACATGATGACTGAAGATTTTAAAAATAAATTTGATTTATCAATACGGAGAAGAAGATATTACAGTGAAGATTGTGGATTGAGTTCTTGTCCAGAATGCGGATTACCGTTGATTGAGGATGGCTGCACTGTAATAATTGCAGCAAAATCAGATACGGATGAAGGCGAGTTTATGAGTAATATGACAGGTAGTCATTTTTGTGAATCCTGTCCTGTAGTTGTTTTTGACTCCGATAAAGTTGAGCAAGCGGCAAAACTTGGAATTAGAGGAGACTCAAACCTTAGATATTTAATTGGAGGGATAGTTAATTTTAATGCAATTCCACAAGAAAAGAGACATCTAGAAATTGGGATAGAAGGTAATCCTGTGCCATTAGTTCATTTTTTGCCTGATTTGAATAAAACAATTATTGTAAATGAGAAGAAAGTAGGTAGAAATGAACCATGTCCATGTGGTAGTGGGAAGAAATATAAAAAATGTTGCGGATAATGGATAAGTGGTTGAATAAAAAGGAGTTCATAAAAATATTTGAGCCATATATTGAGAAGGGAACACAAATTTGGGTAATATCACGAATAAAGAAATTACCAGCTGAAATTGTAAAAATGGCAACTCGATTAGCTGATTTGGATTTTATAAAATATGTCAGGATTTGTGATGAGACTTTAGCGGCTTCAAGTGAAAACTACCCAAACAGACCAAAAGTTCCGATTACGAATATGAACCATGAAACAGCTATTGGTATTCAGATTCTTTACAGTACAGAATATAAGACGATTAATTTTTTTGACATTAATTCGCCCAAGAAAGGATTTGGAGGAAAAATGGTTGATGCTGTTTTTCGTGACTTTTCACATGATTGGCAACCAGCCGTAGCAATGGATTGGAGTAACGGATTTTGGGATAAAATGAAGGAAAAATACAGAAAAGATGAATGGATATTGTAATAAAGCCCAGTTGGTAACACGCAATATACGTAAGCCGGGGCTTGTGGGTAATTTGTACTTTTGTACATTTACTCAAAACTGTAACGGTTTGATAGGTTGGAGCTTCGAAATCCCGGCCTCCGCATATTGCCATCCGTTGCAGGCAATGCTAAAAAAAACGAAACTGCATTTGAAAATTGAATAATATCTATGCTTTGATTGCTTTAGAACAACAATAATATGACCTTTAAGAAAATTAAGAACGTATGAGAAGTTTAATTAAAAATTTGTTTTCTGTAATTATATTTTTTACAGCAATAATCACACATACAGCATCATTCTCCATAGAAATTGGTGACTTCAAAAACAAAGCTATTGAAGCGTTTAAAAATGAAGACTATAAAAAAGCAGTAGAAATTCTAAAAGTAGCAGTAGAAAGTGGATTTGAAGATGCTGAAACATATTACTATTTAGGGTATTTTACTCATTATATGCTATATGACTCTAAACCTCTGATTAAAGAAAATCATATTGAGTATTCAAATAATGTGATTGAGTACCTTGAAAAGGCATTAGCTCTTGACCCTGATTTTAGGAATGCGTATTCTTTTATAGGAATTGAATATGGTGCTAGAGCAATGTTTGCATTGTATCAAGAGAACAAGAATGACTATATAAATTTTTATAGAATGGGTTATGAAAAGGGCGGTTTTCCTGATTGGCAAATTGAATTTGGTAGAAATATTTTAAAAAGTTGTGAGATTAATGCTATTGTTTTTCTTGGTGGAGACTTTGACTATAATGCGGTACGCTATCTTCAGACCGTAGAAAATTATAGAAGTGATGTTACCGCTATTCCTATTGGACATCTAGACCGTCCTTGGTTTGTAAAAATATTAAAAAATGGATATGACCCTTTAGTTAAAAAAGCTCCAATTAGCTTATCAAAGTACGACATTGATGATATGCGAAATTACAAATGGGATACCCTGCAAATTGAAATCTCAGTTAATAAAATGCTTATAGAAGAATACGGGTTTGAAAAGAGCTACTCAATGAAATGGAAACTTGAACCCGACCTGAAATCTGAAAGGCGTACTTATCTTAGTCCAAGAAGAGCAATATTAGCCGACATTGTTTTTACAAATAAATTTGAAAGACCAATTCACTTTTCATACACTTGCCTTCCAAAATTTCGTGCAGGGTTGGATAATTTCCTGCAAGTATATGGGATGACATATAAACTCTTACCATTTAAGACAAAGGAAACAAATCACCAAATCAATCCTGACGTAATTAGCAGAATAATGTTGAATAAAGAAAATTTTGCAGGTTTTAAAACAATTGAAACTAAAGATATTCCAAGAGATTCATACGTTCTTAATAACTACTATCAAGCATTAATACAATTAGCAATCTTTTATCAAGAGAATAACCAGAAAGAGAGATTGAACGATATCATCAATTTTATTGAAAATCATCTAACAACCTCTAAACTAGGTTATGATAGATATCTAGAATATTTAAAAGAATTAAACTCAAGTATAAATTGATAATATTTGAAAAAAGCACAGCCTGCAACAAGGGGTGTAACCAATTTGGGATGAATAGGTTACGGAATCGGGTCGGCACGCAGGGAACTTTTTTAACGGGGGATAAATCCCCTGCCCCGCTCTCCCAAACTGGTCACACCCCCAGCCGTTGTGTGTCATTTTGAAAGACAGTTGAGAATTCAATAACAATTAATAGATTGGCTTGCAGATAAGAACATTTTTTTAATTTAAACATTAATTAAATAAGACAAACATGAGTAACGGTGGAAAAATTGGAGTTACAGTT
Source organism: Bacteroidales bacterium (assembly GCA_023228725.1). GTDB lineage: Bacteria > Bacteroidota > Bacteroidia > Bacteroidales > ML635J-15 > Bact-19. The sequence continues at coordinate 2,180 of JALOAQ010000150.1, read as the reverse complement.
TTACTAATAATTGGGTTTATAATTATTACAGCCCTGTTAACCGAAGCTGGTGCAAGTAAAACTTTTTCTGGATTACTAGCACTTGGTTTATTCTTTGGAATTCGAGAAATGTGGAAAAAACCTAAAATTGAAAATTCAATTGAAATTAAACTTGACAAAACTCAAAAATATGATAGTAATAAAAAGACAAGTATGAAAGAATGGAGAGAAAAAAATCCTTACAAATCGATAAACGATTATTATAAGGAAAAAGGTAGTTGAAATTGAGGGCTAACCAATTTTAAAACTAATTAGTTATTTTAAAAATGATTCCTAATCTTTATAGTATTTTGCATATTGATAGGTATTCTTCTAAAGGAGATATTAAAAAAGCTTATAGAAAACTTGCATTGAAATGGCATCCAGACAAAAACCAAAGTTGTAAAGCTCATGATAGCTTTATCGAAATCAATGAAGCTTATCTCATTTTGTCAGATGAAGAAGCAAGAGCCAAATATAATGCTGAATATGATTTTTTCTTTGCTAGAACTACACAAATAGATAAAGAACCTGTTTTTGAAGAAAGTACATCCTTTAGTAGAAGTAATTCAAGTAAACAAAAATCAAGTTACAGGGACCCTGATTTAAATAATTGGACTTTCTCGGCAAAAAAACAAGCTGAGAAATATGCATCAATGTCTTTTTCTGACTTTGCTAAACTAATTGGTGAGGTTATAGTAGAAACAGGGAAACAAGGAGGAAATGCTGTTATTTATGCATTTTCGGGAATTATTGGGACATCGGCAATTTTTTCACTTTTTTTTGGTATAAATTACGGTGATATACAACAAATAACCATTTCGATATTTTTTTTGGGTATTTCAATTATTGGATTAATACTAACATCAAAAAAATATAAATTATGAAATCACGAATATTGTTTATTTTATTAGCACTTCTTTTCTCTAGTTGCTTGGAACAAGTAAAAATGGAAGAACGACTTGAAGAAGATTATTTTTTTGGGTCACTTTGGTACTATGATTATAAAAACACATCGGATAGATTTACCAAGGATGTAACAGGGAGTATTTCATTTTTAAATAATAAAATAACAGTTGTGACAAATGACAATGGTGTAATTGACACAGAAGTTTTTGTAATTAGAACCGTTACAAAAGAAAAAAAAACAGATGATTTGAAATATCGTACAAATAAAGGGGATTTTATAATTAAGATTAAAAATAATTCAATTTTTGACGTTTCATTCTATACAACAGGATTTTTTATAAATTTTTTTAAAAGTAAAAATAATGAAGTTGCTAGTCAAGAAATCCCATTGCCAATTCAAGAGCCAATAAAAGAATGGAAAAGAATAAAAATAAAAGATGTTGGGACAATCGATTTGTCTCCAAAGCTTGAAATTCAAGGAGGTAAATACAAGGAGTTAAAACTTGAAATCATAAATGAATTAGAAAAAATTTGGGGGTTTAATTACCTTGATAACAAATTAATCCTTCAACCTAAAGGTGTTAATGACATTAATGAAACATCAACAAATAAATATTGTAGAATAATAGTAGAAACAACTATTAATGCACCAAACGATTACCAAAAACTAAACGAAAAAATTGTAATTAGTGCTATTGAGTTGCAAGAATTTAACAATGAAATAAAAAAACAAGTTGAGCAAAACTTTATGAATACACCATTAAAAGTTGTTGAGTGGTATCCAGCAAAAATAATAGAGATTAATGGTATGCCATGTTTTCAAACGAACTTTACTAGACGATTAAAAGATAATCCTTTAGTTTTTGTAAATACCTATCGTTTCTTTAATAACGACAGAATACACTCTTTAACAATTTCATACAGGATTAGTGAAAAGGATTATTGGAGTTCAACAGTAGAAAACACATTATCATCATTTAGAATTACAAACATTAAATAAAAACGCCACACAACACGGGTTGTAGCTAATGTGGGGTTTAAATGGGTTCTCGGAACGGTTCAGCACGTTCTGCACGATTTCGTCGGGGACGAAATCGTCGCTCGCTCCCCCACACTAGCCACACCCCCATCCGTTGTGTGGCATTTTAGAAAGACAATCGCAACATGGATAAAGATATTAATAAACAGAAAGAAAGAATAGCAAAGATATTTCCAAAAGAGATTGAGGATATATTTAAATGTTCAGAGACTCT
>JALOAQ010000149.1 GCA_023228725.1 Bacteroidales bacterium | reverse complement strand
TGAGTGTTTTTAGCTCCAACTATTTCTAACATTTCGTATATTGTCATGCCCCAGTCAATTTCATAAACACCAGGTTTTTCGCAATCACCAGAAATGCTTAGTAATTTTGTACCCGAAGACTCTTCACTACCAATTTCGCTAAACCATTGTCCACCATTTTCTATAATCTTTACTACAGAACAAAAAGTTTCTACATTATTAATTATAGTAGGATTATTTAAATAACCATGCTCAACAGGGAAAGGTGGTTTATCCCTTGGTTCGCCACGCTTACCCTCGGCTGATTCAATAAGGGCGGTTTCTTCGCCACAAACATAAGCACCGGCTCCAAACTGAATCCTAATGTCGAAATTAAAACCATTTATACCACCAATGTTTTCACCTAATCTGTTTTCTTTACGGGCAAGAGAAAGAACAGATTCTAAATAATCTTCCATATATTTATACTCATATCTTAAGTACAAAAGACCGCTATCTGAACCAATGGCATAACCCGCTATAGCCATACCTTCAAACAACATTTCAGGACGCTCGGTTAAAAGAACTCTGTCTTTAAATGTGCCAGGCTCTCCCTCATCGGCATTACATAAAACATAGCGTTTCCCGCCTGTAAATCTTGAGCAAAAATCCCATTTTAAACCAGTTGGAAAACCAGCACCACCTCTACCACGAATTTCAGATTTTTTTACCTGGGCAATAACTTCGCCCGGAGACATAGATTTTAAACTATTAGAAAGTACAAAACCAGGATTATAATCTGAAAAAAGAACTTTGCCTTTCCTAAGAATATTGTTTTGTACCATAGTCTGCATTAAAGCATTTTTACCATCCCCATATTGTTTGTGGTAAAGGTCTTCAACTTTCTTGCCCTCTTTTAATCCAATAATAATTTGTTTTGCTACAGCAGGAGTTAAATTAGTGAAAACCTGACCGTTAATAATTGCTGCAGGCTCTTGATCGTTCATGCCAATACAAGAGGTGTTAAATAATCCAATTTTACCATCAGCAGATACTTTGCCAAATTTACAATTAGCTGTCTCCTCAAAAGCTTTTTTAACCTCGTCTCTACCAAGCATACAAGCTACTGCACTGTCGTTCAGGTAAATAGTGTTTTTACCTCTAGCCGCATTGCTGAAAAAATGGTAAAAAGACAAAGTTTGTTCAACATCGATTTTTGAAATACCAAGAGATTTTGCTATACCTTGTACAGCAAGCTCTGAAACATGACCCAGTTCGTAATGAATATCCAATAAAATATCCATTAACCTATTCTTGTCTGAATCATACTTTTTTACAATCCTCAATAATTGTTCGTCCATTCTGTCAAAGATTTAATAATAGTTAGTTAATAAAATTTTGTTTCGTTCGCTTCAATTTTCAAACATTAATAGTTAATTTTTTAACAACTAATGTTCAAAAGCAAATGTAGAATTATTAATGAGCTTTACAAAGATTATCTAACATATTTTTAAAATTTATATAAATTCTAAATTACGCATATAATAGGCTGTTTATACGGTTTGTGGCATAATTATTGTTGTGCGTATAAGTTGATTAATAACAACTTTAATTTAAAACTGGTTTTTTTGCCATAGTATTAATAATATAATTATATTTGTATCTTAATTAATAAATACATTTTGACATGAATAAAAATAGAAATAAAGAGCCAAAAGTTAAAGGTTTGGGTTGTTTAGGCATGACAGTTTTTGTTTTGCCACTAATTATTGCGTTTCTAATATTACTAATTTGGGGTGGATTTTACGCCTGGTCTTCTTATAATAAATTTGTTGAAGCTACACAAAATGTAGAAAGTGTTTGGGGAAATGTGGAAAATTCATATCAAAAACGATACGACTTAATCCCTAATCTAGTCGAAACTGTTAAAGGATATGCAAATCATGAAAGCGAAACATTTATAGCTGTTACAGAAGCAAGATCTAAAGTTTCATCTATAAATATTACAGCAGACGAATTAACAGAAGAAAATTTACAAGCTTTTGAAGATGCACAGTCAGAATTAAGCGGTGCTTTATCAAGACTATTAGTTAGCGTAGAGGCATATCCGGAATTGAAAGCAAATCAAAACTTTATGCAATTGCAACAAGATTTAAAAGATGTTGAAGCTGAAATATTGCTAAGAAGAGACGATTACAATAATACTGTAAAGCCCTATAATAATTTAGTGCTGAAGTTTCCACGCAATTTATTTGCCAAAATTTTTGGCTTTAAACAAAAACCATATTTCAAAGCAAGTGAAAAAGCTAGCGAAGCGCCAAAAGTATCTTTTTAAAAATTCAAATAATATTTCTTGGTTAATTCCCGATATTCTTGGCTGTAATCATGCCTAAAATCATTCTCTATAGTTAAATGTGATATTTCAAATTTAGAAGGCTTTCTTACTATTTCAAATATTATCCTCTTGGCTTGTTTGCCTTTTTTAGGAATAATAAAAAGTTTTTCAGAAATAAATAAATCTAAATTTTTACACTCTTTAACAAAATAATCTTCTTGCAAAGCAGGATAAATTATATAAGCTTTTCCATCTTCGCTCAAAAAGCGATTAATACCTAATAATAAATCTTTTAAATCTAATTCCAAATCATGCTTTGCAATAGCCTTAGCCTTTTTGGGAGAAGGATTTCCGCTTGTAAAATATGGAGGATTTGAAACAATAATATCATATTTGATTTTTGTGTCAAAATTTTGAACTGCCTTACAAAAAACTTTTAATCTATCAGCCCATTTAGAGTTTTTAAAATTTTCTTTAGCTAAATTACAAGCCTCAATATTAATATCCAAAGCGTGAATATTTGCAATAGATTTTTGTGCCAAAATTAATGAAATAACACCGCTGCCACAACCAATATCTAAAATATATTTTGCAGATTCACAATTAATATAAGCTCCTAATAAAACAGAATCTGTTCCAATTTTAAAAACAGATGAACTTTGTTTTACATTAAATTTCTTAAAATAAAAAACATCTGTCATAGCTTAAAAGTCTTCGTTTACGCCAATACCAAAAAGTGCAAAATCATATTTTACAGGATCTTTAGAGTCAAATTTTCTAAGTTGTTTCGTTAATAAATCTACAGCTTTCCAATCGTTTTGCTTTCTTTCCAACAAACCCAACAATCTAGCAATTCTCCCCGAATGAACATCCAAAGGAATATAAAGATCTGCAGAAGAAATATTTTTCCAAATTCCAAAATCTACCCCTCTATTATCCTTTCTAATCATCCAACGTAAAAACATATTTAAACGTTTTGCGGCAGAACCCGACTCTACATTTGCTAAATGTCGCTTTGTCCTTTGTAAATGCGGAATAGAAAAAAATATTTTATGGAAATCGCTCAAATTATTAAAAATATTATCTGTTTTTGTTAAAATATTTTCTAAACCACCATAGTTTTCATAAATATTCTTTAATGAAATGATAAAAAATTTCAAATCTTCGCCATTAAAAGTTCTATGTACAGCATTTTCAAAGCGTTTTAAATCCTTTGCAGAATGAGAAATTACAAATTCATAAGGAGAATTATCCATTAAATCAATAAACTTTTTTGCAGATTTTATAATAGAATTTCGCTTGCCCCAAGCAATTGTAGAAGTAATAAAACCACTTATTTCAATGTCTTCTTTTTTATTAAATAAATGTGGAATCTGTATTGGATCATCTTCGATAAAGTTTGGATTATTGAATTTTTCATATTTTTCGTCCAAAAATCCTTTAAGTGTTTCAAAATCTAAGTCTAAATTCATAATAAAATATTTACAGCCCGAAAATATACTTTTTTTTTAAAATATTAAAAGTATTTGTTTTCTTTGCATTATGATTTTAAACAACTTATGGAAAGGAATAGTTATTGGCTTATCGGCTTCAATCCCACTTGGGCCTATAGGTGTTTTAATAATTCAAAGAACATTGAATAAAGGCCGACTTTCAGGTTTCATAAGTGGTTTAGGGGCTACTTTTGCAGATGTATTTTATGCGTTTATAGCCGGATTTAGTGTGAAAATAATTATAGATTCAATAAACGAATATGAAATATTACTAAGAAGTATAGGTGGCGCAATACTATTTTTTATGAGCTACAAGCTATTTGTTACCAATCCAGGCGTACAACTTAGAAAACAATTGAAAAAAAAACGAAGTGGACTTATTGGTGACTTTTTTTCAACATTTGCTCTAACAATATCAAACCCTATTACTTTATTCGTTTTTGCAGCGGTATTTGCAGGTTTTAACGTATTAGACAAAACTTCTGACCTACTTGAAGTACTAATATTAATTATAGGTGTATTATTTGGAGCTATAACTTGGTGGTTCACACTATCATCAATAGTAAATAAATTCCGTAAAAGAATTAAACTAAGGAAAATGCTAATTATAAACAGAATAGCCGCAATACTAATAGCATTATTCGCTATATTTATTATCACAACATTATTTTTTGACAAAACCATATAACAAGCCCCTCTAACCAACTAAAAACTAACACTAACCACTAAATACTAACCACTAAATACTAAATACTAACCACTAACCTACCTATTCCCTTTAGCTCTATTATGTGTTTTGCAAAGCATCTCGCAGTTGCTTATATCACTTGCTCCACCTTTGCTCCATGCAGTTACGTGGTCGGCATCCATATCTTTAATATTCCAAATTTTATTTTTATTTGAATCGTGCCCAATAGCACAAAGTGGGCAATTTGAAATTCCTTTTTCAATAGCTTGGGTAGTTTGTTTTGTATATACAGATTTTTTTGTTGCTTCGTCAAAAACTCTGACATCAATAAGTTTTGTGTCGATTAATCCACCAAGAATATATTCAAAAACTCCTTTGCGGTTTTTTACGTAAGGGTCGGCGTAAAGTTCTCTAACTTGTTCAGTAACTTTTGCCGGGTCGTAGGCTTGTTTTTTGTATGTTTCGTAAAGTCGCCCCCATTCTAAGCCACGCATTTCTGTTTCTACATTTTCGAAAATTCCCGAAACCCATTCAATTACAGTGTTGAAATAATTTTTTACTTCTGTAATATTGTTATCAAAGCGGTGCAGACTCATATAATCACCTATATTTCCTTTGCTAACCCAATCTAAGGCACGCTCTAAAAAATCTTGGCGGTTAGCTGATCCTGAAACATAAGCACTCCACTTTAAAATATTTGCATTTTGGGAATTTGAAAATTCTTCTTTACATTTTGTTACAAAAGGTCCTGAATATACTGCGTTTAAAAGCTCTTGATTGTTAAGCGGAACTCCTGCAATATTGATAGTTCTAAACCATTCTTTTATTTCACTTTCTGTACCCTCGCACTCGTAAATTAATAGTTTTGTTTTAAGAATTTTCTCTTGTTTGTCAGCAGCAATACCGCTGAAATATTGTTCCATTCCGTTTTCGTCTTTTACCGCAAATTTATTGCTTACAAATCTTCCAAAACTCGTAATTCTTTGCTGTCCGTCTAAAACTTCAAATTTCTCATCTTCTACTTTATTGAAATAAATTAAGCCCAAAGGATAGCCTTTTAATAATGAATCAATTACGGCAACGTCTTTCTTGCCGTCTGCATAAATATAATTGCGTTGATATTCGGGCTGTATGGTTAATTTTCCCGATAAACCAAATAAACCTTTGCCTTCTAACTCGTTATAAACAAAGCCTTTGCAAATGTCTTCTACTGTAATTTCTGTACGTAATCTTGTTTCCATATATATAATATTATTTTATTTTCTCAATTTTATTTAAAATAGCCTCAACACTTGTTTTATCCATTTTTGAAAAGGCAAACCATTTTTTACCTAAATCTTTTAGTGAAGCTCCCAAATGA
>JALOAQ010000015.1 GCA_023228725.1 Bacteroidales bacterium | reverse complement strand
GTGGCTTTCGATACTGTTTGTGAAAGAGCAACAGCTAATGGTTTAAGAGTTACAGGCTCAGAACTTGTTGGTGTTATGCCATTAAAAGCAATTTTAGATGCGGGAAAATATTTCTTAAAAAAACAAGGACGTTCAACAGGAATTTCAGATGCTGAAATTATTAAAATAGCTGTAAAATCGCTTGGTTTAGATGAGTTAAAGCCTTTTGACCCTAAGAAGAACATTATTGAATATATGATTGAGGAGGAAACAGATAAGAAGTTAGTTGATATGGACTTGACTAGTTTTAGTTTTAAGGCTGCTTCAGAATCTCCTGCTCCTGGTGGTGGCTCAGTTTCTGCTTATATTGGTGCCTTAGGTGTGGCGTTAGGAACAATGGTTGCAAATTTAACTGCTAATAAATATCGCCATGATGAAAAATGGTTAGAATATAGCGATTGGGCAGAAAAAGGAAAAGTTTATCAAGAAGATTTATTAAAACTTGTTGACGAAGATACTATAGCCTATACTAAAATTATTGAATCTTATGGCTTGCCAAAAGGAAGTGATGAAGAAAAAGCAATTCGCTCGCAAGCAATTCAGGATGCTACAAAATACGCAATTGAAATTCCATTTAAAACAATGCAAATCTGCTATAATAGTATGGAGGTAATGTTAGAAATGGCAAAAACAGGATTAGAAGCCTCGGTAAGTGATGCAGCAGTTGGTGCTATTGCAGCTAGAGCAGGAGTACAAGGCGGGTTTTTAAATGTTAGGATAAATGCAGGAAGTTTTAAAGATAAAGATTTTATTAATAAACTAATTGCTGATGGTCAAGATATTGAAAATAAAGCACTTGCCCTTGAAAAAGAAATTTTAGATATAGTCTTGACAAAAATTTAAGTCTAATACTAACAAACTTATTAAGATAAATAACAAGCACGGATTAGTTGTTAGTTTTTTTTTGCTGATTGGACGTAGTTAAAAACTAACAACTTTTAACTTCTTCGTTTTGAGCGAAGCGAAATGCGAGAAACCATTTTTCCTATTTTAAATTATAATTATATTTTTCTGGAAAGTTTGGTAGTTTATTTCCATCAGTATCAGGGAAAGATTGTAAAAACTTCACAAGAGCTATCCATTCTTTTCCTTCTTGAACTCCGGGTTTATTTTCATCAAAATCTATCCAAGTTTCTTTATTGTTTTTTATTTTTTCTCCTTTTTCGTTTTTTGGAGAAATTTTCACCAATCCCATTGTCATTCCACGTACTTTACCAACAAACTCAAGCATATATGAATTTGCCGACAAGCTATAAAGTGTTTTGTTTTTCTTAGAGAAATCAATTTCTTTGTTGTCAATTTCTATTTTTTCGATTTTTCTTAACATCCCTTTTTCCTTGTCGTAAGTAATTTTTACTCCACTAAAATAACAGTGATAAGCAGGATGCATTTTTGGAGCTACTAACAAAATTTCAAATAAATTTTTAATTTCTTTGGCTGTTAAATAAACTTGAGCTAATGGATAACCAGGCATTCCATCTTCGCCTTCTCCCAAACTCATTACTCTAAAAATATCAACCGCAGTTTGAACTCCTTCTTTGCCAACACGGATTTTATCCCGTATTACTCCTGCAGCAACTAAAGCAATATCAGTTTTACTATTTGAAAAATTATTTACATAATAATAAATGGCATCAGCAACTAAAGGTCCTAAATTACTTGAGCTTAAATCACCTTGTTCATTACATTCTAAGTTGTAATCAGTTTCTGCTAAAGGTCTAAAATAGCCAAGATTTAAAGGACGTAAAATTGAATCGTCAATCAACCTAATTCGGTTTGAAATTTCTTGATGAATTTTACAATCGCCATAAATATTATCATCAACCGGCATAAGTTGGTATTTAGCTGATTTAATTTTACCATTTTCAATATTCATTTCGTAGCGTCCTAAATTTTTTCCTTGTGCACCTGTTTGCACAATAGGAGTATTATTTACAATAATAGGATCAAAAATTTCTGTGTGAGTATGTCCTGAAATTATTAAATCAATCCCTTTTACTTTTTTTGCTAATTCAATATCTTCGCCTGCCCAATTTCCATTTTTATCTTTAGTTACTCCGCTGTGTGATAAGCAAATAACTATATCAACTTTTTCTTTTTCTCGCAAAATTTTTACGATTTTTTTAGAAGTTTTTATTCTATTTGTAATTTTTAATGGCTTAGAATTTGGAGCTACTTCTGTAGCATCATCGCCTAAAATTCCGAAAACTCCAATTTTTAAATTTTCTTTTTCAATAATTGTGTAAGTTTTAATAATTTCTTTATCGAATAATTTTTCAAATTCATCATCTAAATCTGATTTTTTTGAAAATTCAACATTAGCAAACACAATTTGAGGTATTTCTCCTTTTTCTAAATTTTTATTAATAATTTTTGCAATAGTATTTGGTCCAAAATCAAACTCATGATTTCCAACAGACACAATATCATAGCCCATTTTTTTCATTAAATTTAGCTGAAAACCATCATTAATTTCAAAAACATGAAAAAAAGTTCCCATTAAATAATCTCCTGCATCAAGAACTAAAACTTTATCGGGGTTTTTCTTTTTTTCTGCATCAATCATAGCCGCAATTCTGGCAAAACCGGCTCTTGTGTCATCATCTCCAACAGTACAAGGCGTGTATTCACTTTCTGGCGAAAAACCTGTTAAATTACTATGTAAGTCGTTGGAATGTAGAATTATAAGTTTTCCAGAATTGTTTTGTGAAAAAACGAAAATATATAAAAATAAAGAAATTAAAAGACAAACTATTTTCATGATTTATTAAATTTAAAAAACAAAATTACTTAAAAACCTATTCTAATCAAAATCATTTGATAATTTCTTTTATTAAATATTAGTTTTAATTTTGCAAATATTTAAAATATAAAAATGAAAGAGAAAAAGAACCAAGATATTTTAGTTTATACTGATTTTACCGAAGTTGGTGAAAAAAGTGTTTTATGGGCGAGCTTTTTAGCTAGAAAATTTAAACGTAATTTGCAGATTATACATGTTATAAACGAAAATTCTTTAATATATTTTAGCAAAGATGATACTTATGATGAGGCAAAGGAGGCTTTGGCAGCACTTTGTGAAGATATAAGTTCAACTCACGGCATAAAATGTAAATATATTGTTGAAGAAGGCTGTACTTGTACTATTATTAATTCAAATGCAGAAAGAATAGATGCTTTTTTTGTTGTTTTAGGAACTCATGGTAAGAACGACCCACAATTTTTATCAGGTTCTTCGGCTATAAAAATTATTAGAAAAGCAAGAATTCCATATTTTGTTGTTCAAAAAAACTCGCCAGTACCAGACAGTAAAAAACGATTTGTCTTGCCTATGAACTTTAAAAAAGAAGCAAAACAAAAAGTTGGTTGGACTACATATTTTGCTTTAAATCTAAAATTAGAAATAGACTTGTTTTATTATGAAAATCCACAAGATAATTTAAAGAAAAATATTCATTTTACTAATACATTTTTTAATAATTACTCTTTTAAATACGAGCATAAACCTCAGCCAAAAAAATATAAAAGTATAGAAAAACTAGCAGTGGATTATGCTGATGAAATAGATGCTTTTTGTATTTGTCTTTTAATTTCTTCTAAGGAGAATTTAGTTACAAAAATTTTTGGTTTTCCCGAAACATCAATAATTACAAACTCTGCCGGAATTCCAGTTTTGTGTGTGAATCCTAAAAAAGACTTGTATATTCCGTGTATTTAAAGGCGTAATTTAGAATGTTTCTAAACATATTTATTTTTAAAACATAATGCTTAAAAATTTGTATATTAATAAAATAGAAAAAATAAATTTAATAATAACACTTTAAAACTAAATAAAAATGATAAAATTAAAACAACTACCTTACGAAATGAACGCACTAGAACCATATATAAGTGCAAAAACTGTTGAATTTCACTACACAAAACATCATCAAGGCTATGTAAACAACTTAAATTCTTTAATTGAAGGAACAGAATTTGCTGGTAAAGATTTAGAAGAAATTGTTAAAACTTCTGAGGGAGCAATTTTTAATAATGCCGCTCAAGTTTGGAATCATACATTTTATTGGGAAGGATTTTCGGCTAATCCACAAAAACAGCCACAGGGAAAACTTGCAGAATTGATAAATGCAAAATGGGGATCTTTTGAGAAATTTAAAGAAGAATTTGTAAAAACAGCTACAAGTTTATTCGGTTCAGCTTGGGCTTGGTTAGTTATAGATACAAATGGTGAATTAAAGATTATTGGAACTTCAAATGCTGCTACTCCTTTAACTACAAGCGATAAAGCATTGCTAACCGCAGATGTTTGGGAACACGCTTATTATCTAGATTATCAAAACTTAAGAGCAAGTTATTTGAAAAATTTCTGGGAATTAGTAGATTGGAAAAAAATTGAAGAAAGAATGTAAAATTGATTTTGATTGAGTTTATTCAATAGCTCATCACATTATCAAAACAAAATAACAAAGCTAGATTAAATAAATATATAATAGTGAAATTAGAATAATTAGCGATAACTCACTTTTACCCTAACTTACTAACATTACGCACTAAATACTAACAACTAAAAAACTATTTCACCCCACTTAATTTTCTAATTTCACTTAATTTATTAAGAGCTTCTAAAGGCGTAAGGCTGTCAATATCAATGCCTTCTAGTTCTTTTTTAATTTGTGAAAGCACAGGGTCATCTAATTGGAAAAAACTCAATTGATAACCTTCTCGGTTTGGAGCAATTTTTTCCACAGGCTTATTTAAATTGCTTTTCTTATTCATTTCTTTAGACTTACCTTCAAGTTGTTCTAAGATTTTTTTCGCTCTATACACAACAGATTTTGGCATTCCTGCCATTTGTGCCACGTGAATCCCAAAACTATGCTCACTTCCGCCTTGTTTAAGTTTTCTTAAAAATATTACCTTGTCTTTTGCTTCTTGTACCGAAACGTTAAAATTTTTAATACGCTTAAAAGATTTTTCCATTTCGTTAAGTTCGTGATAGTGAGTTGCAAACAAAGTTTTTGCTTTTGCATTTGCATGTTCGTGAATATATTCTGCAATAGCCCAAGCAATACTAATTCCATCATAGGTTGAAGTACCTCGACCAAGTTCGTCTAAAAGTACAAGGCTTTTTGGAGATAAATTATTCATTATACTTGCTGCTTCAAGCATTTCTACCATAAAAGTTGATTCGCCCATAGAAATATTATCAGATGCACCAACGCGAGTGAAAATTTTATCAACTATTCCTATTTCAGCCGAAGATGCAGACACGTAAGAACCAATTTGAGCCATAATGCAAATTAAAGCAGTTTGACGTAATAAAGCAGATTTTCCTGACATATTAGGACCAGTAATCATCATTATTTGACAAGTTTTGTCGTCAAGATAAACATCATTTGGAACATATTCTTCGCCAAAAGCCAACATTTTTTCAATAACAGGGTGTCGGCCATCTTTAATATTTAAAATATTGGAATCATTAAGTTTTGGTTTGCAATAATTATTTTGAATAGCAGTAATAGCATAAGAATGTAAACAATCTATTTGTGCAATTATACTAGAACTTTTTTGAATTAATCCAACATATTCACCTGCAAAAAGGACTAAATCATCAAAAATTTGGTTTTCTATAGACTGAATTTTTTCTTCAGCACCCATAATTTTTTCTTCATAAAGTTTTAGCTCTTCGTTGATATAACGTTCTGCCGAAACCAAAGTTTGTTTTCTTACCCATTCTTCAGGAACTTTATCTTTGTGGGTATTTCTAACTTCAAAAAAATAGCCAAAAACATTATTAAAACCTATTTTTAAAGAAACAATACCTGTGCGTTGGGCTTCACTTTTTTCTAAATTTTCTAAATATTCCTTTCCTCCTTTTGCTAAGTCTCTTAACTCGTCTAGTTCTTCAGAAACAGCGTGAGCTATAACGTTTCCACGATTAATCAAAGCCGGACATTCTGGGTTGATTTCAAATGAAATTCTTTCAACTAAGTCTTCGCATAAATGAATGTTTTCGCCTAAATTTTGAAGTAAGCTGTTTTTTGAATTTTTAAACATTTCAGCTATTGGTTTCATAGCAGTTAATGAATTTCTCAAAGACAGTAATTCCCTTGGGTTAATTCTTAAAACTGCAATTTTTGAAGCTAATCTTTCAATATCAGAAATTTGGTTTAATTGCTCTTTTAACTTTTCAAAAAATTCAGGATTATTTATTAAAAAATCTGTAATATCTAGTCTTTTATTAATAGCATCTAAATTTTTTAGTGGTAGGCTAAGCCAGCGTTTTATTAAGCGCCCACCCATTGGACTAAGTGTATTATCTATTATTTCGACTAAACTTTTTCCTTCATCATTAGTGCTTGAAAAAAGTTCTAAATTTTTGATAGTAAATTTATCTAACCAAACATAATTACTTTCGTCAATTCTTGAAATATTGGAAATATGTTCACGTGCGGTATGATGAGTAAAATCGAGATAGTCGATAATTGCTCCTGCTGCAATAATAGCAGAATCTAAATTTGCAATTCCAAAGCCTTTTAAATTTGAAGTTCCAAATTCTTTGCTTAGTTTTTCTTCTGCATTTTCAATTGTAAAAACCCAATCATCAAAACCAAAGTCTTTATAATTTCCAGAAAAATTTTCTTTAAAAATTTTTCTTTTATTTTTTTCGAAAACTATTTCTTTTGGTTTAAAACTTTGAACTAGTTTTTCAATATAATCCATTTGTCCTTGGGCAACAAAAAACTCGCCTGTTGAAATGTCTATAAAAGCAACTCCTATAAATTGTTTTCCTAAATAAATAGAAGCTAAAAAATTATTTTCCTTTCTTTCTAAAACATTATCGTTTAAAGAAAGTCCAGGAGTTACAAGTTCTGTTATTCCACGCTTGACAAGTGTTTTTGTCATTTTTGGATCTTCTAATTGCTCACAAACCGCAACTCTTTGCCCGGCTCTAACAAGCTTGGGCAAATAATTATCCAAAGAATGATGTGGAAAACCAGCTAAATCGATATGACTAGCAACACCATTGGCTCGTTTTGTTAAAGCAATACCAAGAATAGAACTGGCTTTAATAGCGTCTTCTTCGAAAGTTTCATAAAAATCACCAACTCTAAACAATAAAATCGCATCCGGATGTTTTGCTTTAATACTGTAATATTGTTTCATTAAAGGAGTTTGGGCAGCTTTCATAAAAATAATCTTCAAAAATTAACTGCGTAAAGATACAAATTTAGAATGTTTTATTTTACTCTTCTTAGTTTTTGTTGAAAACTTAATCATAAGTTTTATTTTTTGATTATTAAATCCAAAAAAATCGTAAAATTATTTTTTAAAATAAATAAATTTTAACCAAGAATAAAAAAACTTGTTTAATATTTTATATATTCGATTTAAAAATATAAATTTGCAAACTTAAAATTTGAAGAATTAATTATTATGGCAAAGAAAAATAAAAAAGCAACAGAAAAAGACAGCTTTAAAACGGTAGAATCTGCTTTAAGTCGTGCAGAAAAGTTTATTGAAACTAATCAAAAGGCGTTTTTATACGGGCTTGGTGGGGTATTAGTAGTTGTTTTAGGTATAATTGGATATTTCAAATTAATACGCGAACCACATATTAAAGAAGCATGGGCTGTATCATTTATGGCAGAACAATATTTTGTAAAAGATTCTTTTAATTTAGCTTTGAATGGAGATGGAGACAACCCCGGATTTATTGATATAGTTGATGAATATAATAAAACTCCTATGGGAAATGCAGCTAAATATTATGCAGGAGTTTGCTTTATGAGATTAAATGATTTTGAATCTGCAATAGAGTATTTAGAAAGTTTTAAATCTAAAGATCCAATGGTTGGGGCAATAGCAAAAAGTCTTATCGGCGATGCAAATATAGAATTAGGAAATATTGATGAGGCTATAAATTATTATCTTAAAGCTGTTGAACAAGCTGATAATGAGCTCTTATCTCCTGTGTTTCTAATGAAAGTCGGTAAGGCTTATGAATTGAAAAAAGATTATAAAAGTGCTCTTGAAGCTTACAGAAAAATTGAAACAGATTTTTATGGAACAAAAGAGCAAATAAATATTGAAAAATATATTACTCGATGTGAACTGTATTTGTAAAAAATTATTATGGCTAGTTCTTTAAAAAATTTATCTCAATATTCAGAACAAGGTGTTGCAAGACAAAATGAAGATGATCTTTTGTCAATAGGTATAGTGGTTTCTGAATGGAATCAAGAAGTTACGGCTTCTATGGCAGAAGCAGCTATAGAAACACTTAAAAAATACGGTTTTCAAGATGAAGATATAATTCTTAAATCAGTACCTGGAAGTTTTGAATTGCCTAAAGCAGCAAAATATTTTGTAGAATATGCTAATGTGGATGCTATAATATGTTTAGGTTGTGTGATTCAAGGCGAAACCCGACATTTTGATTTTGTGTGTTCTGGTCTTACCCAAGGAATTATGCAAGTGAATTTAGATAGCAATATTCCGGTTGCTTATGGAGTTTTAACCACAAATAATTTGCAACAAGCTTTGGATAGAGCAGGAGGAAAGCACGGGAATAAAGGAGTTGAAGCCACTGTTGCCGCTCTCAAAATGTTGCAAATGAAATTAGATTTTGAAGCAGAAAACTCTATAAAACTTGAAGAATTGGAAAAACTATTTTTTGAAGAATAAGAAAAAAATATTAATTTCAATATTAAATTTTGTTTTAATTTATACTTTATTTTCATGCTCATTTTCAAAAGATTGGATAGAAGCTGAAATAACTTATACAAATCGTGAAACAGAAAATCTTTTAGTTAATCCTCAAAATTTTTCTTACTATACTTATATAAAAAGCAAAAAAACTAATGATGCAAAATCTAAAAACTTAATTCCTGAAAATGTTTTTAAAATTAAAGGAAAAGATTTTCTGTATATTGCTATGTTTTTTGATGAGGCTAACTATGGAATGGAGTCTTGGAGTTTTGCTAAGGTTTTGGCAGGCGAAAATATTATGTTAGTAGAGACTAAATACCAAGCCAAAACATGCTCTTGCAATACTTCTGGTAAATTTTTTAAAGATTATTTTTTAGTTTATGAAGATTATTTTGTGCGTATAAAAACATTTAAAAAAACTTATATATGTGATAAGCAAGAGATCTACTCTTTCATAGAAAAATACTATAAAAATTCTTACGACAAGGAATTTAATAATATTGAGGATTTAACTAAGTTGATAAGAGATATTAACAATTAATGTTTTTAAGTAGCACTGCATCAATAAGATAGGCTTGGTTGTTTTTAGAATTGTTAATAATGTTTAAAAAACTAAGATTTTAGGTTTTATATTTTGCGTATTTAATAGTATTTTTGATTTTTTAAAATTATATTTATAAATGGGAAAAATTATTGTTTTAGCCAACCAAAAAGGTGGGGTGGGAAAGACTACCACAGCTATAAATTTAGCTGCAAGCTTGGCTGTATTAGAATATAAAGTTTTGGTTATAGACGCAGACCCCCAAGCAAATGCAACTTCGGGCTTGGGATTTGATGTTAGAAATATTAAAACTGGATTGTACGAAACCTTAATTAAAGATGAAGATCCAAGAAGTTTAATATTATCTTGTAATATTCCTGGTTTGTATTTATTACCAAGTCATATCGATTTGGTAGGTGCAGAAATAGAAATGTTAGATTTACCTAATAGAGAAAAAATTTTAAAACATATTTTAGAAAAAATTAAAGACGACTATGATTTTATTTTAATAGATTGTTCGCCTTCTTTAGGACTTATTGTTGTAAATGCACTTACTGCCGCCGACTCTGTACTTATTCCTGTGCAATGCGAATATTTTGCTTTAGAAGGTTTAAGCAAATTATTAAATACAATCAGAATAATTCAAGAACACTTGAACCCTGATTTAGATATTGAAGGATTTGTGATGACAATGTATGATGCGCGACTAAGATTATCTGACCAAATTTATGAAGAAGTTCAAAAACATTTTGATACTATGGTTTTTGAAACAATAATTCACAGAAATGTAAAACTTGGCGAGGCACCTAGTTTTGGGCAAACAATTTTTGATTATGATGTTGCTTCCAAAGGTGCAGCAAACTATTTAAACCTTGCTAGAGAGTTGCTACAAAGAAACAATATGACAAAAATTAAAAATCAAGAGAAAATCCTTAAATAATATGGCTAAGAAAAATGCTTTAGGAAGAGGTTTAAACGCCTTAATTGAAAGTGGAGATAATGATAAATTTAACAAAACCCGCGAACCTAACGAAATAAAAATTGATTTAATTGAGGCAAATCCTTTTCAACCGCGTAGTAATTTTGATGAAGAAGCCTTAAATGAACTTGCAGATTCTATTAAAGAGCTTGGTCTTATTCAACCAATAACTGTTAGAGCTTTAGAAAATGGAAAATATCAACTTATTTCAGGTGAAAGACGACTAAGAGCGTCTAAAATTGTTGGCTTAGAAAAAGTTCCGGCATATATTAGAAGTACAGACGACCAAGGAATGCTAGAAATGGCTTTGGTAGAAAATATTCAACGCGAAGACTTAAATGCTATTGAAGTTGCCATTTCTTATCAAAGATTAATGGATGAGTGCAATTTAACTCAAGATATGTTAAGTCAGAGAGTTGGTAAAAAACGTTCTACAGTTGCTAATTATACTAGATTGTTAAATTTGCCAGCAAAAATTCAACTTGGATTAAAAGAAGATAAAATTACTATGGGGCATGCAAGAGCCTTGCTATCAATAAAAGACTCGGAAACTCAAATAATGGTTTATGACCAAATATTAAAATATGATTTTTCTGTTAGAAGAGTAGAAGATATTGTTAAAGAACTTGCAAATGATGCTAAACCCAAAAAAACAAGTACAACAAAAACAACAATAGCCGAAAAAGATTATTTACAATTACAAAACCATTTGTCATCTTGTTTTGCAACAAAAGTGGAATTTAAACGTTCTGCTAAAGGTAATGGTAAAATTGTGATACCTTTTAAAAATGATTATGATTTAGAAAGAATTATTGCTTTACTTGATAAATTAAATGTATAGATTTGGCTTATAAAACCTATAGATATATAATTTTATTATTTTTCATTTTTCCTAATTTGATATTTGCACAAAATATTAAAACAGATAATTCAAAACCTGAACACTCCCCTAGAAAAGCAAGTATAATGTCGGCTTGTTTGCCAGGTTTAGGACAAATTTACAATAAAAAATATTGGAAACTTCCAATAATTTATGCAGGAATAGGTGGTTTTGGATATTTAGCTGTTAGTAATCAAATACAATTTAATAATTATAAAAATGCTTATATACTTTTAGATAATGGACAAACAAATAATTATCCTGACTTTAATAAAGAAGCATTAGTTCATATGATGGACGGATACAGAAAACAACGCGATTTATCTATTTTGGGTGTAGCAGCATTTTATGTACTTCAAATTGTTGATGCTAGTGTTGATGCAAATTTGTTTGATTTTGATGTAGGAGATAATTTAAGTTTAAGAATAAGCCCTCAAATTCAAGCAAATTTTAATAGTTTTACACCAATTACCGGTTTGTCTTGTACAATAAATATAAAATAATGAAAAAAGTTTTAATAATATTAATAATTTTTCTAAGTTTAAATAGTTTAGCACAAAACGATAAAGACAGTGTTTTTATTCATAGAAAAAACCAAGGCTATACTATGGCAGATCATCTTGACAGCCTACTTGCTTCCTGGTATTATTACACAGGACGCGATACAATAGATTATTTGTCTTTGTCAGAAAGATATAATTTTGATACAGATATTCCAGATTCTGTTTTTGACCAAAGAATTAAAAATATTGCAACACCAATTGAATTAACTTATAATAAAAATGTTCAAAAATATTTGGATAGATATGTGAAAAAGGGGAAATGGATAGCTCCTAAATTTTTAGGTCTTTCTTTACAATATTTTTCACTTTTTGAAGAAAAATTAGATGCTTACGACATTCCATTAGAATTAAAATATTTACCAATTATCGAATCTGCATTAAACCCAAAAGCTAAATCGCCTGCTGGAGCTGTAGGACTTTGGCAATTTATGTATAAAACAGGATTAGGAATGGGTTTGGAAATAAATTCTTATGTAGATGAAAGAATGGACCCAGAAAAATCAACTGATGCAGCATGTAGATATTTAAAAAGTCTCCACGCTATGTATGATAATTGGACTTTAGCACTTGCCGCTTATAATGCTGGACCCGGAACAATTAATAATGCCATACGCCGCTCTGGAGGAAAAACAAATTATTGGGAACTTTATCCTTATTTGCCAAACGAAACAAGAAATTATCTACCTGGATTTATTGCAATAGTTTATTTATTTACTTATGCTGATAATCACGGATATAAGCCAGAATATATAGAGTTTATTCAAGATTTTGATACTGTAATGATTAAAAAAGAATTACATTTTGCTCAATTAGACTCTGTTCTGGGTATTTCGGTTGGCGAATCAAGAGAATTAAATCCACAATATAAATTAGATATTATTCCTGCAAAAACTAAAGAATATCCATTAAAAATTCGAAGAAAATATCTAAGTAAATTTATGGAATTAGAAGACTCAATTTATAATTTTATGGACACAGTTTTCTTTAATCCAAAAATTAACCCAGTAATAGAAAGTAAATATGTAGAAACAATTGTGCCGGCTACACAACCAGAGGGAACAGTAGCTCTGCAATATACAGTAAAATCTGGCGATGCAGTAGGTTTAATTTCATCTTGGTATGGAATAAGCATAAATCAGTTGAAAGCATGGAATGGACTTTCAAGTAATAATATAAGAGTAGGACAAGTTTTGAAAATTTATGTGCCAGCTGCTTTAGAAACCAAATATAAAACTGTGAATAGTTTAACTTATGATGAAAAACAAAGAATGATAGGGGCAAATGTTTCTAACAACGAAGTTAAAGAACAAACTCTTGACCCAGCATGGGAATATTATACAGTAAAATCAGGTGATACCCCTTATGGAATTTCTTTAAAATACCCAGGAGTTAGTGTAGATGATATTATGAAAAATAATAATATATCAAATGCTTCAGGGCTGAAAATTGGTCAAAAGTTGAAAATAAAGAAAAAATAATACAATTTTTTAAGTATGAAAAATATTGCAGTTTTAGCCGGAGGATATTCTTCTGAAAGACAAATAAGTTTAAATTCAGGTATGCAGGTTTTAGAAAGCTTAGATAAAACTTTGTATAATGCTTATTTGGTAGAAGTTAATATAGATGGATTTTTTTGTGTGGAAAAAGCTGAAAAATTTCCTGTAAATTTGAATGATTTTTCATGTAATTTGCCAGAAAAAATGATTAAATTTGATTTTGCATATATTGTAATTCATGGTTCACCAGGAGAAGACGGAAAAATTCAGGCTTATTTGGATATTTTAAATATTCCATACTCTTCTTGTTCGGTTTATGCTTCTGTAATTAGTTTTAATAAATTAGCTTGTAAAAATATTTTAAAAGATACAGGTGTTTATCTTGCAAAATCAATGCGTATAAACAAAAATAAAAATTTTTCTTTAGATGAGCTTGTTGAAGAAATTGGACTGCCATGTTTTGTAAAGCCTAATACTGCCGGCTCTAGTTATGGGGTAACAAAAGTTTATGAAAAAGATAAGCTAATTGAAGCTATAAATCATGCAGCAAAAGAAGATGATACAATTATTGTAGAGGAATTTATTCAAGGTATTGAAGTGTCTTGTGGTATTTTAAAAACAAATAAAAATGAAATTGTATTTCCTGTTACTGAAATTTTTACAAAAAACGATTATTTTGACACTGAAGCAAAATATAAACCGGAGCTAACAGATGAAATTACACCAGCAAGAATAAGTGATGAGGAAACTAAGGCAGTTCAGGATTTTACTTCTTTTATTTATGATATTTTAGAATTAAGCGGAATAGTGAGAATTGATTATATTATTAAAAATAATAAGCCTTATTTTCTTGAAGTAAACTCTATCCCTGGAATGTCGGCAGAAAGTATTATTCCTAAACAAATCAGAACTATAAATAAATCTGTTAAAGAAATATTAAGTTTAGTTATTGAAAGTAAATTTAATAAAGATTTATAAACTTCCGTCTTGATACCTTAGGACTAAAAATTCTATATCATAATCTTTCCCAGTTGCATCGTATTCGCGTTTTAGGTTGTTTCCAAATAATAAAGCAAAAGTTTGCCAAAAGAAAGCATCCACATTTCCTTTTAAATCTTTAACAATTTCGTAAGCAGTACTTCCACTTTCTCTGTCCAAAAGTTTAACCATTAAAACTCCCTGTGAAAGAGTAAATTTAATAAAAATAGGTCTATAATAGCTCATTATTTGTTTTTCTCTGTGTTTTAAATAAATTTCTTTGTGTTTTTCGTTAGGCATTATTTTTAAAGAATCTTCAATATTATTATAAGTTGCAGATAATTCTATAACATAGGGGTAAACTTTTCTAAAATTATTAACTAACTTATCGTATCTTCTTCTTTCTCTAGCATTTTTAAAATTTTTGTGAGGATAAACATTAACTTGAGGGTATAAAATTAAAGCTTCGGGGGTATATTTTGCAATACTGTCCACATTTAAACTTTGGCGGTAATAAGTTGGGAGTTTTGTATCTTGAGCTTTTAGTTCAGCTATCAAGCTTAGGCTAAAAACTAAAAGGGAGAAAAATATAATTTTAAACTTCATGACAATAATTTTTAATATCTAAATTTTGTAACTAATATTTTATATTCAATTTTCGTACCAAGTATATTTATTGAACAAAAATTGCTAAAAAAAGATTTTAATTTTAAAGAAAAAAATAAAATTTAAACTTATTGCTTTATTTATTGGTTTAAAAAATAAAAACTATTAAATTTGCCTTAAAATCTTTATTTTATGAAAAACGAAATTAATTCTATAGATTTATTATTCAATTCACCTGATTCGGTATTCTCAAAACTTTTAAAAGAAGATAAAGAATATTTACTTGCTAATACTGAAAGTCGTACTTATAAAAAAAATGAAATTGTATTTTCTGAAAATACTAAGCCTACGGGTTTATTATGCCTTTCTGAAGGTAAAGTTAAAATTTTCAAAGAAGGGGCAGGAGGTAGAGATCAAATTGTGAGATTGTCGCGACCTGGCGGATTTATCGGTTACAGAGCTTTATTTGCTGAGCAAAACTACTCGGCTTCTGCTGTAGCAATTGAAAATTCTGTTGCTTTTATAATTGAAAAAACAGCATTGTTTTCTGTGATGAAAAACGACCCAAATTTAACTTTTGGTATTTTAAAATCTTTAGCAACTGAACTTGGTGTTTCTAATATGAGAACTGTGTCCTTAACTCAAAAACATATTAGAGGAAGATTAGCAGAATCTTTACTGTTTTTAATAGATACATATGGATATTACGAAGACGGAGAAACAATTAAAGCGCTACTTTCCAGAGAAGATATAGCCAGCCTTAGCAATATGACAACAAGTAATGCAATCAGAACTCTTTCTTCTTTCGCTCAAGAAAAAGTAATAGCTTTGGAAGGAAGAAAAATTAAAGTTTTAAATTTAAAAATGTTAGAAAAAATTTCTAATATAGGCTAAAAATTGCTTTAAAATAAAATCTAAATAATTAATAATAACTTTTATTATAATTAATTCTTAAGTGATATATCCCGATAATTTCGAAAACAAAATCGGTTTCGACAAAATTAAACAAATGATTTCTCAGGAATGCAAAGGCGAACCTGGTAAATTATTGCTTGAAGAATTGAAATTTAGCAATAATTTTGAATTAATTAATACTTTATTAAACGAAACTGACGAAATGATAAGCATTTGTATGCTTAAAGATAATTATCCTGCTCAAAATTATCCAAATATAGAAGTAGCACTTAGTAAATTAAAAATAGAAGGAACTAGTTTGCAGCTATTTGAACTCATAAATATAAGACAAGTTTTAGAGCAAGCAAAAGCATTGAAAAACTTTTTTAAACTTGATGAAAAAAATGAATATCCATTTTTAAATAAAATTATAAAACAGATAAATTTCCCAAATTATTTATATGATAGGATAAATAATATAGTGTCTAAAAATGGAATAATAAAAGACAATGCATCCACTAGATTGAGAGAGTTGAGAAAAAGCTTAAACGAGACTCAAACAAGTATTACTAAAAAACTCAACAATATACTTTCCACTTTTAAGGAAGAAAGTTGGATTAGCAAAGATTTGTCTGCAACTTATGTGAATGGTAGATTGGTTTTGCCAATAGAAACTGCTCATAAACGAAAAATCAAAGGATTAATTCACGATGAGTCGGCGAGTGGCAAGACATCATATATTGAGCCTCAAGAAGTGGTTGAATTAAATAATATGCTTAGGGAGCTTGAGATTGCTGAAAACCGAGAAATTCAAAAAATTTTATTTGAAATAAGCGAGGAGTTTAGACCCTATAATTCTGAGTTACTTGCAATTTCTAAAAATATTGCATATATTGATTTTGTTTGGGCAAAAGCTAAATTTTCGCTTAGAATTGAGGCAATAATACCAAAAATAGATAAAAATCCGGTTTTAGATTTACATAAAGCTATACATCCACTATTATTTTTAAATTTAAAAAAAGAAAAGAAAAAAGTGGTGCCAAACAGTTTTTATATAAATGCAGAAAATAGAATTTTGTTGATATCAGGACCAAATGCAGGTGGGAAAAGCGTTTGTTTAAAAACTACTGCTTTACTAACTTATATGAATCAATGTGGTTTGCCTATACCTGTTGGAGGTAATACTGTGATGGGAATTTTTGATAAAATTTTTCTTGATATTGGAGATCAGCAATCAATTGAAAATGACTTGAGTACATATAGCTCTCATTTGTCGAATATGAAATATTTTTTAAAAAATTCTGATAATAAAAGTTTAATTTTAATTGATGAATTTGGCTCGGGAACAGATCCAATATTAGGCGGAACACTTGCTGAATCTATTCTTGAAGAGTTAAATAACAAAAAAGTTTATGCTGTAATTACTACTCATTATTCTAATTTAAAAATTTTTGCTTCAAATACCCCAGGAATTACAAATGCAGCAATGTTAATAGACCAAAATAATATGCAACCTAGTTTTATTTTAGAAACAGGGATTCCAGGTAGTTCATACGCAATAGAAATAGCAAGTAGAATTGGTTTAGACCAGAAAATTATTGAAAACACTAAACTTAAAGCTGGAGATGAGCAAATTAATATTGATAAGTTTTTAAGGCGGGTAATGCGAGATAAAAAATATTGGGAAACAAAACGTCAAAAAATTAGAAAACAAGAAAAAAAACTTGAAGAAATTATTGAAAAAAATATTGAAGAATTAGAAAAGCTTAAAAACAGTAAAAGACGAATATTAGATGCTGCAAAAAAACAATCAGAAGAAATGCTTGCTGATGTAAACAGACAAATAGAAAACACTATACGTAAAATTAAAGAATCAAATGCAGATAAGGAGATTAGTAAAACTGCCAGAAAAGAAATAGAAGAATATAAGGATAGTTTTAATAATTCATTTTTAAGCGAACAAGACGAAATTCAGAAAAAATATAATCATTATAAAAAGAAACAAGAAGAAAGAGAAGCCAGAAAGAAAGATAAGTTAGAAGTAAAACAGGAAAAAGTTGAGATAGACGAAAATAAAATTAATATTGGCAGTAAAGTTAGAATAAAAGGTCAAGAGGCTATTGGTGAAGTTATTGATTTAGGTGAAAAAAATGCAGTTGTAAGTTTTGGAAATATGTATTCAAGTATTTCTTTTGATAAATTAGAAAAAGTGAGCGAAACTCTTTATAAACAACAAAACCGCCAGTCTTCTAATTTGCATTTTAATTATAATGAAAAAGTATTAAACTTTAAACCTTATATTGATCTTAGAGGCAATAGAGTAGAAGAAACAATTAGAAAAATCACTGATTTGATAGACGAAGCCGTGATGTTAAGTTTTAAAGAAGTTAAAATTTTGCATGGAAGAGGAAACGGAATTTTAAGGCAACATATTCGTGATTATTTAAAAACTTTGCCCGAAGTGGAAAGCTTTTATAACGAGGATATTAGGTTTGGAGGAGATGGAATAACAATAGTAAAACTTAGATAAATGATTGATATTGAGAATAAAATAGTTCATTTAGATATTTTTAATGAATATTTTTGCTGCGATTTGAAAAAATGTAAAGGTATATGTTGTGTTGAAGGCGATTCAGGAGCTCCCATCGAAATTGAAGAAGAAATAAAGTTAAAGCAAATTTTACCTATTATTATAGATGAGCTTACTGATCAAGCAAAACAAACAATTGAAGAGCATGGCGTTTCTATGATAGACGTTGAAGGGGAATTGACAACTAGTATTTGTGGTGATAGTGGTCCTTGCGTATTTGTTCAAATAGATAAAAATGATATTGCTTATTGTGTAATTGAAAAATTTTGGGAAAAAGGATTGATAGATTTCAGAAAACCTATTTCCTGCCATTTATACCCTTTGAGGATTCATAAATATAATTCCTTTGAGGCTTTGAACTATCATATGTGGGATATTTGTAAAGATGCTAGAATATTAGGAAAGAAATTAGACTTAAAAATTTTTCAATTTTTAAAAGAACCTCTAATTAGAAAATATGGCAAGGAATGGTATGATGAATTATTGTTGGTTGTAAAACAAATGAAAGAAAATAATGGCATAAAATAAATTGTTTTTTTCTTGCATAATATTTTCAGGTTTAATAATTTTGCATACTTTAAAAACTTTCCGGTTCGTAGCTCAGTAGGTAGAGCACGTGACTCTTAATCATGGGGTCGGGAGTTCGATCCTCCCCGAACCGACAAAAAAAGCTGGTGATTTAACCAGCCTTTTTTTTATAATTTTTATCTTCCAACAAACACCGCAAATTTTACTTTTGTGCCTGATTGTGTGTAAACATATTGTTTACCATTAAATTCTTTAACAAACTCGGGCATTATTCTAAATTTTTTATTCTTATTTGAGAATAATTGGTCCCCTTGCATTTTGCCATCTGAGAATATTGAAACTGCAACCGAAAGCCCTTTTCTGTTAGGAGAAGAAATTTCTTTTAGCTTATCTCCACTTAGTTCACCGGTTTGTAATGCTTTAAGATTTTTGGAATTGTCATTATACAAAAGAAATATTTTTTCACCAACTGCAAAACTTGTAATAGAAGAGAAACTACCTAAGTCATTATAACTATATTGGCTTTTTGGTACTCTTGTCATCCATTCCATATTGTTTTCTGGACTACAATAAGCAACTAAAACATCATTAAAGCGATAATAATCATTATATATAACTTCTTTTGAGCCCGGTACAATTATGGAGTCAACCCAATAGTTTCTATGCTCTGCAATTACTGCAGAACCTCCATTAGACAAATGTAAAACATCTAATAATTTATAATTGTACATTTCTGAATAATTTTTTGTTAAATGTGCTGCTCTAAAAGCTGGTACCTCGGTTTTTGAGAAGATATAATCTGCTTTTTTAGAATCTCCGACTACAAAAGCTCCCTTAACAGGGTCGTATTTTTGATGGAATATTCCTTCGTAATCGGTTTTTCCTTTTCTTACCATAAAGCCAAAAATATCTACAAATTCTTCTTCGTCAACTCCAATAATAGCGTCAACTAAAATATATTTTTTCCCTTTAATATCAATATCTTTAACAGTTCCGTCTTTAACATTAAAAATTAAAAGTTTATAGTCGTAAATAATATTTTTCATTCGTTTAAGTTGTCTAGGGTCGGGGCTAAGTCTAGCTAACATATAAACATTACCTGAATTAGCAATTTTTGTTTGTTCTATTTCAAAAACATTGTCAACTAAAGGTAATTTTACAATATTATTATAAATTTCTCTCATATCTGGGTCATAAACTTTAAAAAAGAAAGGCTCTTCGTTATAAGTTTGAAAAGGACGGTTATAATAAACGAAAATATTTTGCTGATTATCCATTAATTCTACATTAAAATCAACACTTATATTTTGATTTGTGAGTTTTCCTATTGCTGTTGCCTCGCCTATAACCTGTCCGGTGCGATTTACGTGCTGTATGTATAATGTTTTTTCTTTTTTTGTATTGTCAACAACCTGAAAAAGTAAAATAAGTTTGCTGTCAAGATAAAACATTGCTACATATTCTGATTTTATAGAGCCAAGCATAGGCAAAATAAGTTGATTGCTTGTTTCTCTACTCATAGAATTATTATTGAAAAAGTCAAGATACAAATCGTCTTTTTCATTAATCCTTAGAGCGTAAAATCCGTCAGAATCGGCTCCAATTAGTCTAACATATTCATTCATGTTTGGCAAAACAATTTCTTTGTCATAGCCAAAAATAGTAGAAACCTGTGCATTAGTAAGATTAGCAAAACTTAGAGCTGCTAAAAGTACAAGAATAATTTTTTTCATAATCTTTAGTTTTATAGAGTGCTAATATATATATATTTATTTAATTATTAAAATTTTCATTTTTATTTGCAAGTTGTCCGCAGGCAGCATTTATATCCTGACCTTTAGATTTACGCAAAGTTACAATAAGATTTTTATTTTCAATAAAATTTATGAAATCTTCTGTATTTTTTTTACTTGAAGCTTTAAATAAGCTATCTGAACTATGGTTATATTCAATTAAATTGATTTTACAAGGACTTATTTTTGTAAATTCAGTTAATTTTTTCGCATCTTCTAAAGAATCATTTAAACCTCCAAGTAGTAAATATTCGTAAGTTATTCGCTTTTTTGTTTTTTGATAATAATATAAAATAGCTTTTTTTAAACTATCTAAATTATATTTTTTATTTATTGGCATTATTAAACTTCGCTTTTTATCATCTGCAGAATGTAAAGAAATTGATAAATGTATTTTTAAATTATCATCTGCCATTTTTTTTATTCCCTCCACTATTCCGGCAGTTGAAAGAGTAATTCTTTGGGGCGAAAAAAATAAAGATTGTTTATCCATAATATGTTCTATTGCTTTAAGAACATTTTCATAATTTAAAAGTGGTTCTCCCATTCCCATAATTACAATATTTGAAAGTTTTTTATTGAATATTTGTTCACTCAATTTATTTAACTTAAATATTTGTTCAAATATTTCACCACTGCTTAAATTTCTCTTGAAGCCTAATTTTCCGGTAGCACAAAAACTACAATTTAAAGGACAAGCAACTTGTGTAGAAATACATGCAGTAATTCTATTTTGACTAGGAATTAAAACCCCTTCAAACTTATGTTTATCAATACTTTGAAATAAAAACTTAATTGTTTTGTCTTTACTTTCTTGTTTAAAAATAATTTCTAAAAAATCAATGTAGAATTTATTATCTAAAAGTTTTCGGAGAGTATTTGGCAAATTTGACATTTCTTCAAAATCAACGACAGACTTATACCACAGCCATTCATAAACTTGTTTTGCCCTAAATTTCTCCTTAGTTAAATTTTCTAATTCTTTAACTAGTTGTTGGTAATCTAAATCTCTTATGTTTAATTTTGAATTCATTTAATTTAATAATAATTGCATATTAACAATATTTCTAAAAACGTGCCAATATCTTAAATTTAGTACAAAATTAAGAAAATTTTAAGTTAAGACTAGAAAAACTTAGTATTATCTTTGCAAAAATTTTTTATGCTTAGTAAATTTTACGGAGAAATTTTTGCAATTCTCACCTCTGTTTGTTGGGCTATAAGTGCTTTATCTTTCGAAATTGCCGGTAAAAAAATTGGTAGTTTGCCAATGAATTTGATACGTATGAGTTTGGCTTTGATTTTTATAAGCATATTCTCAGTATTTTATAATGGAAATATTATTCCCCAAGGAGCAAATTCTGAACAATTACTATATTTAGTTGCTTCTGGTCTTGTAGGTTTTGTTATTGGCGATATGCTTTTATTTCATTCTTTTGTTTTGATTGGTGCACGATTAGGAACACTTATGATGACGATGGTTGCTCCAATAAGTGCAATAATTAGCTGGTTTGCATTAAAAGAAAAAATGAGTTTATGGCAGATTTTTGCAATGTTGGTTACAATTGCTGGAATTTTTATTGTGATTTATTCAAGAAATAAAAATCATAAAAAAATCGAAGCTAAAACTAAAAAAGCTTCAATTTTATTTTTAGGTTTTTTGCTTGCTTTTGGCGGAGCTATAGGGCAAGCTGGTGGGCTAGTTTTAAGTAAAAAAGGAGTTTTGAATTATGATGCTTTTTCAGCAAGTCATATTAGAATTATTACAGGTTTTTTGGGTTATATATTAATAATTAGTTTTACAAGATTATGGAAAAAAGTTTTTGCTGGTCTAAAAAATACCTCTGCCTTAAAAACTGTGAGTTTTGGTTCTTTTTTAGGTCCTTTTTTAGGAATGTCATTTTCTTTAATTGCTGTAAAAAATACAAGTACCGGAATTGCAGCTACATTAACATCTTTAGCTCCTGTAATAATTATTATCCCTGCAATATTTATTAATAAAGAAAAAGTTTCTTTTCTTGAAATTTTAGGGGCATTTATTGCAGTTATTGGGGTTGCTTTGTTTTTTATTTAAAAAAAATGACTTTTAATTTTTTAAATTTCCAAAAAATTAAAAACTTATACTACAAATCCATCTCAAATTCACCCTCAGCCATATTTTTAAAACCTATTTTTTTTAAATATTTTATATGTGTTTTATTTGTGGATTGTGTTTTTACTTTAGTGCAAGATTGTATCAGAAACTTTTCCCTAATTTGTGAATAAATATATTTCCCATTTTTAAAATCGCGATATTCCGGACTAACATAGTCTAAATCAATGTTATAGGTTTTGTCGTCAAGCTTTTTGGCAATAAAAACTCCTGTAACATTCATATTTCGTAAAATTAAAAACCCTAATGTTTTATTTTCGGGTTTATATTCAAAATTTGGAAAAAACTCCTTAATATCATTTTTGTAAAATTCAATAAATTGTTTTAAATAATTATCGTTTTCTCCAATTTCTATGGTTTGAAAAATCTCATTTTTTGTATAAGCTTTATATAAATAATAAATATCTAAAACCACAATTAAAGCATTAACAATTGCAACAGGAATTGCTGAAATTATTATTGCATAAATTGTTAAACCAAGAGCTCCAATTAAATTTATCCATCTAAATTTAATGATAGAGCTAACTGCCATAGACAAAGCTATAAGAGCTGAGGCAAGGTATCCAAAAATTTCTATTGTATTAAATTCCATATTATAAGTTTTTAATTGATTTCTAAGTTGTTTTCAAATTCTGCTTCTGCTCTAAAACAAATTTTATCATCTGCTTTTATGCTTTCCCAATAAATATAATCTTTCTCTATTTTAGTAAAAACAGAAATTTTTTCATCTAAATTTAGTCCGCCAGAAAAGTGAATTTTAAAACGTTTGATTTTATTTGGAAAAATATTTCCAATAATATTTTCTATCCATTTTACATAAACAGCGTTATTTACATGCTTGTGCATATCAATATCTGTGTGTTGGGCTGTTTTAGTTTTCACAAAATTCAAGTTTTTATGTCTTGGGATTTTTTTCAATAAGTTTTCTGTGGCTTTTTCTTTTGAAATTTCATTAAGGAAAGAAAATTCCTCTGGTAGTATTGGTGCCAAACTGTTTTTATCAATTATTACCCAAGAAGAAGAGGCTGCAAGTAATAATTTTTCATTTTTATCATAAATTTTAAATTCACGGGTAAATTGCAATCCGCTAATTCCGCTAGGCCAAGTTTCTAAAATAATTTCATCTTGCCATTTGGCTAACTTGTTAATTTCAATATTAACAGAATTTAAAACCCAAAATTTATCAATATCGTTTAATTCCTCGAAACCTAGTCCTAAAATTTTTGCGTGTTCCCAAGCAATTTCACTAAACCATTGAAAAATTACGTTTAATTTTAATTCAAGATTTTGATCAACATCGTAAGATCTAACTTGTTGTGTTCTTCTGAAAATTTTATTTTTCTCCATCTTCTTTTACCAAACTTAAATAATTTATAAAAAACAATTTTGAAGTATTAGAGTCTTCTTCGTATTCAATAATTCTAATTAAATTACCAAAATCATCATATTCAAAAGAAGTATCGCTAATTTTTGAGCCTTCTGAACTGCTAACTATAGTTCTAACCAAAGCCCCGTCTTCGTTGTAGATAAAATCTTTTTGATTTCCCATGTTATTTTCATCATAAACTGTTTTACGCCTTAAAGCATATATTTCATTATAATCAAATAAGTTTTTTTCAATAATATTTTGATTTGAATCCACTTTATACATAGATTTTAAAAAGGATTCTCCATTGTGATTTTCAAAAATTAAAATATTTCCATAAGCAAACTTTGCCTGATTGTCAAAAACGGAAATAATTATACTGTCTTGTTTTCTAATATATTCTTGAACAGATGTTATAATTGCATTTTCGTTATAATTAATTTGTTTTTTTAAAAAGCCATTTTCATCGTATTCATACATAATTCCACTTATTAAACTAGAATCTTCTGAAAATTTTATTTCCTCAAAAGGCAAGTGCCTTGAATTATATCTTATTTTTGTATTAGATACAATGTTCTGATTTTCATCATATTGCACTACTAATTCTGGCAAACCTTGTTTTGAATAGAATACTTCAGAAAGTAAAACTTTATTTGTTGAAATAATATTATCCTTAACCATATATAGCCAAGTTTGGGATAAATCTATATTCATTGTTGTAATTGCCTGACGTTCACGATTATACTGTTCCATTTCTTTTTTGTTAATTGGTACAGTAATTTGTGAAAACAATAAATTACTAATGATAATAAATGTGCAAAAACTAAAAGTTAATTTTATAAAATATTTCATAAACATTAAAATTAAATACTTATTAACATAAAAAACTTGTCAAATAGAAAACTTGAATTATTTTTGTTCACAAATATCATAAATACTTATAACAATGAAAAGAATTTTAACAATTTTATTAGGTTTAACTTTTATTTTCAACCTAAATTTACGTGCAGACGAGGGAATGTGGTTATTATCATTAATTGGTAAGAACTAC
The DNA here is from genome assembly GCA_023228725.1 of Bacteroidales bacterium. Lineage (GTDB taxonomy): Bacteria > Bacteroidota > Bacteroidia > Bacteroidales > ML635J-15 > Bact-19. The sequence continues at coordinate 8,006 of JALOAQ010000015.1, read as the reverse complement.
GATGACATGAAAAAACAAGGTTTCAGATTAAGTCCTGAAGACATTTATAGTGTTAATAATTCTAGCATAAAAGATGCTATTATTGGCTTAGGAAGAGACGGCAGTCCATTTTGGCATTTTTGTACTGGCGAGATTGTATCCGATCAAGCTTTGTTTTTTACAAATCACCACTGTGGTTTTGGAATGATTCAATCACATTCAACAGTAGAGCACGATTATTTGAAAGACGGATTTTGGGCTTACTCAAAAGATCAAGAGTTGGCAAATCCTGGCATTACTGCATCAATTTTGGTTCGCATGGAAGATGTAAGTGAGCAAATTTTATCAAAACTTAATGATAATATGAGCGAGAAAGAAAGACAAGAAATTGTGAAAAAAGAAGGAAAAATCCTTTCTGACAAAGCAGTAGAAGGCAGTCCATACAAAGCTTATGTTACTGATATGTTTAGTAATAATCAATATTTTCTATTTGTTTATGTAATTTACCAAGACGTGCGTTTAGTAGGTGCACCTCCATCCTCAATTGGTAAGTTTGGTGGCGATACAGACAATTGGATGTGGCCACGTCATACAGGTGATTTTTCTATGTTTAGAATTTATACAGCTCCAGACGGCACACCTGCTCATTATTCAGAAGAAAATATTCCGCTTAAACCAAAACATTTTTTACCTGTAAGCAACAAAGGAGTAAAAGACGGTGATTTTGCTATGATTATAGGTTTTCCTGGAACAACAAATAGATATATTACTTCTTTTGGCTTGGAAGAAACTATGAATGTTACAAATAAACTAAGATTTGAAATTAGAGATGTGAAAGTTAAAGTTTTAAGGGAAGAAATGAGAGCCAACCAAAAAACTAAAATACAATACGCTTCAAAATATGCTTCTACTTCAAATTATTGGAAATATAGTGAGCAACAAAACAAAGCTTTGAAAAAGTTAAATACAATGCAAATTAAAAAAGAAATAGAAGCAAATTATTTAAAAGTAAATACAGATTCTAAATATAAAGAAGCTTTGGATTTGCTTGATAAAGTTTATAAAAACAGATATGATTATGCAGTGGCAAGAATGTATTTAATTGAAGGATTAATTTCTGGACCAGAACTTCCATATTTTGCATATAAATGTTCAAGCTTAGTTACTGCTTTGGAATCTAAAAATCAAGAAAATATTGATAAAGCAGTTGAATTTATTAAAAAAGAAGCTGAAAGTTTTTATAAAGATTATAATCCAGATACAGAAAAGAAAGTAGAAATTGCTTTGTTTAATTATGTTTATAATAATTTAGCTAAAGAATTTCACCCAGAATTTTTTAATACTATAGAGAAAAAATATAAGCTTAATTTTGAGAAATATGTAAATGATATGTTTTCAAAGTCTGTTTTTGCAACTAAAGAAAAGTTATTTGCGTTTTTAGAAAAACCAAATTTAAAAACTTTACAAAAAGATTTAGTTTTAATTACAGGTACAAGTATTTTAAATAAATATAGAGAAGTAAATTCTAAATATTGGGATAATTCTGAAGGTTTAGAAAGAGGAGAAAGAATTTTTACCGAAGGAATTTTAAATATGAATAAAGGAAAACTTATGGCTCCTGATGCTAATTCAAGTATTCGTATAACTTACGGACAAGTAAAAAAATACGAACCACGCGATGGCGTTACTTATGATTATTATACAAGTATTGAGGGCGTTATGCAAAAAGAAGATCCAGAAAGCACAGAATTTGAAGTTCCTGTAAAACTTAAAGAATTGTACGCAACAAAAGATTTTGGCCCTTACGTAAACGAAAAATCTGAACTTTCGGTTTGTTTTATTAGCAATAATGATATTACAGGAGGTAATTCAGGTTCTCCAGTAATTAATGGAGACGGACATTTAATAGGTTTGGCTTTTGATGGAAATAGCGAAGCGATGTCGGGTGATATTGATTTTGAGAAAAACTTGCAAAGATGTATAAATCTTGACGTTAGATATGCTTTGTTTATTATTGACAAATACGCTGGTGCAAAAAACCTTATTGAAGAAATGGTAATAGTAAATTAAAAGTTTAGGAAGAGTTTACTCCTAAAACTCAAAAGTGTAAAAATAAAGAAACACCTCTTAGGCAAAAGCTTAAGAGGTGTTTTTATCTAAATTAAAAAATATTAATTATCTTGATTTTTATCTTTATTCTTTTTACCAGCTCTAGCTAATAAAATTATTGGAACTAAAATTATTGCTAAAAATACTAATCCCATTATTAAACTTGATGTTTCCATAATATCTATATTTTTATTTGACAAACAGTATTTTGTAAGTCAAAAATTATTAAAACTATTAAAATCACTAAAAAATATATTCTTAATTTAATTAATAGAAATAATGAAATGGAAAAACTTGGTGATAATCTTTAAAAATATCTTTATTAAAAATTAAAATTTTATATAAGTTAAGGTAACTTTCCGGAATTATTTGTGATTTTATTTGTAAACAAAGTTTTGTAATTTTATTGGAAAATAAGATGTTTACTTGTTTTTGGTTTAATAAATTATCAAGTTTAAAATTTTGTTCTTGTAAATAAAAATTAATATATTCAAAATTAGAAAAGAATAAATCATGGCTGTTGCAGTCTTTATTAATTGCTAACTCAATGCTTTGGTATTTATATATGCTGGCATTTAAAGCAAATAATAAAATACTCAGACTAATTACTATATATTTTTTTGTATTTTTCACAATTATCTTCCCCAAGAATCTCTGTCTAAACTTCTATAATGAATAGCTTCTGCAATATGTGCAGGCATAATATTTTCAGAATTTTCTAAATCTGCAATTGTTCGTGACAGTTTTATAATTCTATCATAAGCCCTTGCCGACAAGTCTAATTTTTCCATTGCATTTTTCAACAAAGACATTGATGCATCATCAAGCGGGCAAAATTCTTTTATCATTTTGGATGTCATTTGTGAGTTAGAATAGGTATTTTTTTTGTTTTTAAATCTTTCGGTCTGTATTTTTCTGGCTTGAATAACTCTTTTTTGAATTTCTTTAGACTTTTCGGATGTTTTTTTTTGTGCTAGATTTTCAAAATTCACCGGTGTAACTTCAAGGTGAATATCTATTCTGTCTAATAATGGTCCTGAAATTTTATTTAAATATTTTTGAATAGCATTTTGAGTGCAAAGACAATCTTTTTCGGGGTGGTTATAATATCCGCAGGGGCAGGGGTTCATTGCTGCAATTAACATTAAGCTTGCTGGGTATTCTACAGTAAATTTTGCTCTTGAAATTGTTACCACTCTGTCTTCTAGGGGTTGTCGCATTACTTCAAGAACAGTGCGTTTAAATTCTGGAAGTTCGTCTAAAAACAACACTCCATTATGAGCTAAAGAAATTTCTCCAGGTTGAGGATAAGTTCCTCCTCCCACTAAGGCGACATCGGAGATTGTGTGATGAGGCGAGCGAAAAGGTCTTTGTAAAAGAAGTGATTTATTAGCTTCTGTTTTTCCGGCAACAGAATGAATTTTTGTAGTTTCTATTGCTTCGTCCAAACTTAAAGGGGGTAAAATTCCTGGCATACGTTTGGCAAGCATGGTTTTGCCAGAACCTGGTGGTCCTATAAGAATAATATTATGTCCACCTGCAGCAGAAATTTCTAAAGCTCTTTTCACATTTTCTTGTCCTTTTACGTCAGAAAAATCAATTTCTAAGTCTTGAATACTTTTTTGAAATTCTGCTTCAATATCAATTTTTACTGGCTGTAAATCTTTGCTATCATTAAGAAAACCAACTAATTCTTTAATGTTTTTCACACCATATACATCAATTCCTTCAACAACAGCAGCTTCGCGAGTGTTTTCTATAGGCAAGATTAAGCCTTTAAACCCATTTTCGCGTGCATTTATAGCAATAGGTAAGGCTCCTTTGATTGGATTTACATTTCCATCCAAAGATAATTCGCCCATAATTATATATTCTTCTAATTTAGAAAAGCTTATTTGTTCGGAAGCAGCAAGAATTCCCATTGCAATTGGCAAATCGTATGCAGAGCCTTCTTTACGTATATCTGCCGGAGCCATATTTATAACTATTTTTTTTCCTGGCCATTTAAAATCGTTGGTAGTTAAAGCAGAAATAATTCTTTGTTGACTTTCCTTTACGGCAGAATCAGCTAAACCAACTAAATAAAAATTAATTCCTCTGGAAATATTAACTTCAATAGTAATTGTTTTGGCATTTATTCCGTCAACAGCCGAACCAAAAGATTTTACAAGCATTTTATAAGCAATATTATTTGAGTGTAAAGTTAAAAAATATTTTTAAATTAAGCATATTTAAAATTCAAATTAAAAAAACATTATCTTTGAGCAGAAATAATAAATTTGTTTTATGAAGAAGTTAGTTTTATTAAGTGTTTTTTTAATTTTAATTTTCAGCAATTTATTTTCTCAGGAGGCAAAAGAATATAAAGTTGTTAGTCTTGCTTTTTATAATGTTGAAAATCTTTTTGACACAATTCCCGGTAAAAACGATAGAGAATTTACACCTGTAGGAAATAAAAAATGGGATACGCCAAAATATTATGCTAAACTTGATACTTTAGCTTCTGTAATTTCAAAAATTGGTAGGGAATTAACTAATACAGCACCGGCAGTTGTTGGACTTAGCGAAATTGAAAACCTTATTGTTTTAGAAGATTTGGTTGAAGCTAAAGATATTAAAAAATATAATTATCAAATAGTTCATTTTGACGGACCTGATTATCGCGGTGTGGATTGTGCATTTTTATATAGACCAGAATATTTTACCCTTACAAATGTAGCTATGCATTCAGTCTATACCCCAGATGATCCAGGTTTTAGAACAAGAGACCAATTGTTAGTAAGTGGTGTTTTTGATGGCGAAGAAATGCATTTTATTGTTTTGCATTGGCCTTCACGATATGGTGGCGAGAAAAGAAGTGCTCCAAAAAGATTTGCAGCAGCGGATGTTACGCGTAGTATTGTAGATTCTATTTTAGAAATTAATTCAAAAGCTAAAATTGTTATTATGGGCGATCTCAACGACGATCCAGATAGCAAAAGTGTAAAAAATCATTTAAAAACTCAGTATAAAAAAGAAAAAACCAAGCTTCCATATTTATATAATACTATGGAATCTCTTTATCGTAATGGTATTGGCTCATTGGCATATAGGGATAAGTGGAATCTTTTTGATCAAATAATTATTACGCCTGAGTTTTTAGAAAAAGATAAATCAAGCTATAGGTTTTATCAAGCGCATGTTTTTAATAAGTCTTTTTTAATGCAAAAAGAAGGTAGATTTAAAGGCTATCCTTTACGTACTTATGTTGGAGATACTTATGTTGGTGGATATAGTGACCATTTTCCGACTTATATTTATTTGATTAAGGAAAAATAAAATAATTGATAAAATATTGCCTTTTATTATTGATTTTTAGGCATAATAAAAACACAAACTCAAGATTTGTTTAGTAGCGATTAAAACAAATTTTGGGTTTGTGTTTTTCTATTATAATATTCCTACAAATATTACAGGAATATTGTTAGGCTCTTTTTATTTTATTACTTTTTAATTAGTTTAAGATTTTTCACATAATCCTTTGTAGTAATTTTTATAAAATACATTCCTGGTTTCAAGTTATAAAGATCAAGTTCTTCTATAAATTCATTTTGAACATGAGCTTGTTTTACGAAAATTACTTTTCCCTGAGCATCTAAAATAGAGTAGTCAATTTGTCCCCAGTAATTATTTATTATAATATTTGTTATATCTTTTGTTGGATTTGGATATATATTTATCGAGTAGTCAGCATCATCATCTAAAATATTATCGCAAATATCAACAATAACAGTAATACTTTCCGAGTTTGAACAATATTCATTCATTACAAAAACAGAAATTTCATGTTCTCCTGTGGTTTCAAAAACTTCTTGGAAAACATTTTCGTTACTACCATTTGACCATTCAATATAATCAAATTCAGAATCTAATTCAAAAGTAAACACTTCGTTAAGGCAAGCATTTAGAGTTTCAGGTAAATTAAGTTCGGGTAAGTCATAAAGATTTATATAAACAGCATCACTACCCGCACAGCCGTAGGTGTTTGTAACAGTTACAGAATATGTTCCTTCAGTAGAAACATTACAATATTGACCTGTGGAGTTATTATTCCATAAATAAGAGCTAAAGCCGTTTCCTGCAAATAAAGTTGTTGTTTCTCCTTCACAAATAGATTGATTTCCACCTAAATTAACATTGGGTTTAGGATTTACAGAAAGAAGTATTTCTGCCGAGCCTAAACAGCCTGTATTTGTGTTTGTTAAACTAACTGTGTAATATCCATTATTAGCTATGCTAAGGTTTTCTATGATTGGATTTTGCTCTTCAGAATAAAATGAATTAGGACCCGACCAAGAATAGTTTGTTCCACCAAAACCAGTAGCAGTCAATGAAGCATTACTATCTTCACAATTATTATTTGATGCTGAAGCTGAAACAAGTGGATTTTGGTTGACGCTTACATATGTACTTGCAGAAGTAGAACAGCCTGTATTTGTATTTGTTAGTTTTACTGTATATTCACCGGAATAGCTTATAATTGCATTTTGTATCACAGGATTTTGCTCTGTTGAAGTAAAAGAATATGGACCCTGCCAAAAATATTCTGTTCCACCAGTTCCTGTAGCACTTAGTTCAATATCTTCTCCTTCGCATATAGGACTTGTATTATTTGCTGAAATATTTGGTTTTTCATTAACGATAAGTTCTGTGTTTGCTGTGCTGTAACATGTTGTTTCAGAGTTGCTTACAGTCAGAATGTAAGTTCCTGAATGGTTTGCTTGAGAATTTATAATTATCGGACTTTGTTGATTTGATGTAAAATCATTTGGTCCAGTCCAAGAATATGTGTCTGCGTCTGCAACCATTCCATAGAGTTGGATGTTTTCTCCCTCGCAAACAGAACTAGGACTTATTGCAAAAGCAATAGGATTTGAATTTATATGTATATAATTATTTTTAATTTCAGTATCAGAACCATCAGGATTTGTAACTGTTAATTTTACTTGATAAATTCCAGGTGTATTATAACTAACATTTGGGTTTTGTTCTGTTGAACTTGCTGGATTTCCACCTGCAAACTCCCAATACCAAGTTTGAGGAGAATTTGTAGATAAATCTGTAAAATTAATACTAGAAGCTTGGCAAATAGTTTGAACATTTGAGGTAAAATCAGCTATAGGCGGGTTTAAATTAGTTTCTACAATAATTGAACCTTGACTTGTACATGAATTTCCATCTGTTACTGTAACAGTATAATTTCCACCACTCAATCCACTTATTGTAGAACTAGTTTCATTATTATTCCATAAATATGTAAATGGAGAAGTTCCACTAGCTATAACGCTTGCAGTTCCATCGTTTGCTCCGCTTCCTGTTTCAGGAGTAGCCGACATTGTTAAACTTGTTTGCGGATAAAAGCTCACATTTATTTCGTCGCTTGCAGTACAAGAGTTTGCGTCAGTAACAGTAAGAGAATAATCACCAGCAGTATTAATATTAATACTTTGACTTGTAGTTGAATTTGACCAGAGGTAGCTTAAACCAGTTCCACCGGCATTAATTACAACAGTTTCATTTGGACAAGAAATTATATCTTCGCCTAAATCAATTGATGGATTCTGATTAACTGTGATATAATTATTTTTAATTTCAGTATCAGAACCATCAGGATTTGTAACTGTTAATTTTACTTGATAAATTCCAGGTGTATTATAGCTGACGCTTGGATTTTGTTCTGTTGAACTTGCTGGATTTCCACCTGCAAACTCCCAATACCAAGATTGTGGAGAATTTGTAGATAAATCTGTAAAATTAATACTAGAAGCTTGGCAAATAGCTTGAACATTTGAGGTAAAATCAGCTATAGGCGGGTTTAAATTAGTTTCTACAATAATTGAACCTTGACTTGTACATGAATTTCCATCTGTTACTGTAAC
>JALOAQ010000148.1 GCA_023228725.1 Bacteroidales bacterium | reverse complement strand
GATGCCGGCTGAAATAATTCTTTTAACTGAATCAATAATTTCAAATCCACCTTCAATTTTTACAGCACCAGCACCGGTTTCTTTCATAATTCTAATTGCCGAGGATAAAGCTAATTTTGAATTTCCTTGATAAGTACCAAAAGGCAAATCAACCACAACTAAAGCTCTGTTTACAGCTCTAACAACAGACGAAGCGTGATAAATCATTTGGTCAAGGGTAATTGGTAAGGTTGAATCAAAACCGGCCATTACGTTTGAAGCTGAATCGCCAACTAAAATAACATCAATGCCAGCAGCATCTACAATTTTTGCAAGAGAGTAATCATAAGCAGTAAGCATAGAAATTTTTTGATTATTACGTTTCATTTCCTGCAAAACATTAGTTGTAATTTTTTTTATTTCTTTGTGAACAGACATATTAATTATTTTTTTATATCAAATATTTTTATAATTTTGACATTTTAAATTTTTGCAAATATAACAAGATGAAACAAATCAATTTAATAATTTTCAGTTTAATTTTATTATTTATTTTTTCCTGCAGTACAGATGTTGATATTAATGGAGAGTGGGATGATATTCCTATTGTGTATTGTGTCCTCGACCAATCTGCTGAATATCAATATGTAAAAGTAAATAAAAGCTTTTTAGGTAATAAACCAGCTTCGGAAATGGCACAGCATAGCGATTCTTTATTTTATAAAAAAGTTGATGTTTATTTACACGAGTATATTAATTCATATAAAACAAATACTTGGACCTTTGATGAAGTAACAGATATAGAAAAAGAAGAAGGATATTTTGCAAATGATAAAAATATTGTTTGGCGAAAAAAAATAAACTTAAATGATGATGCAGTTTACAAATTAGAAGTAAATATAAATGATGGAGAACATATTGTAAGTGGAGAAACAAAATTAATTTCAGGAATTACTATTACCTTGCCAGTATCATTTGAAGAAATACCTGTGGAATTACGTAATTACACTGCAAATTCTGTATATAAATATAAAAATGGGGAACATGGTAAAGTTTTTCAAATGAATTTAAGTTTCAATTATTTTGAAGTTTATAATAATGATACAACTTATTATTCAATTCCTTGGGAACTAAACAAAGACTTTAAAAACACAGAAGGCAATTCGGAAGTTAATGGAGTTTTTTCTGTTATGGCTTTTTATAATTTATTACTAGCCCAAATACCCGAACCAAGAGAAGGAGCAAAGCGTTATGTTAAAATGCCAGAAAGCTTGATTTATAATTTAGTTGTTGTTGACGAAAATTATATGATTTATATGGAGGTTACAGAGCCTTCAAGTGGTTTAGTTCAAGAAAAACCATCTTTTACTAATCTAAAAAATGATTCTGGTTTAGTTGCAGGATTAATTGCAAGTAGATATAATTTTTATAGAGCTAAAAAACTTAGTCGCCCTACATTAGATTCTATTCACCGCGGAATTTATACTAAAAATTTAGGATTTGTAAACCCATTTGATGAGTATTACAGACCATATTTTTAGATAAAATTATTTAATAAAAGCGTATTTAATTATTGTCGCAATATTGCCTTTAATTCTGTTTCAAATGCTTTAATAATTCTTTGCATTATTTTATCTATCTGCTTGTCTGTCATGGTTTTATCGTAATCTTCTAAACTAAAACTTAAAGCATAAGATATTTTATCTTGACCTATATTTTCGCCTTGGTATACATCAAATAAATTGATTTCACTAATGTATTTTGGCTCTATTTTTTTAGCTAATTCAACCAATTGATTGTAAGTAATATTTTTATCAATTATTAAAGCTAAATCTCGTTTTACTTTTGGAAATTTTGAACTTGCTCTGTATGAAATTGTATTTTCTGCAACAAGCACTTTAACTAAATCCCAATTAATTTCCGCATAAAAAACATCTTTATCACAATCTGTTGATTTTGCTAATTTTGGATTAATCTTACCAAAACTGCAGAAAATATCATTATTATATTCATATTTTAATGAATATTCAAAATTTGAATTAGAAATATATTCGTTTTTAAGTTTATCTAAATCTATTCCAAGGCGGGCAGTAATTTTATTTATAAAAGTTTTTAAAGTAAAAAAATTACTTTCTGCTTCCTTTTGATTCCAACTTAAAACATCTTTTTTCCCTGTTATCCACAAAGCTAAAAAATTAGATTCAGAATATCTTTCAATATTTGAAACTTGAGAAATTTCTGAATTGGCATGATAAGTTCGTCCAAATTCAAATAAATTCAAATTTAAAACTTTATGATGAAGATTATAAACTATTGTTTCTAAACCTCCAAAAATAGGAGTGGGACGCATTACAGCTAAATCTGCACTTAGCGGATTATATATTCTAACAATAGATTTATCCTCACTGTCAAAATACTTTGAACTAATTAAAGAATTGCATTTAATTTCATAAAAACCACAAGAAACCAATAAATCAGAAATTATATTTTGGAGTTTTTCAACATTTACTTTTTCGGAAGTATTTACAGAAATAGAAATTTTTTCAGGATTTTCAATATTATTATAGCCATAAATCCTTAAAATATCTTCAACTACATCAGCTTCTCGTGTAACATCAACTCTATAGTAAGGAATTTCAAGTATTAAATTTTCCTCATTATTTTCTAAAATTTTTATTTCTAAAGCATTTAAAATTCTATTAATTTCAAGTTTAGTAATTTCTTTTCCAATAAGTTTACAACAGTTTTCATATGAAAATTCAACAATATTATTTTTAATTTTATTTGGATAAACATCTATAATTTCAGATGAGATTTCGCCTGCATTAATTTCTTCAATAAGCATAGCAGCCCGCATAGCAGCAAATAAAGTCATATTTATATCTGCACCACGTTCAAATCTAAATGAAGAATCGGTTGAAATTCCATGAGTTTTTGCAGTTTTTCTTACCCAAATAGGATTAAAATAAGCAGATTCAATAAAAAGTTTTTTAGTATTTTCTGTAATTCCCGAATCTAATCCACCAAAAACTCCTGCAATACACATTGGTTCAGAAGCATTGCAAATCATTAAATCTTTTGATTTTAAATTTCTTTCTACACCGTCTAAAGTTATAAACTTATAATTTTCTTCAACTGTTTTTACAATAATTTTATCCTTAAAAATTTTATCTCCATCAAAAGCATGCAAAGGCTGCCCTGTTTCGTGCATTACAAAATTCGTAATATCAACAATATTATTTATAGGATTTAAACCAATAGCTTTCAGTCGATTTTGCAACCATTTGGGAGATTCTGCGACTTTTATATTATCCATGCAAATTCCGGAATACCGAGGACAAGCATTAGAATTTTCAACTTCTATATTAATTGAGTAAGTATTTTTTGAAATTTTAAAATTTGAAATATCTGGGAATTTATATTCAATATTTCTAAAAGCGGCTAAGTCTCTTGCAAGGCCTATATGACTTGCAGCATCAATTCGGTTAGGAGTAAGGTCAATTTCAAAAACTGTATCTTCTTCAATATTAAAATATTCACTTGCAGGCAAACCCACAGGTGTGTCATTTGGCAAAACCATAATTCCTTCATGTGAAGTGCCTATACCAATTTCATCTTCGGCACAAATCATTCCGTTTGACTCTTCGCCTCTAATTTTTGTTTTCTTTATTTCAAATGAAGTGTCATTAGAATATAAAATTGTTCCAGGTGTGGCAAGTATAACTTTTTGTCCAACAGCAACATTTGGAGCTCCGCAAACAATTTTTTGTATTTCGCCGGAACCAATATCAACAGTTGTTATACTTAGTTTATCAGCGTTTGGATGTTTTTCGCAAGTTAAAACTTCACCAACAACAAGACCTTTTAAACCACCTTTCACAGAAGAAAAATTAGAAATAGAGCTAACTTCTAAGCCTATGCTTGTTAAATCTTCCGCAATACTTTCAGGACTATCACCAATATTTATATAGTTTTTTAGCCAGTTTAGAGAAATATTCATAATTTAAAAAAATTAAAAATTCAAAGTTTTTAAATAATCAATTTTTGATTGATACAAGTTTAAACTGTCATTAATAATCTCCATGGCAGTATGTTTATCAAAAAATTCTTCTACTACCACAGTTTTATTTTCCAATTTTTTATATTCTTCAAAAAAGTTTCTAAGTTCTGTAGTAAAATGTTCTGCCAGCTCAGAAATATCATTAATATGATTAATACTAGGATCTCCTGCACTAACAGCTATGATTTTATCATCAGCTTCGCCATTATCGAGCATTCGCATAACACCTATAACTTTAGCAGGCACAATACATAAAGGTACAATTTCTATTTGAGCTAAAATTAAAATATCTAAAGGGTCTTTGTCATCACAATAGGTTCTTGGAATAAAGCCATAATTTGCAGGATAATAAACTGAAGAATATAAAACTCTATCTAATTTTAATAAACCACTATTTTTATCTAATTCATATTTTGCACGTGTTCCCTTAGGAATTTCAATAATTCCATTAACAATTTCAGGTAATTGATTACCCGGAGAAACGCAGTGCCAAGGATTAAAAAATTCTTTTTTCATAATTAAAAATTATTGTGTGCAAATGTAGTAATTTTTTTTGACTAGGATTAAAAAAAGTGGGCTAAGGAATTTAGTTTTATTCTTTTTAAAATTAATTTAAACTATTTTATATTTTTTTAAAATTATAAAATATATAGATTTGTAAATTAATGATTTACTAAATATTAAACTTTAATATCAATATTTTGTTATAAACTCAAATTAAAATAATAAAATTAAATGAGTGAAACAAAATTGATAATTAGTCCAAAATCACGTGTATTAGCTGTAATAGAAGCATATCCAGAATTAGAAGAAGTTATTATAAGTTATGTTCCGGCTTTTAAAAATTTAAGAAACCCTATTCTTAGGCGAACAGTTGGGAAAATTGCTACTTTACAGCAAGCAGCATCTGTAGGTAATGTAAGTGCTGGTGATTTTATAAATCATTTACGAAAAATTGTTGGTCAGGATTTAATGAGCGACACAGAAAACATAGAGTTTGTAACCACACGCCCAGAATGGTTTAACGAAATGAAAATCAGCCAACAATTAGATATTACTAAAATGCTTGCAGATGGCGAACAACCGGTAAACCAAGTTATGGAAGATTTAAAATTTTTAAAGCAAGGTAAAATATATAAACTAATATGTCCATTTATTACAGCACCATTAATTGAAAAAGCTAGTAGTATGGATATAAAACATTGGATTGACAAAAGAGGGGAAGAGGAATATTTTATTTATTTTGGAAAGTAAACAGTCGAAAGTCTATAAAGTTGAAAGCCTGTAAAGTTGAAAGTCTATAAAGTTGAAAGTCTATAAAGTTGAAAGTCTATAAAGTTGAAAGTCTATAAAGTTGAAAGTCGAAAGTGCTTCTCGTTTTTCGCTACGCTCAATGCTCGAAGATGGACAAGCACTAATTTACACAGATATGGCTTCTCGTTTTTCGCTACGCTCAAAACTCGAAGATGACAACCACGAATTACACGAATTTACACTAATTTTAACTTCTTCGCATTTCGCTACGCTCAAAACTCGAAGATGACAACCACTAATTTCACTAATTTACACTAATTTTCTCTTCGAGCATTTCGCTACGCTCAAAACTCGATGGGAAAAGTTTTTATTGGCGTTGCTGTGTGCAGGGGAGATTTCTCGCGAAGCGGAGCTTCGCTCGAAATGACCGATAATTATCGGTCGTGAGCTGGGGTTGAAATTTTCCGCCTGTTTTGTCATGATTTTTGTTTTGCTACGCAACAAAAATCCCGCCAAAACCCCCACTTTTTACAAAACCAACAACCCCATTCTAGATTATACGTAAAT
>JALOAQ010000147.1 GCA_023228725.1 Bacteroidales bacterium | reverse complement strand
ATAGTTGTCTAAAGCTAATCGTTTTGGATAAATTTTAAAATTACAAGTCTCGCCATATTCGTCAATAAGCTGAAAACCAAACCTTTGCAAAGCATCAACTGTCATTTGCATATATTTTATACTAACTGGGTTCTCAACTTTCAAAGTCGAAATTTCAGTCAAAAAACTTAAAGCAATTAACAAACCAGAAACTAATTGGGAGGAATTTTTACCATCAATTTTATAATTTCCTGGTTTTAGCTCACAATCATAAAAATTAAAGGGAAAATTATTGTTTTCAGAATTAAAATTAAAACCAAAATTTCTTAAACTTTCATAATCTTTATAAATATTTCTAGCTAACAAACTTCCACTAGCTTTTACAATAAAATTTTTATACAAAACTGCAGCAATTGGCACAAAAAGTCTGGCACATAAACCTGATTCGCCACAGTCTATAATTGGAATATAATCCTCAGAAAATTGTTTTCTTTTTTCAATAATTAATTTATTTTTTTCAAAAGAAAAATCACAGCCTAAACTTTTAATAATATTTCTTGCAGCTATTACGTCATCGCTATTTCCAAAGTTTTTTAAAACAATTTTTTCACCTATAAGCAAAGATAAAGCTAAATATCTTTGTTCGTAAGACTTTGAAGCAGGAGCAAAAATTTTATTTTTAAAAAGTTTAGGTTTTACAAAAATTTCCATTTAAAATTATGATTTTATAGCTTTAATAATATCCTGGAAGTCTGTTTTCACAATCAAAGGTTGGCCAATATTAGTTAAAAAAACAAAATTTAACATATTACCTGATTTTTTCTTGTCTTTTACAAGTAAATCAATATGTTCTTGCCTTATTTCACATTTATAATCAGGAATAAATTTTGAAATTAATTTTTCAGCTATTTCAATTAAAGATTTGTCTGCATATTCGAGTTTTACAGAAATTTTTATTTCTTCAATAATTCCTTTTGCAACAGCAATACCATGAGGAATATTCTCCATAATTTCAATGCTATGTCCAATAGTATGACCAAAATTCAGAATATGTCTTAATCCAAAATCATTAGAATCTTCTTCAACAATTTTAGCTTTTATTTCAACACATTTTTTTAAAATATAATTAAGAATATCTGGATTTTGATTTAAAATTTCATTAGAATTTTCATCTAAATATTCAAAAAAAGACAAATCGCTAATAAAAGCATATTTTATCACTTCGCCCAAACCACTAATATAATCGAGTTTTGGTAATGTTTTTAAAAGATTTGCATCACAAACTACAAATTCGGGTTGAATAATACTTCCAATATAATTTTTAAAATTTTTAAAATTAACTCCATTTTTCCCACCAATAGCAGCATCAACTTGAGCCAATAATGTAGTTGCAACAAATCCAAAACTTGCACCTCTCATAAATACTCCTGCAACAAATCCTGTAATATCGCAAATCATTCCGCCACCAAAACCAAGAATTAAAGTATTTCTATCTGCTCCAAAAGCTATTAAATTTTCTATAATTTTTTCAACAGTTTTTAAAGTTTTGTTTTCCTCACCGTGATTAATAACGATACATTTTTTATTCTTAAATGCTTCTGGATATAAATTATATAAAATATTATCAGTAATTATAATTAAGTCTCTTTCTCCAATTAATTCCAAATAATAATTATAATCCTGACTTATATAAATATCTGTTGAGCTTGAATTTTTTATTTTATAGTTTTTTACTATCATTAATTATCAATATTTAATCTGTATGAAAAAATTTCGTATTTTGATTTTGCATAATCTAAAGAACAAGCATTATAATGCCACCACTCAGTTTTAGAAACATAAAAACCTGCTTCTCTCATTATATTCATAAGCAAATTTCTATTATTATATTGCTCTAGGCTAAGTTCACCTTTTTTATAAAATTCCTCTGTTTTATCTGGAAAAGCAAGTTCTCCAAAATAATCGAAATCTGTGCCCATATCTAAAACTTCGCCAAACTCATTTACAATACTAATATCTAAGGCCATTCCAAAATTATGAATAGAACCTCGTTGTGGATTTGCAACATACCAATGTTTTTTTGATGGCTCAACTTTTACAGAATCCCACATTAATTGTTGTGCTTCAACACTTCGTAAAGCATCAAAAATTATAAAAGTATAGCCGGAATTTTTAGCTTGTAAAATTTCATAGGCTTTTGCAAGTTTTAAATAACATTCATATTGAACAAAAGCATTTTGCAAATCTCCATAAAAATTAAATCCAAGAAAATTATCATCACTTGAATATTTTAAATCTACAAGAATTTCAGTTAAAGAATCCGTAATTTTGATATATCCTAGCTCTAAAATATAATTTTCTATTTCATTTATAATTTCATTTTCTGGAATAAGAAATTCACTTGTATCAATTATTTCAAGTTTTTCTTCAAAAACATCATTTTTATCTTTATTCTCTTGACTTATTGGCGAACATTTATAAAAAAATATTAACAAGCCAATAATAAACATCAAAATATTACTAATTTTTAACATCTAATTATATCTTTGTAGGTGTAAAAATAATAAAAATTTAAAGAAATGAAAAAAACTATCATCTTTATTATTCTTGCAGTATTTTTTGCAAGTGAATTTGCTTTTTCCCAAACTAAAAGTTTAAGTATAGACGAGGCAGTTGTAGGAGTTTACAGGGAATTATATCCTGATTATATTAGAGGTTTAAATATCAGACCTGCAAGTAAAGAATTTAGTAAAATTCAAGAAAAAGAAATTATTTTAACAAGTTTTGACTTAAAAAAAGAAAATGTTTTAATAGATTTAAGTGATTTAAACAATGTTTTAAGCAATTTTGGAAAAGATGAATTAAAATCTATTCCTCAGCATAAATGGTTGGATAAAAACACTTTAAGGTTTTTTGAAAGAAATAATATTTTTGATTTTGACATTTCTAAAAAACAAATTAGTTTTTATTTTGCTCTAAATGATGATTTTGAAAACATTGATTTTTGTGAGGCAAATAAAAAAGCTGCTTTTACCCAAGAAAATAATCTTTCAATAATTGATTTTGAAGGAAATCTAATACAAGTAAGCAATGAAGAAAATAAAGATATAGTTTTCGGACAAACTGTGCACCGCAACGAATTCGGAATTGAAAAAGGTAGTTTTTGGTCGCCGAAAGGAAATTATTTAGCTTTTTACAGAAATGATCAAAGCATGGTAACAGATTATCCTATTGTGAACTCAAACACAAGAATTGCCCAAGCCGAACCTTTTAAATATTGCATGGCAGGAATGAAAAGCGAAGAAGTAAAGCTTGGAATTTTTAATTTACAAAATCAAAAAATTACATATATAGAAACCGGCGAACCAAAAGAACAGTTTCTAACAAATATTGCTTGGAGTCCGAATGAAAAACATATTTATATTGCAATTTTAAATAGAGAACAAAACCACATGAAGTTAAATAAATATGATATTGAGACTGGCAAATTTATTAAAACTCTTTTTGAAGAAAAAAACGATAAATATGTTGAGCCTTTAAATCCAATCTTATTTTTACCAAAAGATCCAAGTAAATTTATCTGGCAAACTCGTAAGGATGGTTATTCCCATTTATATTTATATAATGAATCAGGTGAGCAAATTTCACAAATTACAAAAGGAAATTTTGAAGTTCAAGAAGTTTATGGTTTTACGCCTGACGGCAAAGATATTATTATAAATGCTAACAAAGAAACTCCTGTAGATTTTGATATTTACAGAGTGAATATTTCAAGTGGTGCTATGATAAAAATCAGCCAAAATCCCGGTACTCACAGAGCAATTATAGCTAACGACTTCTCTTATTTGATAGATAATTATTCAAATACAAAATTGCCAAACGAATATGTGATTTACGATTTAAAAGGCAAAAAAATAAATACAATTTTAAGTTCTGAAAATCCATTAAAAGATTATAATCTTGGCGAAATGGAGTTTTCTACTTTAAAGGCAAATGATGGAAAAACAGATTTATATTACAGAATGATTTTACCACCAGATTTTGACCCAAAAAAAAAATATCCTGCAATAATTTATGTTTATGGTGGTCCTCATGCCCAACTTGTTGTAAACAGATGGATGGGTGGAGCTGCAGGCTGGGAATATTATATGGCTCAAGAAGGATATATTATGTTTACACTCGACAATAGAGGCTCTGCAAATCGTGGTTTGGAATTTGAAAATATTATTCACCGCCAACTTGGAACAATAGAATGCCAAGACCAAATTACAGGAATTGAATATTTAAAAAGTCTTGGTTTTGTAAATATGGACAGAATTGGCGTACATGGCTGGTCTTATGGTGGATTTATGACAACAACACTAATGACAGATTATGCAGATATTTTCAAAGTTGGAGTGGCAGGTGGTCCGGTTATAAATTGGGAACTTTACGAAATTATGTATGGTGAAAGATATATGGACAAACCTGATGAAAACCCCGAAGGATATGAAAAATCAAATCTTTTAAATAAAGTAGATAAACTTACAGGACGACTAATGCTTATCCACGGAGCTATTGACCCGGTTGTGGTTTGGCAACATTCTTTAAATTTTATAAATAAATGTATTGAAGAAAAAATTTTAGTAGATTATTTTGTATATCCAAGCCACGAACATAATGTTAGAGGTTTTGATAGAATACATTTAATGAGAACTGTAACAAGATATTTTAAAGATAATTTGTAATAAGAATTTAATGTTTAAACAACTTCAAATATTAAATGCTGAGCTACTTGAGGATTATTTGTTGAAAGTTCCAAAAACTTTAAAAGAAAGTTTTAATAATTTAAAAGAAGCAGAAATTTCTAATGACAATTTCAACTTTTACATTTCTGTTTCTTCAGTATTTAGCAGTAAAATTGAAGGAGTAG
Organism: Bacteroidales bacterium; assembly: GCA_023228725.1. Taxonomy (GTDB): domain Bacteria; phylum Bacteroidota; class Bacteroidia; order Bacteroidales; family ML635J-15; genus Bact-19. The sequence goes on along the minus strand of JALOAQ010000147.1, from coordinate 1,001 downwards.
AAATTGATTTGGACAATTATGTGAAACATAAAAATTTTGGTATTAAATTTTTACAGGATTACACAAAAAAAATTGATGATTTATATTCTGCTTATATTTTTGCAAAGAAGCACAGACTAAATAAAACCAATATTTCTAAAGCTCATAAACTTTTAAGTAAGAGTATTTTAACCAAAGATTTGCAAGGTAAATTCCGCAAAAACAATATGTTTGTTTTAAACGAGCAAGGAAAAATAGAATATATTGCGACTTTGCCAACAGAAATAGAAAAAGAAATGCAAAAGTTATATTCTGATATTGAATTTCTTTTGAATATAGATTTAAAAATTGAGGAAATTTTTTATTTTGCTTCATATATTCATTTAGTTTTTGTTAAAATTCACCCTTGGGCAGACGGAAATGGCAGAACAGCAAGACTACTTGAAAAGTGGTTTCTTGCAGAAAAACTTGGAGAAACCAATCCCTCGGCAAGCAACACCGAACTTGTTGAAGCAAAATTAAATAAAGCTTGGTTTATACAAAGTGAAAAAAATTATTACGAAAACCACCAAACTTACTATAATAACATTCGTGCTTTAGGTATGGAATATCCTGAATTAAATTATAAAAAAGCTTTACCATTTTTATTAATGTTGGTAAGTTAAAAGTTTATAAAGTTGAAAGTGTTTTTGAAATTACGTATAGACCAGATGGGGTTGTTTTTACAGTAATGTGGGGGTTTTGGCGGGATTTTTGCCATTTATTGCAAAAATCATGACAAAACAGGCGGAAAATACAACCTCACTTCCCGACCGATAATTATCGGTCATTTCGAGTGAAGCTCCGCTTCGCGAGAAATCTCCCCTGCATATAGCACCGCCAATAAAAACTTTTCCCTTCTTTTTTGAGCCTAGTGAAAACGAAACTTTATAATAATAATTTTGTTCGACTCCTTCGGAGTCGCAGTTTGCGGTTTCATTCATAGCCGTAGGTTGCCACCTACGGCTATTTACATTCGACCA
>JALOAQ010000146.1 GCA_023228725.1 Bacteroidales bacterium | reverse complement strand
TTAAGTTTTTTGACGAAATAAGGAAATTTAGGAAGAATTTAATGCTTATTTTAAATATTAAATTCTTGAACTCCTGCATGGAGATAAAATGGATTCCCAAAACCAACAAATAAGAAATATTTTTAGCCTGATTTTTCTTAAAACCAAATATTTTGCTAAATAAGATAAATCAATTGATACTATTTTGTGTTTTTTAGCAAAATAAGAAAATTCAGGAAGAATTTAATGCTTATTTCTAATATTAAGTATTTGATTTCCAAAACAATTTTTTTCCAAAACCCAATCTATTATCAGTCATTTTTATTGTACTAAGTTTTACTAACCATAAGTCTGTATTCACTATTATTGCAAATGGAAATTTTAATAAATATCTTTTTCTATATTTTGAATTATCTGTATTTTCAACTTTTTCCATTTCACCTTCAAATTGAATACCTCTAAGTTTTCCTATAAATTTAGTTTCTAAAACTATCGAACCTGAAACAATAGGATTTTGCTTTGCCATTTTAATATGTTTTGTATGAGCTTCGGAAGTAAAAAGTAAGGCATTTTCATCTTCTAAAAACACATAAAAGCAATGACTACACCAGCTTTCTTGGTTTATGCAAGTTGATAAAGTAAAGACATGATGTTTTTTTATAAACTTTACAATTCTTTTTGGAATACTATTCATTTTTGCCAGCTATATTTCTACGCTCTCTATTTCGTTTTTTAAGTTCTTCTGTATTTGCTAATTTATAAAGTTTATCTCCCCTCCTAACCAACTCATCAGTTTTTAGAGAAAACAAATCGCCTTGCCCCACTTTTTCCACCACTTTATAATCGAAATGAATTTCTTTCACAAATTGCTGAACTACTCCTGTTGTTGGACCTAAAAATACGACTTCATCCTTAATATATAATTCTTCATCGGTTTCTAGTTTAATTTCTGCAACTCCAATATTTGAATAATAATTTAAGACTTTACCGAGAAATACTTTGGTTTTAGTAGCTTTAGAACCGTGTTGTTTTGCCCATTCGCCCAATCTTTGTCCTAAATAATAACCATTCCAAAAGCCACGATTAAATACAGTACTTAATCTTTGTGTCCAGGCATCTATTTTTTCTTGATTATAAGTATTATCCAGCACTGCATTTATTGCTTCATTATAGCACTCAACAACTGTTTTAACATATTCTGCCGATCTTGCTCTCCCTTCAATTTTTAAAACAGAAATGCCAGCATTCAAAATTTTATCAATAAAAGAAATTGTACTTAAATCTTTAGGCGACATTAAATATTCATTATCAACTTCAATTTCAGTATCAGATTCTTTATCTTTTAAGATATAAGTTCTCCTGCAATTTTGCAAACATTCGCCACGATTAGCAGAATGATTGTATTCATGCAAGCTCATATAACATTTTCCTGAAATAGCCATACATAAAGCACCGTGGCAAAAAACTTCGATTTTAACATTTTCACCTGCAGGTCCTTTAATGTTTTTTTCTTTAATTTGATAAATAATTTCAGCAACCTGATCTAAGCTCAACTCTCGGGCAGTAACAATTACATCACAAAACTGAGAATAAAACTCAACAGCCTCAATATTTGAAATATTTAATTGAGTTGACGCGTGAACTTCTACACCTTTTTTTCGTGCATATTGCATTACAGCAACATCAGATACTATCACAGCTGTAACTTTTGCCTCTGCTGCTGCATCAATTACTTGACGCATTTTTTCTAATTCTTGATCATAAATAACAGTATTAACTGTTAAATAAGTTTTTACACCTGCTTTATTGCAAATATTTACAATATTTTTTAAATCTTCAAAAGTAAAATTATTTGAAGACCTTGCTCTCATATTAAGCTTTTCAATTCCGAAATAAACTGAATTAGCACCAGCTTGAATGGCAGCCATTAAAGATTCATAAGAACCAACAGGTGCCATTAAATCAATATTTTTTCTTTGCATTATTTAATATTTGTGCAAAATTAGAATTTTTTTGCGTTTTTTACCTTTTGTTTTAATAAAGCAATATCAAGAACTTCAGAAATACTTGCAACATAATGAAATTTTAGGCCTTTAATGTAAATATCTTTAATTTCTGAAATATCTTTTTCATTTTCTTTTGATAAAATAATTTCTTTTATTCCTGCACGTTTTGCAGCTAAAATTTTTTCTTTAATTCCTCCAACGGGCAAAACTTTTCCTCTAAGTGTTATTTCGCCTGTCATAGCAATTTTTTTTGCAATTTTACGTTGAGTAAAAGCCGAAGCTATTGCAGTAGCCATAGTAATACCTGCCGAGGGACCGTCTTTTGGGATAGCACCTTCAGGGACGTGAATATGAATATTATAATTCTCAAAAAGTTTAGAATCTATATCATATTTATCTGCATTTGCTTTAATATATTGCAATGCAATACTTGCAGATTCTTTCATTACATCTCCAAGATTTCCAGTTATTGTCAAATTCCCTTTTCCTTTAGCTAAACTTGTTTCAATATATAAAATATCTCCACCAACAGCAGTCCAGGCAAGTCCTGTAACAACGCCGGCAATTTCAGAATCTTGATATTCTTCTTTAGAAAATCTTTCTTGTCCTAAATATTCAATTATATCTGCTTCGGAAATTATTTTAGGCAATTCTTCGCCTAATCCAAGTTTTAAAGCAAGTTTTCTAATAATTTTCGCAATATTTTTATCTAATCCTCTAACTCCAGATTCTCTTGTATATCCTTCAATAATCTTAACTAAAGCTTTTTCTTCAAATTTAATTTTTAAATCTTTAAGTCCATGATTTTCTAATTGTTTAGGAATTAAATGTCTTTTAGCGATTTGTATTTTTTCTTCAATAATATAACCGCTAATATCTATCATTTCCATTCTATCTCGCAGTGCTGGACTAATAGTTTGAATATTATTTGCTGTAGCAATAAACATAACTTTAGACAAATCGTATTCTATTTCAACAAAATTATCGTGAAACTCAGTATTTTGTTCAGGGTCTAAAACTTCTAAAAGTGCAGAAGATGGGTCGCCCTTAAAACTATTACCAACTTTATCGATTTCGTCAAGAACAAAAACTGGGTTAGACGATTTTGCCTTTTTTATATTTTGCAAAATACGTCCTGGCATTGCTCCTATATAAGTTTTTCTATGTCCGCGTATTTCAGATTCGTCATGCACACCTCCAAGCGACATTCTTATATATTTTTTATCCAAAGCTCTGGCAACACTTTTTCCTAAAGATGTTTTCCCAACCCCTGGAGGTCCGTACAAACAAAGAATAGGAGCTTTTAAATCGCCTTTTAGTTTTAAAACAGCTAAATGTTCTATAATTCTTTCTTTAACTTTTTCTAATCCAAAATGATCTTCGTCCAAAACTTTCTGAGCATGTTTTAAATCAAAATTATCAACAGTATATTCGTTCCAAGGCAAGTCAAGTAAAGTATGCAAATAGTTTAATTGTACAGAAAACTCAGCAGAAGCTAGATTTAGAGTTTGTAATTTTTTCAATTCTCTCTCAAAATGCTCTTTAACCTCCTTATTCCAAAGTTTTGATTTTGCTTTTTCTTCTAATTCTTTTATTTCTTGTTCTGCTGGTCCACCACCTAATTCTTGTTGGATAGTCTTCATTTGCTGATGTAGAAGATATTCTTTTTGTTGCTTATCAAGTTCTTTTTTTACTTTAATTTGAATGTCGTTTTTTAACTCCAACATTTGAACTTGATTTACTAATAAACCTAAAAGTTTTTCAGCTCTTTTATATAAATTATTAATTTTTAAAAGATTTTGTTTTTCTACAGTTTCTATATCTGAATTTGAGCAAATAAAATTTATTAAAAAATTAGGATTATCAATATTTTTAATTGCAAATGAAGCTTCTTGGGGAATACTAGCACTTAGTTTAATAATTTTAAGCGACATATCTTTTAACGAAGATACAATTGCTTGAAAACTTCTTTTATTTTCAATAGTTTTATCTTCTGCTACATAGTTTACAGATGCCATATAATAGGGTTCGTCTGTTAAATACTGATTGATATGAAAACGTTTTTTGCCTTGTATAATAACCGAAACTGTATCATCTGGCATTTCTATTACCTTTAAAATTTCGGCTAAAGTTCCAACTTCATAAATATCATCTGGTTTTGGGTCTTCTATTTCTAATTCTTTTTGAGCTACAGCACCAAAAAATTTAGTAGTTTTTTGAATATCTTTGATAAGTTTAAATGATTTACTTCTGCCAATTGTCAAGGGAATTACTACGCCAGGGAATAAAACAGTATTTCGTAAAGGTAAAATAGGTAAAGTTTCTGGATATTCAGTATTATCATCTTCTGTAAATTCAGTAACAATGGGAATAATATCTGCTTTATTCTTTCCTGCTCCCATTATTAGTTTTAAAAATTCATTATCTAAAGTTTTTGTCATAATGTCAAATTGTCATAAGTTTTAATAAAAATTCTACCTATATTATATAGGCAATACTTGTGCCATATCAAACATAAAAAGTTTGATTTTGTTTAAAATCTTCTATACTTTGCAGTAATATCAAATATATGCTTAAAAATTCGTTTATCTGCCTCTGTTAATTCAAGATTTCTTCTTTTCATAACTTTCTCCATCACTTCAAAAGCAGTTTGGGTTTTATAAACTGACAAACCTGCATGTCCGCCCCAAGAAAAAGATGGAATAAAATTTCGAGGAAAGCCTGCACCAAAAATATTAGCCGAGACTCCAATTACAGTTCCTGTATTAAACATTGTATTTATAGCACACTTTGAATGATCTCCCATTATTAAACCACAAAACTGCAATCCTGTACTTAAAAATTTTTCTTTTTCATAATCCCAAAGTTTTACAATTGCATAATTATTTTTCAGGTTTGAATTATTGCTATCAGCTCCAATATTACACCACTCACCAATCACAGCATTGCCTAGAAAACCATCATGTGCTTTATTTGAATATGCAAAAAATACAGAATTATTTATCTCGCCGCCAACTTTACAATTAGGCCCTATTGTTGTAGCTCCATATATTTTTGCCCCCATTTTAATTTCAGAATTTTCACAAATCGCAAATGGACCTCTAATATTAGAACCTTCCATAATTTTTGAATTTTTTCCGATATAAATAGGACCTTCATTAGTATTAAAACTAGCACATTCAACAAAGCAATTATCTTCAACAAAAATTGGATAATTTCCGAAAACTGTATTAGTAGGGCTTAATTTTTGAGATTTTCTAGTTTTTGTAATTATTTCAAAATCTTGCTTAATTAACTCAGAATTTAAAGTAAAAATATCAGTATTTGAATTTATTATTAAAATATCGCCTTTAAATTCTATTTTTGTTTCAGGAATACTGTCCAAATCACCTAAACAAGCATAAGCAATAATATTCCCATTTTTAACTAGGCAAGAATTTTTTAAATTTATAATGTCTTCAACTAAGTCATGATTAGGAATTATTTGTGAATTAATTATTATATTTTCTTTATCGATTTTAAGATTATACTTTTCTTGTAAATAATCTTGAGTATAAATTGACACCTTTTGTTTTAGAAAAAACTCCCATTTTTCTTTAATTGTTAGTATTCCAGCTCTAAAATCCGCTATAGACTTAGTAAAAGAAAGCGGTAAAAACTTTTGATGATTATTAAAATCAGATAAAATAAAGTTCATGGTTTTTAAAATTTATTTTTGTAAAGATAAAAAAAAGCCCCGTATAAAACGAGGCTTATAATATTTTTTATTATCTAATTAAGCTTTATTTTGATTTTTCTTTTCAAAATGTTTTTGATAACGGTTACGGAATTTATCAACACGTCCTGCTGTGTCAACAAGTTTCATTTTTCCAGTATAGAAAGGATGAGAAGTATTAGAAATCTCTAATTTATATAATGGATATTCTACTCCGTCAACTTCAATAGTTTCTTTA
>JALOAQ010000145.1 GCA_023228725.1 Bacteroidales bacterium | reverse complement strand
TCCTCTGTTTGTAGAGCCATAGTTCCAATTTTCAGAGAAAACGGTGGTGGACGAATAATAAATGTGTCCTCAGCAGCCGGTTTTGTTTCAATGCCCGGCGGTGGATGGTATGCAGCAAGTAAACATTCTGTAAAAGCAATTTCTGACTCTTTACGATGGGAAACCAAAAAATTTGGCATAAAAGTTTCAATGATAGAACCAGGTCCAATTAAAACAGGATTTGCAAACACCGTTCATGCCACAATGGTAAATAATGAAAATGGAGCATATTCTACTTTGGTTAGAGATTTAACAACTTCAACCAAGGCTATTGGTGGAGGAAGTGTGGAAGGCTGTGCAAAAAAGATTTATAAAGCTGCAACAAAACGAAATCCAAAAAATAGGTATTTAGTTACTAAAGAGGCTTATTTAATTAAATTTTTAATTCACGCCCTACCACCCAAAGTGCTTGATTATTTTATTATTAAAATGTTTGTTCCTGCTTTAAAAATATATTCAAAAAACAAATAAATTTTTATGCCTAAATCTTTTATTAAGAAAAAATTAATAAAAAAATTAAATAAAAATTGTATTTACAAAAATAATGTTGTTATTTTGCCTAATTAAAATTTATGGATATGAAAAACATTTCTTTTTTATTAATTATGACCGCTGTGCTAATAAGTACAACATGGTCATGCAAATCTCAAAACAAAGTGGACAATAAAAAAATCGACTTAACAAGTAAAGTTGACTCTGCAAGCTATGCTATTGGAGTTCAAATTGGAGCGAATTTTGCTCAACAAGGTTTAGATTCCTTAATGAACATAAACCTAATTTTAGAAGGTATAAAAGATCAAATTGCAAAAAATGCAAAAATTGATATAGCTGAAACCGACCAAATTATTCAAGAATTTTTTAGTGAAATGCAAAAATCACAATCTGCAGGCAAACTTGAAGAAGGCGAAAACTTTTTAAAAGAAAACGGAAAAAGAGAAGGTGTTACAACAACTCCCAGTGGTTTACAATATGAAGTTATCACTATGGGAGAAGGCGAAAAACCTAATGCTACAAGTACAGTAAAAGTAAACTATAGAGGAACTTTGCTTGACGGAACAGAATTTGACTCTTCATATGCACGCAACGAGCCTATTTCATTCCCATTGAACGGAGTTATTAAAGGATGGACAGAAGGATTGCAATATATGCCTGTTGGCTCAAAATTCAAATTTTATATTCCTTGGGATTTAGCTTATGGCGAAAGAGGCGCAGGACAACTAATTGGTCCATATGAAACTCTTATTTTTGAAGTTGAATTATTATCTATTGAAAAATAATTATTAAAAACCGAAGTTTTAGCTTCGGTTTTTTTTTGAAAAAATTATAAATAAAATGAACAGAAAAAGCCTTATATCAATTATGGATTACAGCAAAGAAGATATTTTTAAAATATTAGACTTAGCTGAGGAATTTCAAAATAATCCAAAACAAAGACTATTAGAAAACTTTGTAATTGCATCTCTGTTTTTTGAACCTTCAACCAGAACTCGCTTGAGCTTTGAGTCTGCAATTCAAAAACTTGGTGGCAAAGTTGTTGGTTTTAGCGAAGCTGCAAACTCAAGTGTTGCCAAAGGAGAATCTTTAAAAGATACAATTTTGACAGTAAGCAATTATTCTGATTTAATAATTATGCGACACCCAATTGAGGGAAGTGCCAGATATGCAAGTGAAATAAGCTCCACTCCTATTATAAATGCAGGTGACGGAGCAAATCAACATCCTACCCAGTGCTTACTTGATTTGTATTCTATTCGCAAAACTCAAGGAAGTTTAGAAAATCTAAATATATTTCTTGTTGGAGATTTAAAATATGGACGAACTGTGCATTCGCTTTTAATGGCAATGTCTGATTTTAATCCTAGTTTTAATTTTGTTTCACCACAACAATTGAGATTACCACAAGAATATAAAGACTTTTTAAATGAAAAAGAAATTGAATATTACGAACATGATAAACTTGATGAAAACATTAAATATGCTGATATAATATACGTTACAAGAGTTCAAAAAGAAAGATTCTCTGACCCAGTAGAATACGAAAAAGTGAAAAATGCTTATGTGTTAAAAAATAAAATGTTAGAAGAAACAAAAGATAATCTTAGAATTTTGCACCCACTACCAAGAGTAAACGAAATTGATATTGATGTGGATGCTAATCCAAAAGCATATTATTTTAAACAAGCAGAAAATGGAGTATATGTCAGAATGGCTTTAATTTGCCATATTCTTGGAGTAAAGTAAAATGAAATTTTAAAAATAAAAATATGAAAGGTGAACTAAAAGTTAAAGCCATTGAAAAAGGAACAGTAATTGACCATATTAAAGCTGAAAATCTTTTTAAAATTATTTCAATTATTGAAATAGAAAACATTGATACTCAAATATTTATAGGCAGTAATTTAGATTCAAAAAAATATGGCAAAAAAGCTATTATTAAAATAGCCGACAGATTTCCATCTATGGACGATATTAATAAAATTGCACTTATTGATTCAAACGCGGTTATTAATATTATTCGCGATTTTAAAGTTGTGGAAAAGAAAAAAGTAGAATTGCCTGAAACAATTACAACATATTTTAAATGTATAAACCCACACTGTATTACCAACAACGAAAATGTAGAAACAAAATTTAAAGTTATAAATAAAGATGGAAATGTAAATTTAAAATGTTATTATTGCGATAAAATTACAGGACATAATAATTTAGTAATAAAACGATAAAATATGTGTAAAAAAATATTAATCTATATGGTTTTTAGTGTTTTCGCACTTAATGGCATTGCACAATCAAAAGCTGATATAGTAAATAATAATAATGAATTTGCATTTGAAATTTTTAAAGAAATTGTAAAAACAGATACTACAAATATTTTTGTAAGTCCTATCAGCATTTCAACAGCAGTATCAATGGCATATGATGGTGCTAAAGGAAAAACTGCAAAAGAAATGAGAAAAGTTCTTAATTTTTCCAAAAAACAAGCCCAATCACATAAAGAATTTTGCAATCTTTTAGATTATTATTCTAAAAATAATGCTTCTTTATTTAAAATTGTTAATTCTGCTCTTACACAAGATAAATTTATATTTTTAGATTCCTATATTAATTTGCTGAAAGAATATCAAGCTTTAATAAAAATTGCAGACTTTGTAAACCCTGCCAATAGAGAAAAAGCACGAAACGAAATTAACAAATGGGTTGAAGAAAACACAAATAATAAAATTAAAGAATTAATTGATGAAAATTCTTTGGACGATATGACACGCCTTGTTTTATTAAATGCAATTTATTTTAAAGCAGATTGGAAATTTGCTTTTGACCCTGCACAAACAAGACAAATGTTATTTTTTGGAGAAAATCGTCAGTATATAACATCGTATATGCACATAAAAGAAAACCTAAACCTTTATAAAACTGACAAACTAACAATGCTTGAATTAGCCTACAAAGACGACAAAGCATCTATGTATATATTACTGCCTGATAAAGAAACTAAAATTGATGATTTTTGCTTAAACTTAAACTTTGATGATTTTTGCAAGTATGAAAATAATTTAAACGAAAAACTTGTTGATTTGCAAATTCCAAAATTTAAAATGGAAAGTAAATACAAATTAAAAGAACAATTAATTTCAATGGGAATGGTTCAAGCGTTTTCCGGTGCTGCAAATTTTAAAAAAATGAACGGCAAAAAAAATCTTATGATAGATAATGTAATTCACCAAACTTTTATTGAAATTGACGAAACAGGTACAGAAGCCGCCGGAGCAACTGCTGTTGTTGTTAGACAAAAGTCTGCTCCTCAAGCTGAATATATAAATTTAAATCGTCCATTTGTTTTTATTATTAAAGAAAAAGATAAAGGCTCTATCCTATTTATCGGAAAATTTAATAATCCAAGTCTAATTAATTAATTTTTATATGAAACTCAATATTTTTAAAATACTATTTCTAACAATTTTTGCAAGTTTGATTAATTATAGCAGTTTTGCTCAATTTAATTATAAAAATAAATTAGAAAATAAAAACGGTATTGAAATAAGTTATAAAATTGTTCATTCCAAGTTTTTTAATAAAGAAAGCCCTGCACAAATACGTTTAAAATTTAAAAACACCAACGATTATCCCGCAAATATTAAATTTGAAATTGAATATTCCACAGGATTTACCCATAGATATAAAAGTGAAATAATTGAGATTTGTATTCCAGCAAAAAGCACAAAAGCAGGTAAGCCAAGCGGGTTAGTATTTGAGTTAAAAACTAATGATATAAATATTTTTAATAATGAAGATTCAGAATGGGAATTTACCCGTTTTGATGTAGAAAAAACTGAAACTTGTAAACCTTTAAATAAATAATAATTAATTAAATTTTTAAGAAGATGAAAAAGCTAATTTTAATTTTAATACCAGCAATGATGTTGGTAATGGCATGTAATAATGCAGAAAAAAAGAATGATGAAAATGCTGAGAAAAAATCTGAATTCGCAGAATGTACTCAGGACAAACTGACTGTTGATTTTTTATTAGATAATCTTGAAGATTATATTGATGAAGAAGTTAATGTTTGTGGAAAATGCACACATATTTGTGAGCATGGTGGTAGAAACATATTTTTGGCAAGCAAAGACGACTTAGACTTAGTAATATTTGGTAGAGCTGACGAAGAACTTGGAAGTTTTGATGAAGATTTAGTTGGAGAAAATGTTAACCTTAAAGGAATATTACGCGCGGTTGAAGTTGAAGCCGGCGAGGAGGTTGAAACACATCACGACTTAGAAGTTAGATATTATTTAGAAGTTAGTGAAGCAAAAATTTGTTGTTGCGACGGCCAAAAAGATGAAAATCATAAATGTTGCGGTGGAAAACATAAACATCAAGACTAAGAATAATCATTAAAAGCCACTCAAAAGTGGCTTTTTTTTTGACACTATACCATCAAGTGTGTAAGTAGTAATCACAGTGCTTATCTTTCATTCATAAAAGTTTCAATCATCAATTTTAAATTTAATTTATCGTTGATTTCATTTAGAACAGCAATTTTTTCCTTAGTAGAAGTATGAACCATAATCCAGTATTTTCCGATTTTGTGCTGATTGTAAAATTCGTCTTTAACCTCTGATACTATTGGTACTCCCGCACGATACAAGTTCAATGACATAACATTTTCAGGACCTATTTTTTTTATTGTTTGAACGAATGTGTCAACAACTTTTTTGTTTTTAAACACAGTCTTATCAGGGAATGTAACTGATATATTTTCTCGTATTCTACTTTTTTGATGTCTTTTAAAAATTACATCTTCAACTTCTGCAAATTCAGTTTTTGTATCAAGTGAGCCATTTTCATCAGCTTTTTCTTCTTCCTCAATTTCTGCTAACTCAAAAAGCTCCTCTATTTTTCCTTTTGTAAAAGTTTTTAAATCATTAGAGTCAATTTTGAATGATGGATCTGTAGATTTAATTTTTTCTAAAAGCTTTTGTGATATTATTGACACAATACTATCAATTGACTCAACCAATTCTTTCCAACTATTGTCAAGCACCTTGCTCTTTTTTAATAAAATATCTAAAGTATCAATGTTTGAATAAGAAAAAGAAGATAAACTTCTTATAACATATTCAATTTTATCAGCCTCAATATCAACTTGCCAAACAATTCTATCTTTAGGATTTTTCTCAAATGTTTTGAATAACAACCATTTTACACCATTTGTTAAAATCCCGAAGTCAATTCCGGATTTAAAACAATAACTTGCAAGTTGGTCTATTATTTTCTTATCTTGTAAGTCGATTGACAAATTCTTTGCTTCAACTATGAGTGTCCTTCTCTCATTTTTCAAAAGAGTGTAGTCTGGTATCTTTCCGTCTTCGTCAGGTGCATTTGGTCTTACAAATTTTGGATTAGAAGTTTTCCATCCAAGCACATTCAAAATAGGCTCAATTAATTGAGTTCTTACAGCTT
>JALOAQ010000013.1 GCA_023228725.1 Bacteroidales bacterium | reverse complement strand
ATAATTCAGATTATAATTCATTTGAGTTCCGGGAAATAAAGTATCTATTGCAGGACCTTCTTTAGGTTCTAAGTTAGTCATCCCATAGTTGTAGATAATTTTTCCGCCTAAGTTGTTAAATTGAACACCTGTAGAAATTGCAAAGTTGTCAATTAAATTAAAGTCAATTAAAGCTCCAAAATTATAGCCGAACTTCATGCCCTTAGTATCAACAATTTTACTATCGCTACTCATCCATGCCATTGTTGGACCAGCAAATAATCCGCCAGAAATTGTTTGTTGAGCAAACAGGCCTCCAAATAAAAGCAGGCTAATTGAAATAAGAATAAATTTTTTCATATTTTTAGGTTTTTAAAATTTAGTTAATTTTGTACTACAAAAATAACATTATTTTTTTAATAAAATTATTATGAAGAAGAAATATTACATTTTAATTATTGTTTCTATTATATTATTGGGATTTCTTTTGTTTTATATTTTTTGTAAAAAGAAGAAAGAGTTTGAAGTTGATATTTCTAAAATTAACTTAAACATTGAAATAGAAAGGTTTGATAAGGACTTTGAAAACATTCCCAAAGGAGATTTTTATTCTCAAGTCGAATTAATGGAGAAGAAATATGAGGAGTTTTTTGAAATATATAATTATGATATAATTGCTATAGTAGGTTCGGATAATTCTGCTTATTTATCTTATGTAAATACATTTTTAAATGATTTTTCTGTGGTTCAGGCAAGAAAACATGTTGATAAAGAATTTGCCAATATGGATGATATCACTGAAGATTTAACTTATGGGTTTAAACATTTATTGTATTATTATCCAAATGCTTATATTCCCCGTATTGTGTCTTTTATTGCTGGCTTTAATCAATCTGTTGTACTTACTGATAATTATATTGGCATAGGTTTGGATAAATATTTAGGTAAAGACTGCGAACTGTATGATATGTTGGAAATACCTGAATTTTCAAAAATAGAAATGTCTCGTGAGCAAATAGCACTTGATGTTTTGGCTGCCTGGGTCGAAGCAGAATATCCTTTTTATAGTGATTCTGAAAATTTATTGGATAATATGATTTATAATGGCAGAAAATTGTATTTTTTATATTCTATGTTTCCAAACTTTGAGCCAGAAAGGATTAATAAATATACTAAGGAGCAAATGGATTTTTGCGAAAAATTTGAAAGAGAAATGTGGACTAGTATTATTGAAAATAAACTATTGTTTTCAAGTGATGCTCTGACAATTAAAAAATTTGTTGGTTCTGCTCCTTTTACATATCAATTTGGACAGGATAGTCCACCACGAACAGGTAATTGGTTAGGGTTTAGAATTGTTCATTCATATATGAAAAATAACGATATAGAGCTTGATGAATTAATGGAAGAGCTTGATTTTCAAAAAATTTTAAATTTATCAAAATATAATCCAAAATATAATTAATTAGCTTTTAAGTTTTTTATACTCGAATGCTAAATTTGCCATTAAATTACTAAAAGTCTGCATGGCTTGCATGGTTTCATCAGAAATATTTTGATTTTTCATCCTCAATAATAATAAGGAGTGAAGTGCATTAATACAAACTCCTACATCATTAGCCGCAGAATTATTTGAAAGCTTTTTAAACTCTTCAATATTTGGTTTTGCCCATCTATACAGTTCGTTATGTTTAAATGAATTTTCGCCTTTAAGTAAAGTTTGATGCAAGGCTTCAAGCTCGTCAATTATCTTTTTTATAAACTCAAAATCACCTTGTTTTTCAATTTTTTCAAGTTTAATTAATTTGATTAATTCTAAATACCAGTTTTTTATTTTCAATTTAATTTTTTCACTCGTTTTATATTGCTCAATAATGAGTTTGTTTATTTCTTCAACATCAAAATTTACAAGCCTTAATATATCTTGAATTTGTCTAATATAAATAATGTACTCAACTATATTTTCATTATATTTTTCTTCTGCAATTATCATAAATTATCATCTTTTATTTTATTAATTAATCTTCTTTCTTTTTTTGTTGGTCGCCCACTTCCTTTATCTCTGACAATAAATGCTGTTTCAATATTTTTTAGTTTGTCTAATTCTGATTGCGGAGTGGTTTCAACAATAAGGTCGGGAACCAGTTTGGCAGATACTCGTTTGTCAATAAGTTTTAATATTTTGTATGTTCTAATTATTGGTGGATTTTTGATGAGTATAATATCTCCGATTTTTACAAATTTTGAAGGCTTTACGGCAAGGTCTTTTATTAAAACATGACCTTTATTGCACTTTTCTTGGGCTAAGTTGCGGGTTTTGAACAAACGTACTGCCCACAAAAACTTGTCTATTCTTAGGTTTTCGCTCATTTATAAATAAAGTTAACACAAAGTTAAATATTTTTTTTTAATTAAATATTATTTCTTATTTTTATGCAAAAATAATATTAACCAAATATATACAGTAAATGAGAAAGCTTTTTACAATTATTATTGGTTTAACGCTTATTTTTAGTGTTAAGCTAGAGGCTCAAAAAACCTTTATGGAAGGGGATATTATGAGTAGTGATGCGATTAATCCGGATAATTTTAATGAAAAACTATTTCAGGACGTTTTAGTTTATAAAATTAATGCTTATATGGATTCTATTGGTTTAGAAGGATTTGAGATTCATGATTTTTTCCTTAATCCTGCAAGAGAACATGCTCTAATAATGTCAGAAACTGGCGAAGCAAATCTTAAAGGGCGAGGAAGTATGGCAACAGTTAGAGATAGGTTGGTTTTTGCAGGAGGAACAGGTATAGGAGCAGAAGTGGTTGCTAGAGCCAATATAAAGGTGTCTAACGAGTATATTAATTATGATGACTTGGCAAATCAAACTTTTGAAAAGTGGAAGGATGGAAAATATTCTAAAGATTTGTTGTCGCAGAAATACTTTTTTGTAGGTATTAGTGGAAAAGTTGATAAATCACAAAAAAAGATTTTTACTTCCATGTATATGGGTAATTACGCCTCTTTTATTTCTGGTTCAGGAAATGCACTAGAGTTATCTGGACCTATTTCTGTAAAGTCGCAAGGCCTAAAACTTTATGATGAAAAAGTTTGTAAAAAAACAGTTAGAAAAATGCCAAATATTGTCGATTTACAAGAAGGACTTTCTATTAATGATAAAGGAGAAATTGTTTTTAAATATAATGACTTAAAAAAATTCAGACGTTTTATTAAGGCTAGTAAAGACGGTTTAGCTGTAGATGTTGTGCAAAAAGAACAATTTAATCGTTGTAAATCTGAAAACTTTGCTGATTATTCTAAGATAAATATTGGATTTATGACTAAAAAAATGTTTTCAAAAAAAATATATAAAAAGAATATTGCAGCCGGCGAAGGCAGAAGAAATAAAGTAACAAAATTAGAAGTAGTTCTTGGTGAACTCCCCGCAATATTTGAACCTAAAGATATTGAACTTAACTTGATGATTATTAAAGAAAAATATGTTTGTCATAATATCCCTCAATCTTGGGTAGATCATAAAATTTATGATTTTGTTCCAAAAATTTCTTTAATGCCTGATACAATACTACCTGCTGGCATTAATGAATATGCACCAACTGCAACTTCTAGCGAATTAAATTTTAGAATTCCATTTGAACAAGGAAAGTTTAATTATAAACCCGAAGATATGAAGCCTGTGCTAAGCGCACTAAATGAACCGGATTTTATTATTAATAAAATTTTTATTGAAGCTTATTCTTCTCTAGAGGGGTCCATTGCCGAAAATGCTGTTCTACAAAAGAAAAGAGCTCAAAGTATTGTTAAAGCTTTAGAAGAAAATCAAAATGCAAGTATTGTTGATTCTATTATTACCGCTCCAAATTTAAAAGATTTGCAAAATGATTGTAAGAGTACTATTTTTGAAGAAGTGTGCGACATGAATCTTGAAGAAGCAGTCGTTTATGTAAATTCTAAAGCAAAAGAAATGGAAATGTTTTTAGAAAATCATAGATATGCAAATGTTACTATCTGGGTTACTTATGATATTGATGGCGAAAAAGAACAAAAATATGTATTAGCTCAATTTAACAAAGCTGTTGAAGCAGGGCAAATCAATGCTGCACTAACAATTCAAAAATATATTTTAAAAAGAGTTGTAGAAGGCAGATATAATGAAAATGCAGTAAGTGAAATGAGAATACCCGCAGGTAGAGATTATGTGGGATTAAATATGAATAAAATTTGGTTAACTCAGTTTATATATATGGACGTGCTTGATGAGGATTATTTGACAAAAATTGATGATTTGAATAAATTAGACCAAACAAATATTTATGTGGATTTTAATGATGTTTTGTGTGAAGTAATTTTAACCGACCTTGATAATGAACGTACTCAACAAACTTTGCAAAATCGTATTGACAAAATGTATAATACCTCTTTACGTGTTGATTTAGTTGATTTGTTGAATATAGAGTTGCAGTATCAAATTATGGATATTTATAAAGATTCTTTGGGTTATGATCATCCTTCTGTTATAAAAACTATGGATAAAATAAAAGAAATTATTCATATTGATGAACTCACTTGGGAAAATTCATTAAAATTGGCCAGTGTGTTTATAAATCATTCAGATTATGGATACGCTATAAGATTATTAGAACCATGGATTAAAGAGGAAAATATTCCATTAGTTTATTTAACAACTTATGCAACAGTCTGTTCTAAAGTTGATTACAAAGTACACTCAAATAATTTTGTGTATGTTTTAGATAAAATTAGAAAAAAAGACCCAGAGTTTTTCTGCGACTTATTTAAAGGCGATAAATTGTCTGTGCAAACTTTTGTTAATACAAGAGCTAAGCAAATTTATTGCGAAACATGTAAGAAATAAATTTATTTAAAATATAAAGCTGTAGTATGATTGTGCTACAGCTTTTTTATTAATATTATTATGTTGGTTTTAAAAAAAATAAAGTTTTTATGTTTATTTGTTTTATTGAGTTTTTATTCTTTCGCTCAATATAAATTATCATGCAGAATTGAAAATTATGCGCATAGAGAGGTAAAAGCATTTACGCAATTTGGCGATGAATCTAAGTATATAGGAACAGTCCAAACTAATATTAATTCTGCTTTTGAATTTTCATTTGATGAAAGAGAAATAGGATTGTATAGATTTTATCTTGATAATGATGAGCATTTTGATTTAATTTTTAATAATGAAAATATCCAAATAAGCACTTCTGTGGAAAACCCTGTATATAATATGAAAGTTGTTGAATCTGATGAGAATTTTCAATTATATGAATTTCTTAAAAAAGATTTTTTGTATAAATATAAAATTCAAATCTTAGACCAATTTAATTCTATTTATCCGGATGAAACATTTATAAAAACAGTTGAAAAAGAAAAGGAAAAACAAATTAAAGAAAAAAACAATTTACTATTTAAGGTAATAAAAATAAATAAAAATAGTTTTGCCGGTAATTATTTGACTTATTTTAAGGAGATTAAAGCAAAAGAAAATCTTAGCCCAGAAAAAAAACAAGAATTTTATCGTAAAGAATATTTAAAATCTTATGATTTTTCTAATGTTTTAATGCTTAATTCAAATGCTTATCAAAAAGTGGTTTTAGACTATTTTAAATTATTCCGTGCAAATGACCCGGATATTTATTATCTGGCAGGTAAAGATGTTCTTGACCATATTTTCTTTGAAGAACCTGTTATTTTTAATGCAATTTTTGAATTTATTTTAAATGGTTTTGAAACTATAGGCCTTATAGAGCAGGCATCACAATTGAGCCTTGAGTTTGGTGATTTGTGTGGAGATGCAAGCGATAATCTTAAAGCAAGAATAAAGGCAAATACTGAATTGTCAATTGGTAAACAAGCTCCTGATTTTACGACAAAAACACTTGATGGACAAGTTTATACTTTATCAAAAATGAAATCTAATTACACTTTAGTTCTTTTTTGGGCAACATGGTGTGGGCATTGTCAATTTACTATTCCGCATTTTGCAGAAGCTCAACAATTGTTTGATGCCGCTAATATAGATATTGTTGCAATTAGTTTAGATACTGATGAAACAGAATTAAAAGATTTTTTAAATAAGAATCCTTTTCCTTGGAATGTTGCCTGTGATTATAAATCTTGGGACGGAAAAGTTGTTTTAGATTATTCAATTTATGCAACACCTATAATGTATTTAGTTGATAAAAACATGACTATTGTTGCTAAACCATACGATGAGCAGAAATTATTCCAAGAAATTGAAAAAATATTGTATAAAAACTAAGAATGTTAATAAAAACAGCTGAATTTTTGATGTCAAATCAGGACTATACAAAATGTCCACAAGATAATATTCCTGAAATTGCTTTTATTGGGAGATCTAATGTTGGAAAATCTTCTTTGATTAATATGCTTACTAATAATTTTAATTTGGCAAAAACATCTTCTACTCCCGGAAAAACTCAATTAATTAATCATTTTTTAATAAATAAATCCTGGTATTTGGTTGATTTGCCTGGTTTTGGGTATGCAAAAGTATCAAAAACATTAAGAGAAAAATTTAAAAAAATAATTGACGATTATGTTTTAAAACGACCTAATCTTATATGTTTGTTTGTTTTGGTTGATAGTAGAATCCCTGCACAAAAAATTGATTTAGAATATATGTATTGGTTGGGTTTAAATTCTGTCCCTTTTAAAATAATTTTTACTAAAGCTGATAAATTAGGAGTAAATGTGTTGAAAAGAAACATTAAAGAATATGAAGTAAAATTAGCTGAGTATTGGGAAACTTTGCCTGATTTTATTATTACTAGTTCAATTAATAGACAAGGAAAAGAAGAATTATTAAATTATATTGAAAGTATATTATAAAAAAAACTAGTTTTGACTCGTTTTTACTATTTTTTTAGAAGAAAGATCTACTTTTACGCGTGTTTTCTCCTATATTCATTCCAAAAACAATTTCTTGAGAGCCAAAAGTATAAGAAGATAAGTCGCTGAAAGTGAAGTCGTAAGCATAACCGAAGAAATATTGATTATACTTAAATCCAATACTTGCAATAAACGAATCGCCTGGACGAATTGACATTCCAAACCAATAGTCGGTATCGTAATAAAATTTAACATTAATATCAAATTGCGGAGTTGTAACTTCAGTAGTTTTCATTAAAACTGATGGTTCTATTTCAAATTGTGGTGAATTGGGGAAAAAGAATTTATAGCCTCCCATTACAAAATAATGTCTTACCATTTTATTTTCGTCAACATTTCTGTTAATTTTTAATTTTGATTGAAACAAATGAGAGCCTGTAATACCTGCATAATATCTTTTTCCGTAGGCATAAGCTCCAAAAATTGCGTCTGGGACTATAGTTTTTTCAATCATATATGTAATTGCAGGGTCATCGTAAATGGTAAGATTAAAAAATCTTTGGTCCATTCTATATTGTTCTGCAACGGCTGCTAATCCGAGCGAGATTTTATTTATTCTATCAATATGAAAATGATATGAATAAATTGCTTGAATACCTAGATGGTGTTCGGGCCCAAAATTATCATTAAAAATTATTGCTCCTAAACCAACATTATTATTAGCCAACATTGTATGAGCTGATAAAGTTTGAGTTGACGGAGTCTCTTTAATACCAATCCATTGCTTGTGTATGCTTAATAAAATAGGCGAAAAATCTTTTGACCCAGCAATAGCTGGATTATAGAAAAAATCGTTAAGCATGTACTGGCTGTACAAAGGTAATTGCTGAGCATTAACTTGAGAACTTGCTGTTAGCAATATTACGATAAAAATAGGTAAAAATCTTTTCATATCAAATGTTTAAAATTTGGCTATATTAACAATATACACTTTTACAAATATATACAATATTTTTTAATAATTTAATATTTTTTCATTTTTTTTCATTTTTTTTTAAAATTAAAACATTGGGTTAGAAATTTCGCTTGATTTATTACTAAATAAAAACACTCCTAAAGTAATTTCGTGAGCCCCACTACTAACATTTCTTATTCTTGAAAGCACAAAATCAAAAGCATAATTTATGGTAAATCTATCATATTTGTAACCTGCTGAAAATACAATAGCATCTGATTTACTAATGCCAAGCGATGCGCTAAAAGTGTTGTCATAACTGTAGTTTGCGATTAAATCAAACTTAAACGGACTTGCTTTTGTAAAATACATATTTAAAATCGGCGTAAAGCTATGTGCAGAATTTTCTATGTTTAAATGATAAGCTCCGGTAACAAAAAAATGTCTGGCATCTCTAATTAATCCGGGGATATCGTTTGTTGAACCAAAAAAATTATATTTAGATTTGAATAGCTGTAAAACTGAAAAACCAACAAAATAATTATTAGCATTAATCATAATTCCTGCATTTGCGTCAGGTTTCCAAATTTTTTCGTCAGATTCTAAGTTTAAAACTTGATCATTAGCCTCATAAACTCTAATTTGTGTTGACAATAATTTTAGTTGTGAAAAACTCCAATCTAAACCAAAACTAATGTTAAAATTATCAGTTCTAATAATATAAGCATATCCAAGATTAAGACCAAGTTTTTGATTTAGCCCTATTTTATCGTTTATTAAAAATGCAGAAGCACCCATATCATCTCTAAATAAATATTTTCCATAAATTGACGATATCTTGGGGGCACCCGAAAAACCAAGCCATTGAATTCTGTGATTTAAAATAATCTCCGGAATTTCTTGAATTGAAATTGCTGCGGGGTTTTGGTTAGCAATATTAAATACATAATTCCTATGATTTCCAATTTGTTGGGAAGATAATTTAAAGCTAATTATCAAAAGAAAAATAAATATATTTACAAAAGTTCTTAGTTTCATTTTACCTAATTATTGTAATATGACCTTTAAAGGCTTCTTTGCCTTCTCCTAAATCTATAATATAATAATAAGTTCCTTCAGGCAAGTTTTTACCTTTATAAGTTCCTGCCCAATCGTTTTGGTAATTTTCAGTAGAAAAAACCAAGTTTCCAATTCTATTGTATATCCAAATCTCATTTCTTGGGAATTTGTCAATATTTTCAATTACCCAAGTATCATTTACCCCATCACCATTTGGTGTAATAGTATTATAAATAGCTATGCAATAATTTGCTTCTACTAAATCTATTTCGTAAATATATATGCAATTGTTTGAATCAGTGATACTTATATAATAACTTCCCTCTCTTAGTTCAGAAATTTTATTTTCTTCGGAATTATTTCCCCAAAGAATTGAGTATTCGGGAGTGCCACCTGTAGGTTTAACTTCTATTGCTCCATCATATATTCCCGAACAAGAAGGTGGAATTAGTTTAAAATTTGCTTGAAGTGAATCAGGTTCTGAAATAATAACTTTTATTGTATCTGTGCAATTGTATTTATCGCTTACAAAGACAAAATATTCTCCGGCTGCTAAATCTTTTGCAGTATCTCCAAGCTGACCAGTTGACCAGATAAACTGAATAGGCTGTTTTCCTTTTTCAAATTTTGCAATTGCAATTGCTATGCTGTCTCCAAAACATAAATTAGGTTCAATAAGTTCAAAGTCGCCATATATTTTTCCTGTTTTATCAACAAATAAATTTAAACTGTCTATGCAATTATTGGCATCTTTAACCACAACTTGATTTAAGCCATAAGATAAATCTGTTGCAGTTTGTGTTGTTTCATTATTTTGCCATAAATATGAGTAAGGTGCTGTGCCTCCATCTGCTATTACTGTTCCTGCACCTGCATTATATCCACATTCTACTGGGTCTGTATTTCCATTTAATTTTAAAATTGCTGGTTGAGTGAATTTTATACTATCAAAATATTCACAATTATTTGCATCAACAACCGTGATATTGAAAAAAGTATTTGCAGGCATACCTGTGCCAATAAAATTATTTTGTTCAACACCTTCTTCCCAATAAACTGTATAAGGCGATGTGCCACCCGTTGGGACTACATTTGAATTTGCATCATAAAAACCAAAACAACTTACATTATTGATTTCTGAAAAATAAGAACTTAAATAGTTTGGTGGTTCTGTAATTGTGTAAGTTTGAGTGTTTTTACAGCCATTTTGATCGCTTACAGTAATAGTGTAATTACCAATTGGCAAATTACCAATTGAATCAGAAAAATATCCATTGCTCCATTCAATATTATAATATGGCACTCCACCGCTTGGTGTAACAATAATATATGCATCGTGTCCGCCTTTGCAACTTACATTGTGAATTAATTCAGTAAGGATTAATTCGTTTGGTTGAGTAATATATGTACTTGCCGTGTCAGCACAACCATTAGCATCAACAACAGAAACAAAATAATATCCTGGGTGCATGTCAGTAATAATATGTGAAGTTTGATTCGCATCATGAAACCAGTGATAAGTGTATGGTTGGGTTCCGCCAATAGCTTGGACATTTAAACTTCCATTATCTAAACCAAAACAAGGTATATTTGAAGAATTTATATTTGCAATTAATGTATCTGGCTCTATAATAGTAATGCTTTCTGACCAAGCACAATTATTTGCATCAGTAACTGTTATAGTGTAAGTTCCTGCATTTAAGTTATGTAAATCTTGATAGGTTTGTCCACTGCTCCATAAAACAGTATAAGGCGGACTAGCACCTGACAGGCTAATGTCAATAGACCCATAATCTGTTCCGTGGCAAGGTAAATCTGTTTTAACATAATCTATTGTAACTGGGGAAGCTGGCTGATTTATAAAAATAGAATCCGTAGCAAAACAATTTCTAAAATCTGAAATTGTTACATAATACCAGCCTGATGTTAAATCTGTTGGGTTTTGTTGATTACTACCATTTGACCATTCAAAAAAGTATGGAAATGTTCCTCCGGTAACTTCGGTATTTATGCTTCCTGTGTAAAATCCGTAGCAATTCAAATCATTTGCAGTTAAATGATGAATAATTGGTGGATTTACTGCTACAGCAATAGAATCATAGCTTTTACAGTTTTGTGCGTCAGTTACTGTAATTGTATAATATCCGGGAATACCATAAATACTATCTGTATCAACAAAAGAGTTTTGTGTTAGTTGACCTGTTGACCATTGGAAATCATAAGGAGCAACTCCATTTTGTGCTTCTGCATAAATATATCCATAAGACTCGCCATAACAAAAAGCTTGTTCTGTGTAAAGTAGTGAATTTACTTCGGATTTATCGTAGGGGCGTATGTAAGTTCCGGGAAAAACAATGTCTTCTTCAAAATGCATTAATTCCCAAGTTTGATCAAACCAAGAAACGGGTACGTAGCCTAAACTTATTGTCCACTCAAAAAGCGGTCCTATATCCCAAGGTCCAATATCTTTTTCTAAACCTTGAACAAAATCTTCGTCTTGGTAATATTCTCCCATAAAAATTTGTTCAGAAATTATTGGTTTTTCAGAATCAGTTGGAAGTTCGAAACTTGGAATAATATCTCCTGCTATTTGAGATTTGAATGGAGTTATTATAGAAATTGATGCTCTAAGTGCTTCTATTACAAAAGAAAACGCAATGCTGTCCCAAGTGTGATTTCGAATAGTGGGCTGAATATTATATTTTACACCAACATACATAGAATCCCAGTCATGACAAGGATAGGTTATTGTAAGGTCGTTTCCAACAGCCATTGTAATTGTGTCGCCAAAACCACTTTCTACTTCTGCATTTGCATTTTGTGGATCAGTAACTACATAAGGCATTTCAACAGGAAAATCCAAAGTTAACCAAATTGTAGGGCAAAAATAAATATCTTGGTGTAAAGTGTTGGTAATATTTAAATAAACGCTTAGTAAAGAATATTCAATTTGAAAAATTATATCCCCTAATGGAGTATTTATAGGATACTGGATAGTGTCATTTAAAAAAGCTATTGCTTGTTGTATTTGTGGTCCTTCGGGTTCGGGAATATAGCCAGCCATAACATATAAAAAACCGAGAACATCAAGTTCTACTAACATATATGGATCTTCACCTTTTGCAATCAAGCAATTTGTTATCGGTTCTATATAATCTTCGGTTTCGACAAATGGCAAATCTACATGCGCTTCAAAAACAAAACCTACAAGGTCGGTAAAACTTACATCAACAGGTAATTCATAATCGTGGCAAAAAGCAAATTGATCGCCTACATAACAAGGATAAACACAATATTGAGTTTCACCATTTATATGAAATAAAGTATCCAAAGTATGTGGGATTGAAACGCTTGGTGGAATTAAATATATTGTGTCGCAAGAAAATACGCAAACAACAATATTCATAAACGGATTAAATTCATACTCAAAATCCAAAGTAATTACCCCAACCGGCGGGAAAGATGTTTCTAAAGACCAATCATCAGTTACTTCATAAGATGTATGAATTGTCGCAGGTCCACCATAATTAAAACTAAAATCTTCAGGAAAATCTAAAGTGGTTTTTATGGGGTAATCTAAACTAAAACTACCTGTATAAAAACCGTGGGCTTCAAAAGTAGAACGCAATAAAGCAATAATACCAACATTCATTCCAACACCAAATTGTTGGCCTAAAAATTCGGAAATTTGAGAAAAACCCCAATTTTCGTTAATATCAACATCAAAAAATGTGTGGTTTACATCTATTCCATAAGCATCATCAGGTCCCCACATATTTTGGTCGTGAGAATAATAATACATCTCGTGTTGCAAAGTATTGTTTTGCCCAAATGTGTTTAAGCCAAAAGCTAATAGTGAAAATAAATATAATATTTTTATAAAATACTTCATATTATTCAATTGAAATTAAGCAAGCTTCTATAGCAGGAAATAAAAGTTTTTTCATATTTAACGGATAATTAGAGTTTACCCAAATAGTGTTTTCTTCGCCAGTGAAAAACATAGCTCTTTCATAAATCATGTCTCCACTAACAAACTCTACAAAAAATATTACTGCATCTTGACTAGTGGCTGTTTGTAAATTTATTTTTTCTTTAAATCTATAGTTTTGAGATTCAATATATTCTTCTGTCATTGAAGCTGAAATATTTCTAAAAGATATTCCCTCAACTTCTATAACTTGTATTGTTGCTGCCGAGCCTTTGTGAACAAATCCATTTATGCTTTCATCAGGTTCAAAATGTTCAGGTGGAATTAGTTTTACATTTGTATTTGGAGCTGTAACTAACTTATTTGAATTATATTCTAATTTAGCGTTTTGTTCTTGCACAAAAATTTCTAAATCATCAGTTTGTGCAAAAATTATTGCCGAACTAAAAATAAAAAATATACTTATTAATAATTTATTCATAAAAAATTGCTTAATTTGAAAAATAAATCCTGACAAATGTAAAAAAACTTAATGAATTATAAAAAAATATTTGTAAAAATTTCATTTTTTGTGTTTTATTCGATTAATATTTTTTTGATTAAATTTGTTTGTGAATTAGTAAGCTTTACAAAATAAACTCCAGCTGCAAACTTAGACAAGTTAAATTTTATCTTATCTTCATTTGATTTTATTTGTTTTTCTTCAATAACTTGTGAGTGAATATTTAATATTTGCAAATTACAATTTTCTTCATTTTTTTGTAAAATTATTGTAAACTCACCAGAATTTGGATTTGGATATATGTCAAACTCTAAACTTGTATTATCAAGTAAATTTGAGTAAGGACTAATTGTTAAGCTAAAATAACATGAAGCAGAACACTGAGTCGACGGGTCAAGATATGTGTAAACAATTGTATATTCCCCAATTTCGTAATTTGCAGGATTAATATATGAAATTTGATTATCATTCAAATAATAATTTCCGCCTTCAGGTTCGGCTCCGATAAGTGGATAAGGAGAAGAGTTAGTTTCTAAATTAATATCATTAGGACAAATAACTTCCGGTGCTTGTTTTACAAAAATTTCAAAACTACATTCCTCATTTTCATAGGAGTAGCTAATATTATTTATTCCCAAATTTGCATTTTCAGGATAAAAAATATTATTAACAACGGCATTTCCTGAATACACCCCGCCATTTGGAGTTGCTCCTTCTAATATAAGTTCGCCGGCATTTGAGCAAATTTCAAAATTATCAGGACAAGAAATATTTTGAATTATTAGAACTCCATCTGAATTGCTTATATCAGAATATAAACCAGCTCC
The DNA here is from genome assembly GCA_023228725.1 of Bacteroidales bacterium. Lineage (GTDB taxonomy): Bacteria > Bacteroidota > Bacteroidia > Bacteroidales > ML635J-15 > Bact-19. Next base: position 20,638 of record JALOAQ010000013.1, on the reverse strand, counting down.
ATTTTGTGATTTTACCGAAATGTAATAGCTTTGACCAAGTTCTAAATTTGCGTTTGTGATTGTAAAGTTTGTAGAAAGTCCATTATTTGTCCAGTTTAAATAATCTGTTCCACCTATACTTGTACCAATTGCATAAAAATAAGCACTTATTCCGGAATTTGGGTCTTGGCTTTCCGACCAGTTACCAGATAAATTTTCTGTGTCGGAGCTAATATCTAAATCTTGTCCAAGTCCATCATTAACACTTAAAATATTTGTGGGTTTAGTAAAATCGATATTAATATTTTTTGTAGTAATTAAAGAAATGTTTTTTGCAGAATCCATGCAAATTGAGCTAATTCTTGCAGCAGCAGTTTCAGGATTAGGATTTGAATATCTTAAATCTCCATCTAAGGAATTACATAAAATTTCTGTGTCTAGATTTGAATATCTTGAACGAAAAGTTCTGAAATTATCAACCGACATTATTGAATTTCCACTACGAAAAGAAACGTGAGTTCCTGTAAAATAAGCCTCAGTATCTTTATATTCCCCAATTAATTTATTGTCTTGATATACAAAAGTTTCGCCGTTTACTCTGTCGTAAATAAGTTTAATATTATACCATGTTTCTGCGTCAAAATTTATTTTATAAATCTTTTTTAAAGAAAATATATCATCTGTAACTTTGTAAAATTCTAATTCTTGCGATTTTAGTCTAAACCAAATAAAATATCCATTACCTCTGTTTTCTAATTCTGGCTCATCGCTAAAATAGTGAAAACCTGCTCTTTTATTTTCATTATTTCCTTCAATTTTTAAATCAAATTCATATAAATATTTATTTGATAAATCTTGTTTTAAATAAGCGTATAGGTTAGAATTTCCTTGGTTTTCATCATTTTGAATTAAAACTCCTGAATTAACCGACCAAGTTCCAACTTGATTTGTCCAATCTTCACTTAATCCTGCATTAAAATCATCGAAAAAATGCCCTTTGTTTTTATTTGCTGTCCATTTTGTACCGTCAAAGTCCGAAACATTGAAAAATCCTTTTTCTATTCCGCTAAGTTGGTCATTATCAGAAAAATAGGCATTGAAATCCTCAGTCTGCCAATTGCCATTAATATCAATATCATTTTCAGGATTTTCAAAATCAGTAAAAATATTTTTTGAAACAGATTCTGACCAATTATCTGCATTGTCAATTATTACAGTTCTTATCCTTCCGGCTTCTTGCTCGTGGTTAGAACTTTGATAACGAATTTCTGCATCTTGATTTGCTTGAACTTTAATAATTTCGTTCTCAGTTCTGGCTTTGTAAATTTTCAAATCATTATATTCTGTAATACATTGTCCTGTTCGTAAAGAGATAGAATTCCCTGAGCTAAATGGGTTAGAATCTATTTTTGAAGTAATAAACTCATCATTAATATATAATGAGATTTTTCCAGTACTTGTATTAAATATGGTTTTTACGTCATACCATACATTTGCTTGAAAATTATAAGGAGAAGAGTGGAAAAAGCCTCCATTAGCTGTTTCGTAAGAGTTGTTATTATATTTATAAATTTCGGCTGTACTACCTTCAATCCTTAAATAAATCATATAAGAAGTTTGCCTTCCACTTGCCTCGGGCTCGCTACAATAAAAGTGCATTCCTGACCTGCGGTTATTTCCAGAACCTGAAATTTTTTGATGCCAATGATACAAATAAGTTTCGCCTTGTTCTTGATTTACAAAAGTGTAAAGATTAGTATTAGTGCTAGTTTGTTCTGTTTGTATTAAATGATTTTCATTTATAGACCAATCACCAGAGAAACTTGTCCAATCGTTGTGTATCTGTTCGTCAAAATTATCATTAAAAAAACCACGATTTTTATTTGCTCTCCATTCTGTGCCGTCAAAATCCATTACTTGATAAAAACTGTAATTTACACCCGAACCGCCTTCATTATCTTGGTCTGTAAAATTTATTTCAAAATCTGAATTATACCAATCTCTTTGAGTTTGAATTTCTGTTGTTGGAGCTTCTGTGTCGATACTGCCATTGCACATATCTATAATTTGTTTTGTGCCAGTTCTAAGCGAAGGTAAAAGTGCATACAAAGTGTTTCCAGGGCAAGAAGTTCCACCTGGATTTACATCTCTATGTCCACAAATTCTTGGTAAATAAGAAGGATTACTATCACTTTGTTTAATAATATTTGCCGAACTTGTTGGGTCAAATCCTCTATAGTCATACCACCATGCTAAAAATTCTTTGCATTTGTCTAATTGGGGATTTGTAGGAGCAGTGCCGGGCGAATCTGAGTCTCCTAAAAAATTTAAACCTATTGAATATGGATTTGATGCTCCCGCATGAGCTGCATGCACATCTTGATTTGGAAAATTTGGATTATGTCTGCCAAGAAAGAAATTTCCGTATTTGTCAAAAAGATAATTATATCCTATATCTGACCAACCATTAGTGTTTACATGATAATTCCAATAGCTTCTAACCACGCTTGCTCCATCAGTGTAGGAAGTTGGACTTGCTCCGTGATGAATTACTGTATGTGTTGGATTTCTATATGTAACTGTATAGCTCGGATTGAGGCAAGCAGAAACGCCGTTGCACCAACTCGTTCGAGTTAGTATTTCGGGAAATTCAGGGCAGGCTTTTGCTCCTGATTTTGTGTTTTCAGAATCAGTAATGCTTGTTGCTTGAATATTTAATAAAATCAAATAAATTTCATTAATAGTTTCTCCTTCTGGTGGGTGAATGTAAAACTCAATTGAGTCGTGCTCTCTTTCATCCATTCCAAACAAAAGATTAGTTTTATAATATCCTGATTTTGTTTCATTTGGTTTTGTTGAACCATCATCAATATCCCAATTTGTCCAGCCTTTGTTTGGTTTGTGAACTTTGTAAACAATATCAAATAAACCGGCAGGATAATTTTCTGTACTGGCCGTCCAACCAATACCAAAAGAAGTAAATTCTTCAGGAGTTTTTAAACAAAAGCCAAAACCTCCATTTTTATCCTGAATAATTTCTGAATTAATTTTATATGTATAAATACTGGCATCTTTACTAAAATAAGTTTCTATTTCAGTAAGATCGACTTGTCCAAAAGCTATAAAGCACAGTGAACTAAATAAAAATGTAAAAACTTTCCTCATAATTCTAATTTAAGAATAACAACAAAGTGCAATTTACAGCAAAAAACCTTTAAAAACAAATTTTCATCATTTTTTTTTTAGTTTTGCAAAAATAATTTTTTTATGTCTAAATTTTTTAAACTTTTAAAACTATATCCACAGACTTATTGGATTTCAAATTTAATGGAACTTTTTGAACGCTGGGCTTGGTATGGAATGTTTATGCTTTTTGCTCTTTATTTAACCGGTTCAACAGATGAGGGAGCTTTAGGCTTTTCGCAAACTCAAAAAGGAATGATGATGGGAACAGTTGTAGGTTTGTTGTATCTAATGCCTATTTTTACCGGAGCTATAGCAGATCGCTTAGGATATAAAAAAGTTTTAATAATTTCTTATCTGATTTTAAGTTCTTCATATTTTGCTCTTTCATTAGTTAGTAGTTTTACTTCTGTATTTATTGTTTTCTTAATTCTTGCTATAGGAGCTTCCTTGTTTAAACCTGTTATTTCAGCTTGTATAGCAAAAACTACAAACGAGCAAACTTCATCATTGGGTTTTGGAATTTTTTATATGATTGTAAATATTGGTGCATTTATTGGTCCTATTGTTGCTTCATTGTCAAGGCAAAATGATTGGAAATATGTTTTTTATATTTCTTCGGCTGTAATTTTGATAAATTTGGTTTTAGTAATTTTATTTTTTAAAGAACCCGAAAGAAAAATCAAGCAAAACAAATTTTTAGAAGAATTGAAAATTATTTTTAAAAATATTTTTGAAGCTTTAAAGGATATGAAGTTTGTTGTGTTTTTATTAATAATAGTTGGTTTTTGGACAATGTATAATCAGCTTTTTTACACTTTACCGGTTTTTATCGACCAATGGATGGACACTTCTATAGTTTATAATAAATTATATTCTGTTTGGCCTTGGTTGGCTGAAACACTTGGTACTCCTGAAAAAACTATTGCTGCTGAAATGCTTACAAATATTGATGCAATGTATATTATTATTTTTCAAATTGCTGTTTCTTATTTTGTGATGAGGCTAAAACCTATTCATTCAATTATTAGTGGTTTTTTGGTTGCTACAATTGGTTTAGCTCTTACTTTTTCTACTAATAATCCAATGTTTTTATTTCTAAGTATTTTAATTTTTGGTTTAGGCGAAATGGCTGGTTCTCCAAAAATTACTGAATATATAGGCAAAATTGCTCCAGCAAATAAAACAGCTTTATATATGGGCTATAGTTTTTTACCTATGGCCGGCGGAAATTATCTGGCAGGAATTTTATCAGGATCTGTTTATCAAAAATATTCAGATAAAATTAGCTTGTTAAAATTGGAAGTTAGTAACAGAGGTTTGACTATTCCCGAAATTTCAGAAAGGTTTTCACAAACAGATTATATAAATGAAGTTTGTCAACAAATGAATATGAACCAAGATCAACTAACAGAGTATTTGTGGGCAAATTATCAACCTTATAATATTTGGATGATTTTTGCAGCAATTGGTATTAGTGCTGTTTTGGCAATGTTACTTTATAATTGGTTTTTGAATAAGAAAAATATTAATACATCATCCCGAATAACCAAATAGGGGTAGTGAAAACAACAAAATTTATTAAATTCCTTATTTATTTTGCCCAATTTTACAAAAATAATTATAGTTCTTTTTTCAAATATTTTGCTGTATAACTGTTTTTGTTTTTGATTATTTCTTCCGGTTTTCCTTGAGCCACAACAGTACCACCTCTTTCTCCGCCTTCAGGTCCCATATCAATAATCCAGTCGGCAGATTTAATAATATCTAAATTATGTTCAATAATAATCATGCTATTACCTCTATCAACAAGTGAGTTTAAAACTTTGAGAAGAATTTTAATATCTTCAAAGTGCAATCCTGTTGTTGGTTCGTCTAAAACGTAAAGAGTATTTCCTGTTTCTCGTTTCATTAGTTCAGTTGCCAGCTTTACTCTTTGAGCCTCACCTCCAGAAAGTGTGGTGCTTGATTGTCCTAAACTAATATAGCCTAATCCCACTTGTTGTAATACAATTAGCTTTTTATATAAATGAGGAATGTTTTCAAAAAACTCTACTGCTGCGTTTATTGTTAGTCCAAGAACTTCGGAAATTGATTTTCCTTTAAACTTAACTTCCAAAGTTTCTCTATTATATCTTTTACCACGGCAAGTTTCACATTCTACGTAAACATCTGGTAAAAAATTCATTTCTATTGTTTTTACTCCTGCGCCTTTGCAAGTTTCACATCTACCACCTTTAACATTAAAAGAAAACCTGCCAGGTTTATAGCCTCTTATTTTAGCTTCAGGTAAACTTGCAAAAAGCTCTCTAATATCTGTAAATAATCCTGTGTATGTTGAGGGGTTTGACCTAGGCGTTCTTCCTATTGGAGATTGGTCAACTTCAATAAATTTATCAATATTTTCAATTCCTTCAATAGTGTCATATTCTAATGGAAAAGCATTTGATTTATAAAAGTGGCGTGAAAGTGCAGGTACTAAAGTTTCGTTTAAAATACTTGATTTTCCACTTCCCGAAACGCCTGTCATACAAATCATTACACCTGTAGGAATTTCTAAGTCTATATTTTTAAGATTATTTCCTTTGGCTCCGCGAATAATTATTTTTTTGTTAGAAATTTCTCTTCTATGTTTTGGTATATCAATTTTTAATTTTCCATTTATATATTGAGAAGTAAGCGAATCGGAGCTTAACATATCATTTGGTTTTCCTGCAAAAACAATATTTCCTCCTGTTCGTCCTGCACCTGGGCCAATATCTGCAACAAAATCAGCTTCAGTAATCATTTCTTTATCGTGTTCCACAACTATCACGGAATTGCCTCTATCTCTAAGTTCTTTTAGTGAGTTAATAAGTCTGTGATTATCACGTTGATGCAAACCTATACTTGGTTCATCTAAAATATAGAGAACATTTACCAAACGACTTCCAATTTGAGTTGCTAATCTAATCCTTTGCGACTCACCACCTGATAAACTTTTGGCAGAACGATTTAAGGATAAATAATCTAAACCTACATCAAGCAAAAAACCTATTCTACTGTTTAATTCTTTAATTACTTCCCGTGCGATTATTTTTTCTTTATTTTCCAACTTTTCTAAAACTGTGCTAAGAAAATTATTAAGTTTTAACATATCCATATCAGCAAGCTCTGCTATGTTTTTACCTGCAATTTTAAACTGTAAAGCTTCTTGCTGTAATCTTGTGCCATTGCAATTTGGACAAGTAATAAGCTTGTTAAATCTAAATGATGACTTATTAGAATATGGGTTTTTTTCTTCTTCTTCTTGTTTAGTTTTAATTTGATTTACAATACCTTCAAAACTTATAGTATAATTTGATGTTTGCCCAAGAGGGGTGTTTTTTAGTTGTAAATTTTCAGGATAACCAAATAATACAGCATCAATTGCTTGGTCACTAAGTTCGTTGATAGGCGTTTTAAGTGAAAAATTTAATTTCTCTGATAAAGCTTCTAAAACCCAAAATTGTAATGTGTTTTTATATTTTCCTAAGAGGCTAATACCACCATTATAAATTGAAAGCGAATTGTCGGGAATAATTTTATTTATATCAATATCAGCTATAAGGCCTAAACCGTTACATTTGGGGCAAGCTCCTTGAGGCGAGTTAAAAGAAAATGTGTAAGGAGCAGGCTCTCTATACGAAATTCCACTTGTAGGACACATTAAAAAGCGGCTAAAAAATCTTGGTTTGTCGCTATCTTTTTCCAAAATCATAATTATACCCTTGCCTAAACTCATTGCTAAATCAATTGTTTTCTTTAATCTTTGTTTGTCTTGGTCTTTAATTATTAATTTATCAACAACTAATTCAATAAAATGAGTTTTATATCTATCTAATTTTAGATTATAAGTAATTTCTCTTATTTCTCCATCAATTCTTGCGTTTAAAAAGCCTGTTTTTCTAAGGTTTTCAAAAGTTTCTTTATAATGCCCTTTTCTTCCGTCAACAATTGGCGAAAGAATATAAACAGGTTTATTTTGAAAATCTTTTAAAATAATATTAATAATTTGCTCATCAGTATATCTTATCATTTTTTCGCCGGTAATATGCGAATAAGCTGTTGAGGCTCTGGCAAAAAGCAAACGCAAATAATCATATATTTCCGTAATTGTTCCTACTGTAGAGCGTGGGTTTTTTATTGTTGATTTTTGTTCTATTGCAATTACCGGGCTAAGACCGGCTATTGTGTCAACATCTGGGCGTTCCATACTACCGATAAAATTTCTTGCATAAGCAGAAAAAGTCTCCATATATCTACGCTGGCCTTCTGCGTAAATAGTATCGAAAGCCAATGAAGATTTTCCGCTTCCACTCAAACCGGTTATTACTGACAGTTTGTGTTGTGGAATATCTATGTTTAAATTTTTTAAATTATGTATTCTCGCTCCTTTAACCGAAATAAATCCCTGTTTTTTAATCATCCTTGTTTTTTACTTTATTTCATACATTCACGTGCATTCTTGGCAGGTAAAACAATTTTATATTCTTTTTTGTTTTGGTTGTTTAATGATTTACCGGTTAACCAAGGGTTAAAATATTTTAGCATTTTGTAATTAGTACCGTTTTCAAAAGCAAATTCTACTAAATCAGAAATACTAGTATCTATAATAATTTCTTGAGTTTTAATTTCTTTATAAAGGTCTTTTTCTTCTAAATCAAAACCATAAAGTTTAGGATTAGACATAATTAATTTTAATGCTAATATTCTATAAACATATCTGGCAGTTTCTTGATTTAAGTGTAAATCCCAATAATTATCAACTTTTTGATAGTCTATATCTTTTTTTAATCCGCCCATACCCATATTATATGAAGCAGCAGCAAGTGTCCAGTTATTAAAATATTTATAAGCTTTTTTTAAATATTCACTTGCAGCTATTGTAGATTTTGTATGATTATATCTTTCGTCTATTCCATTGGTTATTAGTATATTATATTCTCCTGCTGTTGTTTTCATAAATTGCCAAAATCCTGTGGCACCTGCCGGACTAATAAGATTTGCCAAGCCACTTTCAGCAACACATAAATATTTAAAGTCATCAGGAATTCCATTTGTTTTTAATATTTCTTCTATTTCTGGAAAATAACGATTTGCCCGCTTTAAATACAGCAAAGTTGAAGAATGTCTATATGTATTAATAATAAGCTCATAATCTAATGCTTCATAAACATCAAAATTTTGTAAAGGGACAGTTTCACCGCAAAAACTTAAAGTATCAGGAATATATGGTTGAAAAACTTTATATGGAATTACTTGATTATTTATTTCTTGTTTTATTTCTTGTTTTTCTTCTTTTAAACTTGAAAAAATAAATGAGTTAGCAATTATTAATCCTAAACTAAGCCCGACAATAATATAAAATGGTATTTTCATGTGCTTTATTTTATTCATATTTTTATTTTGGTTTTGTGAGTTTGGTATTTAAATATAAAAATAAAAAAACTAAAATTGGGTATAAGAAAAATATCCAAAGATAAGAGTAAGAGATATTAAGGCCTTTGTGTATTAAACAAAAAGCCAAGATTAAGCCTATAGAATTTAAAATAAAAAACAAGAAAGCTATCCAATTAGTTGATAAACCTAAATAATATAAATGATGTGTTGTATGATCTTTACCGCCTATAAAAGGGGATTTTTTTCTCAACAATCTATTTATGCTGACTGTTGTGGTGTCGCTGATTAAAACTAAAAATGCTAAAAATACAATTAAAAACTGCTGGGTATTGTATCCATATGATAATTCAGTTATTGGAATTGCATTCCAAAAATATTTTATTCCCACCCAAGCTAATAATATTCCCAAAAATTGAGAACCATTATCTCCCATATACATTTTTGAAGGATGCCAGTTGTAAAATAAAAAGCTAAGTAAAGAGGCTATTGTTGAAACTAAAATTATCAAACTAAGTTGCAGATTTTCAGAAGCAATCATAAAAGAGTAAAATGCTACAGCTCCAAAAATTGAAAGACTTGATACAGAGGATACACCATCCATATTGTCTAACATGTTTATAGAATTCATTATGCCAACTACCCACAATATGGTAATACAATAATTTATCCACTCGCTTGGACTAATAATAATATAAATATCATTATATATTAATATTAAGGCACATACAAATTGAATTATAAATTTGAATATAGGAGAGGTATTTAAAACATCATCAGCTAGTCCCATTAAAAATGATAAAGTAACAATTATAAAAAGGCTAATATATTCTTTAGATAAATATATATCTTCTTTTAAAAAGAAAAATACAAGTATCATGTTTAATAAAAACACAAAATAAAAACTTAGTCCACCAAATATTGGTTTTGATTGTGAACTAAACCTTATAGCAGATTTGTTTGATTTTTTAATTAAAAATTTCAAAGGTCTTTTAATCAAAAAATTATTTAAATAAAGACTAAAAAGTAAAGAAATTATAAAAGATATAAGTATAATGTAATTCATTTTTTAGTTTTTTTTCTAAATATATCAAAAAAGGAGTATTTTGTTTTAGGTTCTTCTCCATAATATGAATTATGTATTTTATTAAGGTAACTAATACCATAATATCCACTTTTGTTATGATAGCCGTAACCTGATTTATAACCATATCCGTAATTTGCAATACTTTTTGTTACTCCATTTAACACAATAGTTAAGTTTTGTAATTTGCTAGATTTTAAAAATAAATTTAAATTATTAATAAAAGCTCTAGGGCTATATCCAGAACGCATAACATAAATTTGGTTATCAGCTAATTGATAAGTTATTAGAGCGTCATTAACTATGCCTATAGGCGGGGTGTCAATAATAATAATATCATATTTTTCTTTTGCTTGGTCAATTAAGTCTTTTAAATTATTTGTAATAATAAATTCTCCAGGGTTTGGCGGAAGTGGACCGGAAGTAATAAAATCTAAATCTTCTAATGCACTATTATATATGCATTCTTGAAAACTGTGTTTACCAAGAAGAATACTTGTTATCCCTTTTAAATTATCAACTTGGTAGCATTCGTGAAGTCGTGGTTTTCTTAAATCAAAGTCTAAAACAATTACTTTTTTCCCAGACATTGCATAAATAGCCCCAATATTTAATGCTAAAAAAGTTTTACCTTCTCCTGCAATAGTTGATGATGTGGTTATTATTCTTGCTTTATCTTTAATAGGGTAAAACTCCAAATTAGATCTAATATTTCTAAAAGCCTCGCTAATCATAGACTTTGGATGTAAATGTACTAGCATTTGAGAAATGCCATTACTTGTTTTGTTTTTAGGAATTCCGCCAATAACAGGAATATTGGTGTGAGCTGTAATATCATCAATTGTTAAAATTTTATTATAAAGCAAATACCTGATAGCTAAATATATAAAAGATAAAATCAAAGAAATTACAAAAGCAATTATCATTATTGTTGAAAAAATCGGAAAATCCGGTGAGGAAGGGATATTTGCTTTTTCTAGAATTAAATTATTAGAAACATAGCCTGCTTGAGAAATCAATGTCTCCGCTTTTGATTTAACTAATTGTGCGTAAAAATTTTCGTTAATAATATATAGCCTTTGTAAACGAGCGTATTCAATTTCGTCATAGTTAGATTCTTTAAAGGCTAGGTTTTCTAAATCTTGACTCTTTTTGTTAAGTTCAATTTTTTCTAATTTCAATCTTTCTATAGTTGAACGAGTAAAATCAATTATCGTTTCTTTTTTAGATTTAATTTGTTCGTTTAAAGTCTGAATTTTATGATTGTTTGTTGTTAGGTCAAATAATAGAACTTCTTTTTTATTTAATAATTCTTGAAGCGAGTTAATCATTGCTGATAAAAATGCTTCAGATTTTTGACCCGAAAGCATTGCTAAAAGCTCGTAAGTATTAATATCAGGGTTTGATTGAAATTTCTCCAACATTTTTTCTAAAGTCATTATCTCAAAATCAACATTTAAAAGTTTAGCTTCTAAATCAGTTATTTGTGATGAGAAAATATTTGCTTTATTAAATAAATGCTCTTCATTTTTACTTAAAATATTATTTTGTTCTCTAAAATTATGCAAATCTTTTTCGGTGGCATTAAGTTGAGTAAAAACATTTTCCATTTGTTGGTCAATGTATTTTACAATATTAGTTGCAGATTCTTTCTTTTTAGTTTCGTCAAATTCAATAAATTTTTCAGCAATTGTATTAGTAATTTCTGCTGACTTTCTAGCATTAAAGTCATAATAGCTTATTTTAATACTTCCTGCTGTTTCGTTAAGTATTTGAACATTTAGTCGTTTTGATATGTTTTCAAGTATTGTATTGGAATTATTTATTGTAAAAAAATATTGAGACTTGTTATTTGCGTCAAGTTCTGTTTCTAAATCTTTTTTTGAAGGAAAATGTACATAAATTTCCATCCCATAAATAGCTTGCCATTCTTCTGGTTGAATAAAATACTCGTGTTTTTGATTATCTAAATTGTAAGTAATCAGACATTTATAGTCTTTAAATTCTAAGTTAATAATATTATCAAGTATAGCGCTGTTTATAATTCTATATTTAATTTCAAAAGGTGTTGATTCATATAGTTCTGTGGATAAAAATGTTCCTTTTCTAAAATAACTAACATCAAGAGGTAGTGCTGAGATTACAGTTTTTAAAAATTCATTAGAGCGTATTAGCTCAATTACTGGAGCTAGGTCTTTTTCCATTAAATTGGAATTGATTCCTAGAATTTGGTTTGCTTTATTCTCATTTTTTACTTGAATAATTGTCGATGTTTTAAAACTTGGGTTTGAATATCTAAAATAAGCAAAACCAACTCCTAATGATAATATAATTAATATTAAGACTATTAAAATATTTTTCTTTAATATAGTTTGAAATGTTTTTAAGTCGAACTTTTGATTAAATATAGATGTTTTGTTTTCGTTCATTTTTATTTAATATTGCTAAGTTTAAAAAATACTCCATATATTGTAACTAATGTTGTAACTAATGTTAAATAAGGAGAAATTTCTCTTAATACTCTTGACACATATTGAGGTTTACTATCAATGTAAATAATATCATTAGCTTCTAGAAAAATATTAGAGTTTTTTAATTCTTCTATATTTGAGATATTCCAATAAAACACTTCGGGGTTTTGTGTTAAATCTCCTCGTATTAATTTTATTCTATATGAGCGACTAATATCAGTAATTCCACCAACTTGAGCTATAGCTTCGATTAAAGTTAAATTTTCGCTTGGCATTTCAACAATACTCGCTTTAGTTCCGCTATCCATAAAAATCATAAGTTTTCTATTAGTAACTTGCACTAACACAAAGGGTTCAACAAAATAGTTGGCATATTCTTTTTCAAGAAACAATTCGGCTTCTCTTACAGTTTTACCCGAAATATCTATTCTGCCTAAAATTGGAACTTTCACTTTGCCGTCAAATTCTACAGGAAATTCAAATCCACTTTGGTTTCTTTGGTAATTTGAAGACGCATTAGCATTATCCATACTACCTGTTCCAAAAAATGATTCTCCGGTATTGCTAACAACTCTCAAAGCTATTTTGTCGTATGCTTGTATAATATATTCGTTTTTTGAAACTTCAAAATCTGATTTAGGATAATCTTTGTCGGTATAAAACATGTCAGATGGTCTAAGACTACGACAAGAATTGCCAATAAATAAGATTAGTACTAAACTTGATATAAATAAAATCTTTACTTTCATGTAATTTTCTTAAATTCAATTACAAAAATAAGTAAATTTATCATATTTTTTTAAATTAAGAGAAATAAATATTTAAAATTGTTAATGTTTTGAAACAATTCTATATACTTTAGATTAAGTTTTATTGTCTTTATTAAATTCAAATTGTTAAATAATATCTTTTTTTTAAGCTCATTTTTTAATTTTAGTGTTTATTTTTGTGAACTAAATTTATGAAACGGTTTTTAGTAATATTCATTTTTACTTTGGTATGTACTAGTATATATTCCCAAAGTTATAATTCTTATTTTAATCAGTTTGAGTTGCGTGCAAACTATGGACTAACCTTAGCTCACCATTCAAGTTTAAAGTATTTAATAGAAAAAAATATTTTCATAGGCGAAATTAATTATTCTATAAAAACTGATGGCTCTAAGCCTTGGCAACATGTGTGGCGTTTTCCGGAATTAGGAGTTGGGTATTTAATGGGTGGATTAGGAAATATAAATATCTTTGGATTTTCTCAGTCTTTATTTGCTTTTTATGGAGTGCCGATAATTGAAACAGAAAATTTAATTTTTAAATATCGTTTTGGTTGCGGTTTGGCTTATATTAGCGATAAGTTTGATTATAGGGCAAATTATTATAATATTGCTATTGGCTCACACTTAAATGCCCATATATATTTTTCTCTTTTGCTTGATTATAAATTGTCAGATTTACCTTTATTCCTTACAGCAGGTTTTACATATAATCATTTTTCAAATGGAGCAATTGAAACTCCAAATTTAGGTTTGAATCAAATAACTAGCAATCTAGGAATAAAATATTTGTATTCAAAGTATAATTACTCTTTGCCAAAGCGAACTATACCTTATTTTTATGATAAAGATTTAGAATTTTCTGCCTATTATGCCTTTGCTATCAAAGAAAATACTAGTTACGAGAATAAAAAGTATTTTATTAATTCTTTAATCTTTGATTTTGCCTCGCGTTTAAATAATAAAAGAAGTTTAGGCGCTGGAATAAACTTGATTTTTGACCCATCTATAAAAACTTTATTGCAAGAAGATTATAATGGTATGCATAATTTATTTAAACTTGGTATTCACGCTATGCAAGAGGTTTATTTAAGTGATGATTTGAGTGTAATTATGCACTTGGGTTCTTATGCTTTTAATAAATATAAAGCAGGAAAAAAAATCATTGTTTACTCAAAACTTGGTTTTCGCTATACTTTTGCAGATAGATATTTTATGAATATAGTTTTAAAATCTCATGCAACTACTGCTGATTATATTGAGTTTGGTTTTGGAATGAGAATAATCTAGTTTTCTACAACAATAATTTCTACTCTTCTATTTTGTTCTTGTTCCCAAGCACTTCTTTCATAAGGGTATAATCTTTGACTTGAGCCTACCCCCCTAAATGACATTCTAGAAGCATCAATTCCTTGTTTTATTAAAAAATTATAAACGGCCTCAGCTCTATTTTTACTTAATGTATATGTGTTGTTTGTAAAATCATATCCGTCTGTTTCATTAGAATTATGGCAACATATATGGCCTACAATATCTATTTTTAAATTTGGGTTTTCACGCATTAAGCTTGATAATTCTTGTAATGGCTTGTCGGCTGATGGCAAAAAATTTGGCGTTCCACCTTCAAAGTTTATGTTTTTAATATTAAATGTTTTTCCTATTTCTAAATCTTTTGCTTTTATATTTGATAAATCAGTATCTTTTGTATCATTATCAAGTTCTTTTGCAAAACTTATGGTATCTTGGTATGTGTAGGTTTTTGTTTGCTCCTGATTGGTGTAAGTGATAATAATTTCAGATTTTCTATGTTCTTTTATTCCTCTGTCAGTTTTATCATTGCGGTTTTCAAAACTACTGTTTTTGTGTATGGATTTTCCTTGGCAACTTGTTATTTTTGCTGGCTCTATACCTAAACTTATTAATAATTCTTTACTTGAATGTGCTCTTTTCTGAGATAGCTCATCATTATATCTTTTGCTTCCAAGAAAGTCGGTATATGCGTAAATATCAATATTATTAATTTGAGATAAATCAATATCCTCAAAAATCGACTTATATTTAGTCTCAATTTCATAAGAGTTTATATCAAAATGTATATAAAAACTTTCAGAGTTTTGGGCTTTGATTATAAAACTTAGCAAGCAAATTAAAAAAGAAACAAAAATATTCTTGAATTTCATAATCTTTGGCTTTTAAATGATATTTATTGAACTGTAAAGTTAAAAATTTATTTTATTATCAGAAAATATTTTTGTTATTCGCGATATTGTTTTTATAGTTTAAATTTAAAAAGAATTTTAAACAAACAAATCAGTGATGTAAAGTGCTGAAATATAGGGAATTATGTTTTTTATCATTTTTAAAACTCGTAATTAGTTCTTGGTTGAATTAAAAAAATAAAATAATTATAAAAAAAGATATATAATTAAAAAAAAATGACTAATATTGCAGTCCGAAAATTGTAAGGAATATTTAAAGTTTTTTGTAATGGAATTAATGAATATTGTAAATCAAAGTCTGGCTAATGAAAAGGAATTTCCAAAGTTTAAAGC
This sequence comes from Bacteroidales bacterium, assembly GCA_023228725.1. Taxonomy (GTDB): domain Bacteria; phylum Bacteroidota; class Bacteroidia; order Bacteroidales; family ML635J-15; genus Bact-19. Next base: position 5,182 of record JALOAQ010000013.1, on the reverse strand, counting down.
CGGAGATACTATAACAGTTAGTTATAAAATTAAAGAAGGTAATAAAGAGCGTATTCAAGAATTTAGAGGTGTTGTTCTTCAAATTAATGGAGAAGGACGCACAGCTACATTTACAGTACGTAAAATGTCAGGTTCATTTGGTGTTGAAAGAATTTTTCCTTTTGCCTCACCTTTTATTGAAGCTATAAGTGTAAATAAATATGGTAGAGTTCGTCGCGCAAGAATATTTTATTTACGTGGACGAACAGGTAAAAAAGCTAGAATTAAGGAAAGAAGATTTTAAGTTTAATTTACACAATACATAAACACTAAGGCTGTTCAATTTATGGGCAGTCTTTTTTTTATCCTAAATTACTTATTTGAGTTAATAAATGTCTATCTTTAATATTTATTTTTCTTCCTTTAACATCAATAATATTATCATTTTTAAATTCTGTTAATAATCTAACTGCATTTTCTTCTGACACTCCTGATAGTTCTCCAAGTTCTTTTCTCGAAAGTTTCATTTCAAAATAGTCGGAGCCATATATTTGTGATAAGTACAATAAACTGTCAGCTATTCTGCCTCTAATGTGCTTTTGATTAAGAGTAATTATTTTATTTAATATTTGTGCAACAGATTTCCCAAATGCTTTGTTAAGTTTTAATAAAAAGTCATGATTTTTTAAATATAAAGATTTTAAAACTTCAATTTCTACCATACAAATTGTTGTATCTTCCATAGCTTTAACCGAATACAAATAATAAGGAGTTTCAAAAAATGATAATAACCCGATATATGTGTTAGGGGTCATTAAGTATAGAATTATATTTTTATTATTTAGACCTTCGATAAAAATTTTAGCACTTCCATTAATTAAAAATATTGCATGGCTGACATTAGTTCCCTGCTTACTTATATATTCATTTTTGCTATAATAAGCATAGGTGGGTTTTAGTTTTACAGGGTCTTCGTCTATTTCTATACTTGCTGTATAAATATCGCATTTTAATTCACAGTTTTTACAGTCAATGTTTTTAGAAATTCTCATAATAGTTAAGTTTGTTGTTTGCTTTCTTTGTTTCGTTGTAAAGATACAAAATATTGTTTAAAAACAATGTTGAATTTCAATAATTTTTTCAATAAAATATAAAATTATTTTCTTATTTTTGAAATGTCTTTATAATCTTAATAGATTATTCAATCAAATTAACTATGTGTCGCCGGAGTTTATCTTCGGCGTTTTTTTATTATTATTATTGATTATCTATAATATAAAACTCTGTTCTTCTGTTTTTTGCTCTTCCTGTTTCTGTTTCGTTAGTTGCAATAGGTAGGTTTGGGCCATAACCTTTATATTGTAATCTGTTTGCCTCTATTTCATTTGCTAATAAATAATTATAAACTTCTTTAGCTCTATTATTTGATAATGTCAGATTTGTTTGTAAACTTCCTATACTGTCAGTGTGTCCGCGAATTTCAATTTTTAACTTAGGATTATCTTTCAAAAAAATAATAAATTCGTCTAAAACAAGCAAGGATTTTTTATCTATTTGATAAGAAGCGCTAGCATAATTTATATCACGAATTTCTACAGATTTTCCTTTTTCTATTGGTTTCATTTCAAAGTCTATATTTATAGGTGTAATAAAAGTTTCTTCATCCACTTCTATTAGTGCAGAGGTAAAACTATAGTCTTCTTTTTTTACAAGCATTACAAAATCGTCATGTTTTTCTTTGTCGCTATTCACAGCCACTGCATAATTTCCTGTTTCTGAATCAACAAGACCTTCTGAGGTTTCTTTAGTTCTTGTATTTCTTACTTCTAATTTAGCTTCTGTAATAATTTCGCCAATATCATCAATAAGTTTACCTTTTACAAGGAATACTTTTTCTGGTCTTGCTTCGGGATATAAATCAAAAGAATAAATATCCCAGCCACCTTTTCCTTCAAATTTATTACTTGCAAAATATGCTTTTGTTCCTTGAGTATTTACAACGAAGCCTAAATCATTTGCTTTTGTATTTATTGGGTATCCAAGATTTACAGGAATACCCCATTCTTGGTTTCTATATTTTGAAAAGAAAATATCATATCCTCCCAATCCTTTGTGGCCGTCTGAGGAGAAGTATAAAGTTTGGCTATCAGAATGAATAAAAGGTGATTTTTCATTTCCTGGCGTATTTATGTTTGGTCCAAGGTTTTTTGCTTTGCTCCAAGTTCCGTTTTCGTTTTTTGTTGAATACCAAATGTCGCTAGTGGGATTATTTGGGTCGAAACCTATATTATCTTCTCTAATGCTTGCGAAATACAAAGTTTTTCCATCAGCGGATATTGATGGTTGTGATTCCCAAGTATTTAAGCCATTTATATTAGGTCCAAGATTAATTAATTCAGACCAGCCATTTGCTTTTCTAACAGAATAATAAATGTCGCAATTATCATAAGTTCTGGACACAAATTCGCAAATAGTAATATATAAAGTCGAATTGTCTATTGTTAAAGTAGAAGCTCCTTGATTTTTTCCGGTATTAAAAGGGTAGGGAAGAGGTTGACCCTTAGAAAATCTTAGACCTGATTCATCTAAAGCTCTTGCAACAGAAAATTCTTCTGTATATTTTTCGCTAGTAATACTGCTAATATCTTTTTTCATAAAAGCATGAGTAAAAAACGCTAAGCTTCCGTCTGGCGAAATTAAAGGTAAAAAATCATCATTAACTGTTGAAATTCCTTCTACAATTGTGGGTTTAAAAGGCACAGGATTTGAAATTAAATCTAGATAGCTGTCGATATACTCTATAATTAATTCAGCATCTTTAATGTTTTTATTTTCTATACTAGTATTTTTAATATAGGCATCAAGATATTTTTTCGCATTTTTATAATCTTCTTTTTCATAAAATATCTTACCAAGAGTGTAATTAACAGTCCAATTGTTATAGTGTGGGCAAGTAGCCACAATTTTTTCTAAGCTTTTTGTATAATTTGCATAAAACTTATTTTGAGATTTAATATCTTTGGCGTTTTTGTATTTAATATAATTAATCTCCGCAATACCAAGCCAAGCTTCAGTAAACTCGGGTTCTTCGTCTAAAATTTTTGCTAAAATTATTTCAGCTTTGTCAAGTTTTCCTGAATTTATATATTCAATTGATTTATTAAAGTTTTTAATAAGTTTTTTGTCGTCTATTTCGTTACAAAATTCTTGAACTGATTGTGAAAACGAAGAAGATATAAATAATAATAAAAAAAATGATAATATTTGCTTTTTTATTCTCATTGAAAACTTGTTCATTACAAAGATATTCTAAAAATATCTATTTTATTGTTAGAACGAAATAATATTATTAAAATTATATTGTTAGCAAATATTATACCTCTTTAATTATTAAATTTTGAATTGTTATATTTGTTTAATAATTTATTTATATTTGCATTATGCAGAAAAATAAAAGATCAATATTTAGCTCTGTCAAAGTCTATTTCCGTTATTATAGATATACAGGTTTATATTCTTTTATTTTGTTAAATTTCTTAAAAGTTTTAGGTATAATTTTGTTAATTTTAATTTCTGCAATTATTGTTAACACTTTTGTAATAGAAATAAAAGAAATTCCTAGATTTTTAATTAATACATTTCCTTTTTCTATTGTATTATTATTTTTTCTTGTTTCAGAAAGCATATTAGGAATGATTCCGCCTGATATATTTATTTTTTGGGTAACGGAGTATAATAGTTTTTGGTTATTGGTAGGGCTATTGGGTTTAGTCTCGTATTTTGGTGGGATAAATGCTTATTTTATTGGAAGATTAATCAGACTTGCTCCAAAACTGAAGGAAAGAACAGAAGTTTATTATAATAATCATTTAAAAAAAATAAAAAAATGGGGAGGTGTTTTTATTGTTATTGCTGCAATTTTCCCTATTCCTTATGCTATAGCCTGTAGTTTATCTGGGATTATTAAATTTCCATTTAAAAATTTACTTTGGTTAGGAATTTTTAGAATAGCAAGATTTTTTTTGTATGCTATTATAATTTTTCATGCCTTATAATATAAAGAAGCAATAATAAAAATAGCAAATATTACTGAGGCTATTCCATTTGTTGTACCAAAAGCCAAGTTAATTTTTGAAATATCGTCTTTTTTTACAATTAAATGTTGGTAAACAAGCAAAAATAAAAATATTACTAGGCCTATTCCAACTAAAAAATTAAAGTTTAAGCTTAAGGAAAATAAAATTATGAAATTTGCTGCTAGTAAATGTATTATATTAGAAATTATGAGTGAATTTTGTCTTCCATATTTAGCCGGAATTGAAAATAGTCCATTTTTGCGGTCGAATTCTTCGTCTTGTAATGAATATAAAATATCAAAACCTGCCGTCCATAAAAGCACTGCAGAGGAAAGCCAAATTATTTGTATTGTTAAATATGAGTTTATAGCCAAAAAAGCTCCTGCCGGGGCTATTGACAAAGCTAATCCAAGTATAAAATGTGATAAAAAAGTAAATCTTTTTGTGTAACTATACGATAAAACAATGAATAAAGCTAATGGTGATAAATAAAATACTGTTTTATTAATAAAAAAACTTGCCGTTACAAAAAATACGGAATTAATTATAGTGAAGATTAAAGCATTTTTTGGAGAAACTTTTTTTGTAGGAATTTCTCTCATTGCAGTGCGAGGATTTGCTTTATCGATTTTATTGTCGGTGTAGCGGTTAAAAGCCATTGCTGAATTTCTCGCAAAAACCATGCATAAAATAATTAATGCAAAAATATGCCATTTAGGGAAATATCCAAGAGTTTGTATTGCTATAAAAAAGCCAATTAAAGCAAATGGCATTGCAAAAATGCTGTGTGAAAATTTTATTAGAGACAAATATGTTTTAATTTTTTCTAACATTTTGCAAAAGTGCAAAAAAAAACGGAGCTATAAGTCCGTTTTTTAATTTTTGTTTAAAATTTACTTTTTCTTAGTTTCAAAAGGAGTTTTAAGTTTTGCTTTATCTGTAGGTTTTAAACTTTTAGAATCATGTTTTTGAATTTGTTTAGAGTTTTCTTTTACTTCTGTTTTAGAAGCATCGGGTTTTGCTAACTCTCTTTTATACAGGCTCTTATAGGATTTGTCTTTGCTTTCTCCGTAAAGTTCAGGATATAAATAAGTTCCGGCTTTAATATTTTTGAAACTTCCATCTTT
>JALOAQ010000014.1 GCA_023228725.1 Bacteroidales bacterium | reverse complement strand
AATTCTATTATTGAAGGTTTATATTTTGGGAATATTAATTCATTTTCAATTTCGTGGTTTAAATTAAAAAACTTAAAAAGCATATTTACATCAATGCAACATATTAACGACTTATATAAAAATCTGAATTTACCAAGTGTAGCAGGTATATTGGGTTGTGATTTTTTAGTTGCTAATAATGTTTTGTTGGATTTTGAAAAGAAAGAAATACTTATAAAAAAGCAAATAAAATAATAAAAAGGCATTTAATTTTAAAAAAAAGTCTATATTTGCAAACTTTAAAAATAAAATTTAATAACTAATAATAAATTTAATCTGATATGCGTAACAAAGGAGCGATTTTACTGGTAACAGTGCTATTAACATTGATTTGTTTGTATTATTTAACATTCACGTTTGCAGTTCAAAAAGTAGAAAGAAAAGCAGAACGATATGCAGAATCGCAATTTAACTCTATGAATTTAGACACTGATGAAGCTAGACACATAGAAATTACCGATTCATTAGTAAAATATTATCTTGATTCTGTTGAAAATTTAACGGCTTTAAACCTTTTTGCAAAACATACTTATATGGATTGTAAAAAAAGAGAACTTAATCTTGGGCTTGACTTAAAAGGCGGTATGAATGTTAGTTTAAGGATTTCGGCAGAAGATTTAATTTTATCTCTTGCAAACAATCCAAAAGATTCTACGCTATTAGCGGCAATAAAAGAATCAAACAAAATAATCGATGGTGATGACGAGACTGATTTTATCAAAATATTTGGAGAATCATACGCAAAAGTAAAAACACCAAAATCAAGCAATTTGGCTGCTTTATTTAGTAAAGTTAGTAATAGTGATAAAATTAACGCAAAATCAACTGATAGTCAAGTTATTGATTATATAAACGGACAGTATGAAGATGCTATTGACAATGCTTTTATTGTTTTAAGAAAACGTATCGACCTTTTTGGCGTTGTTCAGCCAAATATTCAAAAAGATATTGCAAACAGAGGCGTTTTTCATATAGAATTACCTGGGATAAAAGAACCTGAGCGTGTTGAAGACTTATTGAAACAAGCAGCAGTTTTAGAATTTTGGGAAACTAAAGATGCTACAGAAATAAGAGAAAATTTACATAAAGTTGACAAATTTTTATCTCAAGAAGATTACGAACTTATAGACAGTTTGGTCGAAACCGAAGAAAGTTTGATAACTCAAAAAAAAGGCATTAGCGAACGTATAGTTTTCAATCTTGGCGACAGAGGTGTTTATGGACCAATTTTAGGCTATGTTAAAAAAGCTGATAAAGATGCTTTATTAAGTGATTTAAATTCAGACTATCTATCTGGTTTTTTTGGTAACGATGTTTTCTTTGCATGTGGATACAAACCAGTAGAAGGCAATATTGATTATTATGAATTGATTGTTTTGCAAAAGAGTAAAGCAACTAACGGAGCTGCATTAAACGGTGATGTTGTTACTGATGCCAGACAAGAATTTGATGAAAGAACTGGTAATGCTCAAGTTTCAATGTCAATGAACGCAGCCGGTTCTACAGAGTGGGCAAGAATAACAAAAGAAAATATTGGTAAAAGTATTGCAATTGTACTTGACCATCAAGTTTATTCATATCCAAATGTAAATGACGAAATTAAAGGTGGTAACTCCAGGATTTCGGGAAATTTCACAATTGATGAAGCTACCGACTTAGCTAATGTTTTAAAATCAGGTAAAATGGTGGTTTCAGTTTCTGTAATTTCTAGCGAAGTAGTTGGACCATCGTTAGGACAAAAAGCAATTAATTCTGGTTTAATTTCATTTTTAATTGCCTTTTTAATTGTACTAATGTACATGATTTTTTACTATAACAGAGCCGGTTTAGTTGCAAACATAGCGCTTATCGCCAATGTGTTTTTCATTTTTGGAGTTTTAGCTTCTATTGGTGCTGTTCTTACTCTACCCGGTATTGCAGGTATTGTTTTAACTCTAGGTATGGCCATTGATGCTAATGTGATAATTTACGAACGTATTCGTGAAGAAATTCGAGCTGGAAAACAAATAAAATCAGCGGTTACAGATGGTTATAAAAACTCTTTATCAGCAATTTTAGACGGAAATATTACAACTTTAATAATAGGTGTTGTTTTAGTAATATTTGGAGTAGGTCCAGTTAAAGGTTTTGCAACTACCCTAATTATAGGTATTTTAAGCTCTTTATTCTCTGCATTATTTATTTCAAGAATGGTATTCTCATTATTATTAAATAAAGATAAAAAAGTAAATTTTGGAAATAAACTAACAGAGAATTTATTTACTAATATGAGTATAGGTTTTATTAAAAACCGAAAAATCTTCTATATAATTTCAGGTTCCATGATGCTAATTAGCGTAATTTTACTATTTACCAAAGGACTAAACCAAGGAGTTGATTTTACCGGCGGACGCGATTATATTGTAAAATTTGAAAGTGCAGTTGAACCAGGTGAAATTTCTCAAGCTTTATCAAAAGTTTACGATGATTCTCCTATTGTTAAAACTTATGGTTCAAAAAATCAAGTTAAAATTACTACTAAATTTAAAATAAAAGAAAAAGACGCAGACCAACTTGCAGATTCACTTTTGTATGTTGGTTTAAAACCTTTCTTACAAGATGATGTAAGCTATGAGCAATTTAATACAAATTACAAAGAAAGATCACAAAAAGTAGGACCTTCAGTGGCTTCGGATATCGTAAGAAAATCTGTTATTGCAATTGTTATTGGTTTATTACTAATGTTTATTTACATTTTATTTAGATTTACAAAATGGCAGTATTCAATGGGTGCCACTGTTGCTTTAATGCATGATGCTTTAATGATTTTAGGTGCTTTCTCTTTATTTAATTCTATACTTCCTTTTAATATGGAAATTGACCAAGCATTTATTGCGGCAATTTTAACTGTTATAGGTTATTCTATTAACGATACTGTGATAATATTTGATAGAATTAGAGAATATTTAAGACTGTATAAAAAGCGTCCATTAGACCAAACAATGAATGATGCTATCAACTCAACTATTGGTCGTACAATAAATACTTCTATGACAACTATTTTAGTTATCTTGGCAATTTTCATTTTTGGTGGTGAAGTAATCCGAGGGTTTACATTTGCCTTATTAATTGGAGTTGCTATGGGTACATACTCTTCTGTTTGTATTGCCTCACCTATTGCTTATGACTTAACAAAAAGAAGATTAGATAAAGAAAAGCAAAATTAAAACGCAAAATATTAAGGAGCTGAAAGGCTCCTTTTTTTTTGCACAAAAAAAAGCCCATGATAGGGCTTAGAACTCTTAAAAAACAATGCTGTGATATATTTTAATACAAACAAGCCGAATAGTCGTAATGACTTCCTTGGCTTAGAAACTGCATCTTAAAATTAAGCTCATTTGCAATAGCTTCAATTGTATATGGGTCGATAAAAAACCAATTAAAATTTCCTGATTTCTTGCCTTTATACGACAAATTATATATTATTTCACCATAATATCTTTCAGTTAATGGAATACTGAATGCACCTTCATTATCGATATATAAATATTGTAAATCTGAAGAGTCGAAAATAATTTTTCCACCTGGTTTTAATAAAGTTCTAAGATGGTCTAAAAACTCAGGAAGATTTGCTAAAGTTCCGGCAATACCTATTCCGTTCATTAGCAACAAAATTGTATCAAAAGTTTTCTCTGAATAAGAAAATATATCAGCACAAACCACATTTTTCAAACCGCGTTTTTCCATAATTTCGCAACAAATTTTAGATTTGTCTAAAGATGTTACATTATATCCCAAATTTTGCAAATATAAAGAATGAGTTCCCGCACAAGCACCAATATCTAAAATATCTCCTCTTGCTTGCAACAAAGCCCTTTGCTCATGCTCTGGCATTTCTTCAAAATCTCTAAACAAATATTTTGCAGAAAGATAATCTGTTTCGGCGATATCAGAATTAACAGTAATTTTAGCAGTTTTGTCTCCTTCTAAATAGTCTTTACAGCAATTTCCAAATATATCTTCCATAATATTTTTCGACATTTTTATAGTTTTCTATCTATTTAAACGTAAAAAATAATCTAAGGTTACAAAATTGCAAGAAAATCTTCAATCCTATAACAAATAACGAAAATAAGAGAAGTTATACATAAGAAATAATTCAATAATGTTTAATTCGTTTGTGCAAAGTTTAAAATTTAATGTAACTTTGTAATCAAATTAATTATAATGCAGGATTTTTTAATAAAAATAAATTCTTGGTTTCAAGTTTTTAAAAAAACTTGCCTCTCCTATGCTAAAATTTTATTATTTTCAAAAACTACAAAACAATATAAACAACTTGCAAAATCGGAAAAAGACATTTTAATTTTAGGAAATGGACCTAGTTTAAATTTATTTTTAGAAAAAAATAAAGAGAAAATTAAAAACTATAATTTAATAGCTGTAAACCATTTTGCAACAAGCGAAGCTTATACTGAAATAAAACCAGACTACTATATAGCAATTGCTCATGATTTATTTTTGGACAATGTAATGCCTCATTTTGTGCAAGCCTCAAATAAACTTTTCAATACATTAGCAGAAAAAACCAAGTGGAAATTAAAGTTTTTTATAAGTACAGAAGCTAAAAAGCACAAGCGTTGGCAAGAAATTTTAGGAAAAAATAAAAATATCGAAATAATATATATAAACCTAACTCCAATTGAAGGATTTAAAAAATTTATGTATAGAAATTTCGATAAAGCTAGAGGAATGCCACGACCACATAATATAATGATTCCGGCAATTTTCACAGCACTGCGTTTACAAGCAAAAAATATTTTATTAGCTGGTGTAGATCACTCTTGGCTTAAAGAATTGCATGTGAATAATGAAAATAAAGTCTTAGTTTATAACCAACATTTTTATGAAAAAGAAACAAAAGCAAAACAATTTGATTATGGAGGACAGCGTTATGTAAAATTACACGAAATTTTATATACCTTAAGCGAGGCTTTTAAATCTTATCATATTTTAAAAGAATATGCAGATTATAAACAAACAGAAATATTTAACTTAACTGAAAATTCTTTTATTGACGCTTTTAATAGAGCAAATTTTGAAGAATTAAATTTTAAAAACAAATGAATATGAAAAAATATAAAGAACCTAAAGTAATTGCAGAAATTGGTTGCAACCATAAAGGCGAACTTGAAATTGCCAAAGAATTGATATTATTAGCAAAACAATCTGGAGCCGATTATGCAAAATTTCAAAAAAGAAATAACAAAGAATTGTTAACACCAGAGCAATACAATGCTCCACACCCTAACGAAATGCACGCATATGGCAAAACTTATGGTGAGCATAGAGAATTTTTAGAATTTACTCTTGAGCAGCATAAAGAATTGAAAGAGTTTTGTGAAAACAACTCTATTGGTTACGCAAGTTCAGTATGGGATTTAACATCAGCCAAAGAAATTGCAAGTTTAAAACCTGATTTTATAAAAATTCCTTCAGCCTGCAATAATCATTACGAAATGTTAGAATTTTTAAGAGATAATTATAATGGATTGATTCAAGCTTCACTTGGAATGACAACCCACGCCGAAGAAGAAACATTAGTCAAGCTTTTTGAAAAAAACAATTCTGCAAAAGAAAGATTAATTTTATTTTCATGTACCTCTGGCTATCCTGTAGCTTTTGAAGATGTATCCCTTTTAGAAATTGACAGAATAAAAAAAGAGTACGGACACAGAGTTTATGATATTGGCTTTAGTGGGCATCACCTTGGAATTGCTATTGATATAGCAGCATATACTTTAGGTGCAAGTTGGATAGAAAGACATTTTACAAAAGACAGAACTTGGAAAGGAACCGACCATGCAGCTTCTTTAGAAGTTCCAGGATTAAGAAAATTAGTTCGCGATTTAAAAGCAAGTCATAAAGCCTTAAACTATAAACGCTCCGAAGTTTTAGAAGTTGAGCAAATACAAAGAGATAAATTAAAATTCAGAAAAAAATGAGTATAATTGCTTTTGTGCCAGTTCGTTCGGGCAGTAAATCCATAAAAAATAAAAATATTAAAATATTAAATGGTAAGCCTTTGTTTTTTTGGGTTTTAAATGCTTTAGAAAATGCAAGAGAAATTAATAAAATAATACTTGCAACAGATTCAGATGCTTATGCTGAAATAGCAAAATCATTTAATTTTTCAAAATTAGAAATTTATGCCCGTAATCCTGAAAACGCAAACGATACAGCATCAACAGAATCAGTAGTTTTAGAATATCTTGAAAAAGCTAACTTAAACAATCAAGATATTTTTGTTCTAGCACAAGCAACTTCGCCATTAACAAGAAGTGAAGATTTTGATAATGCCTTAGGTCAATTTATTTATTCAGGAAATGATTCAATGCTAAGTTGCGTAAAATCAAAACGTTTTTTCTGGGATAAAGATGCAAACCCCATCAATTACGACTATAAAAAACGTCCACGCAGACAAGATTTTGATGGAATGTTTATGGAAAATGGAGCTTTTTATATAAATAAAGTTGAAAATATTTTAAAAGATAAAAACCGACTTTCGGGCAATATTGGAATTTATGAAATGCCTGAATATTCCGCTATAGAAATTGACGAAGCAATAGATTGGAAAATTGTTGAAGTTTTATTAGCAGAACAAAATGCAATAAAAAGATCACAAATATCCGATATAAAACTATTTATGTCTGACGTTGATGGAGTTTTAACAGATGCAGGAATGTATTATTCTGAAAATGGAGATGAGTTAAAAAAGTTTTGTACCCACGATGGAATGGGCATAAAATTACTTAAGGAAAAAGGCCTTAAAGTTGGAATTATTACAACAGAAGACCGCCAATTAAATAGAAATAGAGCTAATAAATTAAAATTAGATTATCATTTTCATGGCGAAACCAACAAATTAGAAACTATAAAAAACCTATGTAAAGAACTGAATATCAGCCTTTCAGAAGTTGCTTATATTGGCGATGATGTTAATGATTTTGAATTACTGTCAGCAGTTGGTTTAGCTGCTTGCCCTGCAAATTCTGTAGAAAAAATAAAAAATATCCCAAATATTATTCATCTGAGTAAAAAAGGCGGCGAGGGAGCAGTAAGAGAGTTTGTGGAAATAGTGGTTAGTATTTAGTTGTTAGTGGTTAGTTTTTAGTTGGTTAGAGGGGTTGTCTTGTCCTAAAAAAAGTTGACACATTTGTCATATATTTTATTTTTTTGAAATTGATGGCTACCCGAAATAATATAAAAACTATTTTTTTTGTAACCTTATTAATAATTTTACGTAAAAGTTTTTAGGAACGATATTTGTACAATTATAATTTAGATGAAAACTATTTATTATATATTGATTTTAAGTTTTTTGTGTTTTGGATTAAATGCCGGAGCTAAAACTTATTTGCATCATTATAATAATCCAATTTTTATTAGTGATGGTTTTCCTGAAGAAGGTAAAATTTCTGCTCCAGTTCCTAATCCGGTAAATGATTATGCTGAAATTTTTTACAATTTACCCCAAAATCAAAATGGAGAAATAGCTATTTATGATTTTACAGGCACAAAAATTAAATCTACTGCCATAAAGGGAGGTCAAGGGCAAGTTAAGATTTCAGCTTATGAACTTAAGGAAGGTGTTTATTTTGTTTGTCTAATCTCTGAAGGAAAAAATTTAGATTCTAAAAAACTTATTAAAAAATAATTAATTCAAGGATTTAGATTTAATTTAATCATTAATAAGCAATAATCTTGTTAATTATTATTTTGGTTTTTCAACAAATCATTCAAAAAAATTGTTTAATTTTAACGATTATTTTAAAATTATAAAATTATGTTCAAACCAGAAGTTTATAAACTAAGGAGAGAAAGCCTAAAGAAAGATTTACAAAAAGGCTTATATTTATTTTTGGGAAACAATGAAACACCCATGAATTATCCCGATAACACTTATCATTTTAGACAAGATAGCAGTTTCCTGTATTTTTTTGGGCTTAATATCCCAGGTATGGCTGCTATTATAGATATTGACAATGATAAAGAAATAATTTTTGCAAACGATGTTGATATTGACGATATAATTTGGATGGGACCTCAAGCAAGTGTTAAAGAATTAGCAAGTAAATGCCAAATCTTTGAGACCTACGAGTTTTCAAAACTTTCAGATTATATTTCAGATGCTTTAAAAAAAGGGAGAAAAGTTAATTACCTACCTCCTTACAAGCACGACAATATGATTTTACTTCATAGTCTTCTTGGGATTAATTTTCAAGAAATGAAAACAAAAGCTTCTTTGAGTTTTATCAAGGCTGTTGTTAAATTAAGAAATATTAAAGAAGAAATTGAAATTCAAGAAATAGACAAAGCTTGTGATATTGGTTATCAAATGCACACTATCGCTATGAAGCTTGCAAAACCAGGTATTGTTGAACGCCAAATTGCAGGCATAGTTGAAGGCATTAGTTTATCTTATGGGTCAGTTCCTTCTTTTCCAATTATTTTAACAAAAAATGGACAAACACTGCATAATCACAATCATGATAATATTTTACAAAAAGGAGATTTAATACTTCACGATTCAGGAGCTCAAACTCCAATGTTTTATGCCTCTGACAATACCAGAATTGTGCCTGTTAGTGGAAAATTTACACAAAAACAAAAAGAAATTTACCAAATTGTTTTAAACGCAATAAATGGGTCTATAAAATTAATGAAACCAGGCAAAACCTATATGGATATTCACTTACAGGCAAGTGAAATTTTAGCAAATGGACTAAAAGAGTTGGGCTTAATGAAAGGTAATATTCAAGAAGCCGTTGCTTTAGGAGCTCATGCTTTATTTATGCCTCATGGATTAGGACACGCTATGGGATTAGATGTACACGATATGGAAGACTTGGGTCAAATTAATGTTGGCTACGACGAAAAAATCCAACCGAGTAAAATTTTCGGAACTGCATTTTTAAGATTTGGGAGAGAGTTAAAACCCGGACACGTACTTACAAATGAACCAGGAATTTATTTTATTCCCGAATTAATTGACTTATGGAACAAAGATAGAAAGTTTGAGGAATTTATAAATTACAATAAAGTAAATGAGTTTAGAGATTTTGGCGGAATAAGACTTGAAGATGATATTTTAATTACTGAAACAGGAAATAGAATTTTAGGCTCTAAACGTATTCCAATCAGCATAGAAGAAGTTGAAGATATTATGAAATAATTTTAAAATAATTTTATGTTAGTAATTTATACTCCAAAAATTAATTCGAGAATTGAATATGTAGCAGAAGTTTGCTTCAAGCATGTTTTTAAATTAGATTATCAAATAACCGAAGATTTAAGGGAGTTTGAAAAAACTTTAGAGCCTTGTTTTTGGTATGCAAGTTCAAAAGTTTCTGAAAAGCCTGGAATTATTTGCGATCCTATGATGATTGACACAAAACTTATAATTAATTCTCCTGGAAGGACTATGATTGATGGTAATATGGTTTTATTTCCAACAGAAACTGTAAAATTACCTAATTTCGATGTTTTTGCAGCTAGTTTGTGGCATGTCGCTAGAATGGAGGAATACAATCACAATTCTAAAGATATTTTCAAAAGATTTTCTTCTGATATCAGTATAACAAGAAAAATCGGAATTTTAAATAAACCAATGGTAAATATCTGGACAGAAATGCTTCTTAATAGTTTAAAAAATCTTTATCCTGATTTAGAATTTGAAAAACCTGCTTATAAATTTATTCCCACAATTGATATTGACTCCTTTTTTATGTATAGAGGGAAAGGTTTTTTTAGAAGTTTTGCGGGCTTTACGCGAGATTTATTTAAGAAAGACTACCATGCAGTAAAAACAAGATTTAGAGTACTTACACGAAAACAAAAAGATCCTTGGAACTGCTTTGATAATATAAATAAGTTACATAAAGAACAAGGTTTATCACCATATTATTTCTTTTTAATGGCAAAGTTATGGAAATTGGATAGAAATATTTCACCATCAAAAAGATCTGTTAAATATTTAATCAGGGACTTGGTAAAATCTCACACTATTGGTATTCACAACTCATATAGAGGTAATTTTAAGAAAAATGTTTGGTCTAAAGAATTAAAATTACTAGAAAAGACAGCAAGAAGCGAAGTTTTTTCATCACGTCAGCACTATTTACTTGTAAAATTTCCATATACATTTAGAGATTTAGTAAAAATTGGAATTAAGCGTGATTTTTCATTAGTGTTTTACGATATGCCCGGATTTAGAATGGGGGTCAGCGTTCCTATACCATTTTTTGATTTATTAGAAAATAAAAAAACAGATTTATGGCTTTACCCAACAATGATAACCGATAAAAACCTACACAAATACCAATCTTTGAGCAAAGAAGAAGCAATTTCCCAAGCTGTAGAAATTATAAACTATACAAAACAATACGGAGGTACTTTAGTTACACTTTGGCATAACGAATCCTTATCTGACTATGGAGTTTGGCAAGACCAGAATGAAGTTTATAAAGAAATATTAAAAGAAGCTGTAGGGTAAATAAGAAGCTGTGAAGAGAATAAAACTATAGTAAAATATAATTAAACTTGTAAATTTGAAAAAGAATAGTTGCAAAATAAATGATAAAAAAACACAAAATAGTTAGTTTGTTTTCAGGGGCAGGAGGACTTGACCTTGGATTTAAGAAAGCAGGTTTCAACGTAATTTGGGCGAATGAATTTGACAAAGAAATTTGGGAAACCTACGAAAAAAATCATCCTGAAACCATTTTAGACAAAAGAAGTATTGTTGATATAAATGAAGACGAAGTACCTGAATGTGATGGAATTATTGGAGGACCACCTTGTCAAAGTTGGAGTGAAGCAGGTTCGTTAAGAGGAATTAAAGACAAAAGAGGGCAATTATTTTTTGAATTTATCAGAATATTAAAAGCAAAGCAAGCCAAATTTTTCCTTGCTGAAAATGTAAGTGGAATGCTTTTAATTCGACACGAAGAAGCCTTGCAAAATATTAAAAACTTATTTCAGGAAGCAGGCTATAATCTTTCATTCAATATGCTAAATGCTTCTGATTACAATGTGCCACAGGATAGAAAAAGAGTGTTTTTTATTGGTATTAGAAAAGATTTAGATTTTAAATTTAAGTTTCCAACCGAAACTTTTTCAAAAATCACATTAAAAGAGGCAATCTGGGATTTAAAAGATAATGTTTTACCATCAAAACCTTATAACAAGACAAATGGTAAGGTTTGTAAAGTTGCTAATCACGAATATATGATTGGCGATTTTTCGTCAATTTTTATGTCAAGAAATCGTGTAAGAAGTTGGGACGAACAATCCTTTACTATTCAGGCAGGAGGACGACACGCCCCTCTTCACCCACAAGCTCCAAAAATGGAGTTTATTGAACAAAATAAACGAATTTTTGTTCCAGGAAAAGAACATTTATATCGTCGTTTAAGCATTAGAGAATGTGCAAGGATTCAAAGCTTTCCAGACGATTTTGTTTTTTATTACGACAAAGTTTCGGCAGGTTATAAAATGATTGGTAATGCAGTACCTGTCAATCTAGCAAAAATTTTAGCGGAAGAAATAAAAATACAAATAGAAAATGCAGAAATGAAATTGAAAAAAGTAATAGATATAGAATATCAAAAAATAGCTTTATAAATGGCAAGTCAAATAATAAATGGCAAGGCTTTTGAATTTGCCTTATTAGATGAATTTTATCAACGCCTAAAGGTCTTAACATCTGTTATTGTTAAAAGAAATGAACCTTACAAAACAGCAAAAGGATTTTTTAATAGCTTTAATGAGAAGTCGCAAGAAACTTATAGAATTACAGCAAGTTCTGCTATTAATTTCTTAATTGACATTGAGCCAAGATTATCAAACGGCATAAGTAAAGATGACATTTTGGAACTCGAAATTGCACCCGACCAAATGGGACAATCAGGAGATGTGAGAGATCTTATTTTAATTCGCTCATTGCAAAAATGGGAAATTGGTGTTTCTGCAAAAAATAATCATAGAGCTGTTAAACATTCAAGACTTTCACAATTAATTGATTTTGGTGATAAATGGTTGGGCATTTCCTGTTCTAAAGCTTATTTTGAAGAAATAAAGCCAATTTTCAATATGCTCAAAGAACTCCGAGACAAAGACAAAAACACAAAATGGACAAGTATCAAAAACATGCACGAACTTGTTTACATTCCTATTTTGAACGCTTTCAGAAAAGAACTCATACGACTTGCCAAAGAAAATTCAAATATAGTTGCTGAAAACTTAGTGCAATATCTAATCGGGAATAAAGATTTTTACAAAGTCATTAAAGGAAAGAAACAAGTGGAAATCCAAGCCTATAATTTACACGGAAGTTTAAATTTACCATTTGAGAACATTAAACCAAAAGCAAGAATCCCAAAATTAAAACTTCCAACGAGATTAATCGAAGTAGTTTATCAAAACAACTCCACTACTACCCTTTTGGTGTCATTAAATGAAGGTTGGCAGATTTCATTCAGGATTCATAATGCAAGTTCTAAAGTCGAACCATCACTGAAATTTGATGTAAATTTAGTAAGTACACCACACACATTATTTACGAACCATATTTTTATAAATAGCAAGTTAGTTTAGGAAAATAGTTAAACCCGAAAATATTAATTTTCTTCTATAATTTCTTTTGCTTTTGCTAAAGCGGCATCAAAATTATCATAAATATTTCCCTTCCCGATTTCAAAAGCTATTCTTGATTTTTCAAGTTCTTTAAACACTTCGTTTTGTACACCCGACAAAATTATTTTTTTGTTTTTACTATGCAGTACATTTATTGCTTCTCTAAAGTTATGCACACCTGTAGCATCAATAAAAGGTACATGTCGCATACGAATAATCAAAACTTTTGCTGAAGATGCATGCCCTTTTAGAACTTCCCCATAATGTTTTGCTGCTCCAAAAAAGAAAGGACCGCTAATTTCATAAATTTCTATTCCTTTTGGTACGTGCCCATAATTTTCCACAATTTCACTTTCACTTTCTTTTAAAATAGCTTGTCCATTGTCTGCCATACGTTTCATAAATAAAATTGCAGAAAGAACGATACCAATTTGTATAGCCACAGTTAAATCAACTAATACAGTTAAACTAAAAGTTGTTAAAAGTATAATTATATCAAAAGCCGAGCCCCTAAGAATAGATATAAAAGATCTCCATTCGCTCATATTATATGCTACAACAATTAAGATTCCTGCTAAGCAAGACATTGGAATTAGTTTGGCATATTTACCAAAAAACAATAAGATAAGCAATAAAACCACGGCATGAACCATTCCGGCAACAGGCGTTCGTCCACCATTCTTAACATTTGTTGCAGTTCTTGCAATAGCTCCAGTAGCTGGAATACCACCAAAAATTGGAGTTATAATATTTGCAATACCCTGAGCAATTAGTTCTGTATTACTTCTATGATTAGAACCTATCATACCGTCTGCCACTACAGCCGACAACAAAGACTCAATAGCTCCAAGTAAGGCTATAGTTAGTGCAGGTGCAAAATAATAGCTGATATTGCTCCAATTTATATTAGGAATATCAATTGCAAATGAACCCTTAATTTCACCAAATAAAGTCTCTATTGTAGTTACGGGTAATTTAAAAAAATATACTACAGCAGTTATTAGAATTATTGCCACAAAAGATCCGGGAATTTTATTTGTAATTCTCTGAAAAAATAAACTAATAAATATAGTTAAAACAGTAATTGCAAGGGCTACATAATTAATACTAGCAAAATCTGTAAAGTAAGCTTCCCATTTACCTAGAAAGTCGGCAGGCAAATTTGCAATTTCAAGGCCAAATGCATCTTTAATTTGAGTAGAAAAAATTATTAAAGCAATTCCTGAAGTAAAACCAACAATTAGTGGGTGAGGAATATATTTCAAAAGTGAGCCTAAACGTAAAACGCCAAAAGCTATAAGCATTATACCTGCTAAAATTGTTGATATTAACAAGCCATCAATTCCATATTGAGTAACAATTCCAAAAACTATTACAATAAATGCTCCTGTCGGTCCACCAATTTGCACCCTAGAACCTCCTAAGAAAGAAACAATAAATCCGGCAATAATTGCAGTAACAATTCCTTTTTCAGGAGAAACGCCAGATGCAACAGCAAAAGCAATTGCTAAAGGCAGAGCAACTATACCAACAATAATACCTGCAAAAATATCCTTTGATAATTGCTGTTTATTATATCCCTCTTTTAATAAGGAAAAAAACTTAGGTCTAAAAACACTTTTCATATTTTAATTTTTGGTTTACAAAATTAAAAAAGAAAAATATCAACTGCTAATTATTTTGTATGTTTGATAATTATTATTTACGCAATTCAAAATTTTGCCCTAAATAAAGTTTTCTTACTTGTTCGTCTGCTGCTAAATCTTTAGCTGTGCCACTTTTTAAAATTTCACCTTCGAAAAGCAAATAAGCTCTATCAGTAATACTTAAAGTTTCGTGAACATTATGGTCTGTAATTAATACTCCAATATTTCTATCTTTTAAATGGCTAACAATAGTTTGAATATCTTCAACTGCAATAGGGTCAACACCTGCAAAAGGCTCGTCAAGTAAAAGAAAATTTGGGTCTATTGCCAAAGCTCTGGCAATTTCTGTTCGCCTACGCTCACCACCAGAAAGTTGAAAACCTTTACTTTTTCGTATATGAGTAAGACCAAACTCTTCAAGTAAGCGAGCTGTTTTATTGAGTTGCTCTCTACGAGATAATTTTGTCATTTCTAAAATTGCTTTTATATTATCTTGAACAGTGAGTTTTTGAAAAATAGACTCTTCTTGTGCTAAATAACCAATTCCTAATCTAGCCCTTTTATATATTGCTTCATTAGTAATATCTTTGTCGTCAAGATAAATTTTCCCAGATTTAGGTTTTATCAATCCTACAATCATATAAAAAGTAGTTGTTTTACCGGCTCCATTTGGTCCTAAAAGACCAACAATTTCTCCTTGTTTTACTTCAACGCTAACGCCTTTTACAACTGTGCGTTTTCCATATTGCTTTACTAATTCAGATGTATGAAGTCTCATTATTCAATTTTTTACAAAAATATATAAAAATATCTGTTTTTAAGCCAAAAGGCAAAGACTATATTTTATTTATCAGCTTTATAAAGATTTTCCTTGCTAAGTTTTTTCACAGACATATCGTTTTTCAAAATTTTAGAAATAAGATTATAAGGAGCAACCACTAGCTCTTCATCAATTTCTACGCCTTCAAGTATTTCAATATAATAAGAATCTTGAATTCCGGTTTTTACATTACGTTGCTCAACTTTTCCATCTTTGTAAACAAAAACGACTTCATGTAAGTCAGATTTAGTTTTAAGATTATCGTTTTTACCATCTTTTGTTTTTTGATTTTCTAAATTTAGTGAATCAAGTCGAGTTGTAACTGCAGCCAAAGGCACTGCAATCACATCAAAAACAGTGTTAGTATGAATATCAACACTAGCCGACATGCCTGGTCTAAATGGATATTTATTTGTTTCAGAAATTAAATCTTGATAAGATTCGTTTAAAATTTTAATTTTTACTTTAAAATTAGTAACTTGATCAACAGACAAACCCGTTGAACTTGCAGAATTTGCAATTTCAGTTACCACTCCTTTAAATTTTCTTTTTAGATAAGCATCAACTTCTATATCAGCCAAATCATTAAGTTTTATTTTCACTATATCATTTTCATTTACATCAACAATAACCTCCATATCCTCTAATTTTGCAATTCTCATCATTTCAGTACCGGCCATCATTTCTGTACCTACTACCCTCTCTCCTATTTCAACATTTAGCACAGAAATTGTTCCGTCCATTGGAGCAAAAACCGAAGTTTTTCTTAAATTTTCATTAGCTTCTTTAATAGAAGCATTTGAGCTCATAATTGAAAAATTTGCTGCATTTACGCTAGCTTCTGCTGCACTTACGTCTGCTAACCCCATCTGATAGGCTGCTAAAGAATTTTCATATTCTGATTCAGAAATTACATTTTGTTCATACAAAGTTTTATTACGATTATAGGACAATTCAGTTTGAACAAACTGTGCTCTTACCTGCTCTAGTCTGGCTTTTGCATTTTCTAAGTTTGCGTTAGCCGAGTTTCCTGCTGCAATTGTTCTTTCAAGAGCAGATTCGTATAAATCAGGTTTAATTTTTAAAAGAAAATCTCCTTTTTTAACCTCATGAGCTTCTCTAACAACAAGTTCAACAATTTCGCCCGAAACATCAGGACTTATTTTTATTTCCATTGCCGGCTGTATTTTTCCGCTAGCACTTACAGTTTCAGTAATTGTTCGTTTTTCTATAATTTCTGTACTTACTTCATACATATTATTAGAACCGAATAATCCTGATTTTTTTGCAATAATCAAAACAATTATTAGTCCAATAATTCCTAATATTATAATCCTGATTTTCCTCTTTGATTTTGATTTATTTTTCTTCATTTTCAATTTTTAAAAATTAAAATTTACTCCTCTATAAAAATCCAATATTTTTTGCTTAAATATAAAATCATATTTTGCTTTTAACATTTCAATTTGTGTAAGATTAAAATTGTTTTTGGCAACATTATAGTCGGTAATATTTACTAAACCCTGTTCATATCTTTTTTGAGTATATTCAAAACTTAAATTACCGGCTTCTACAGCTTTTTGGCTAGCATCGAGTTTTTTCAAAGCCGAAACTGCATCAGCCCAAGATTGTTGGATTTCTTTAAATAAATCTTTTTTTGCTTGTTCTACTTGCAATTTTGACTGTTGCAAATATAATTTTGAAGAATTTACGTTAGTTCTTGCTTGTAAACCATTAAAAATTGGGATATTCAAATAAAAGCCAACAGAAGTTGAAGCATTTTCTTTAATTTGGTCTGAAAATGCTTTGTTTGAATAAGAATAATCAAAAGAATATTGATAAACATCTAAAATATTTCCACCATTATCTGTTGCAAATCCCGATAAAACAGGATTTCCTAAATTTACTCCATTAATAAGTTTTGTTAAACTGGAATATCCGGAACCATAAGCCGCACTCATTGTTAATCGTGGATAATAAGCTCCTTTTGAAACTTGCAAAGCTTTTTGAGAGCTTAAATAATTCAATTCTGCATATTTTATTTGTGGCAAATGATTTTCAGCCTCATAAAAAATTTGTTCAGGACTAAGCAAAACCGATTCTCCAATTAGTTTGTCAACATCAGGCTTTAAAATTTCCATATTAGCAAACTCATCTAATTCAATCAATTGAGCTAAACTAAGCAAAGCAAAATTATATTGGTTTTGATAATTTACAAAATTCAATTCTTCATTTGCCAATTGAGCTTGGATATCAAATTTTGACTGAACAGGCAAACTGCCAGAAACAACAAGTTTCTCTGTACGTTCTAGTTGTAGTTCAGTAATTTCTTTTTGCTGTTCGGCAATTTCAACTAAATCAAGTGCATATAAAACGTTTAAATAAGCAGAAGCAACGGCTAAAATTATATTATTTTTTGTTAATTCTAGGTTTGTTTTTCCTGCTTCCAAATCAATTTCTGCTTTTTTAATTGTATTATATTGCTGAAGTCCACTAAATAAGGTAAGGGATGAAGATAATTGAAAGTTTGCTGAATGAAAATTATCTGTAGAAAACTCATATGAGTAGGGATCTACATTTCTACCAAAAGTTAAATTTTCATTAGCTCCAATATTTAATCCGGGCAAAATTCCATATTTTGCTTTTTGTAAATTAATATCCTGAATTTTTGTATTATATTCTTGAGATTTAATTTGAATATTATTATCTAAAGCATGTTGTATGCATCTTTGCAAAGACCATTTTTCTTGTGCAAAAATGCCCGAGGCAAACAGCATTAAACATAAAAGCAATAAAAATTTTTTCATTGGTAAATAAATATTCTGCTAAATTATAAAAAATATTAAATATCAGATTAAGAAAATAAAATTAAGATTAAAAATTTTCTTGCATACCATTCAAAAAATTAGCTTTTTTCTCTCTTTTTTCTATTCCAAACGAATATCTTAGTGTAATTCCAAACCGTCTATTATCAGTATATCTAGAACCCATTGCTTGGAGGTCATTTTGATTTACTTCAAACTCAACTATCATAGTTTTTAAAATATCTCTAGCATTTAAACTAATTTGCAAACGATTATTAAAAAATGATTGTCTTAATCCAATATTTATAGCTCCAAAATTTTTAAGTTCGTAAAAGTCCATACTTCCATTTAACATCATAAAACCACTAAAAACTAATCTTGTTGTTTTAGTAATTTTTAATTGATGAAAAGTGAAAAATCTCCAAGAACCACGTTTATAATTTAATTCTTGATTTTGATAAAAACCTTGATATTCATTATAATTATACTGTCCTCCTGCACCAAAAAAGTAAATTCCCCCCGGTGGAATACCTAGCATACCCCTAAAATAAGTTTCTTTATTTTTTCCGAGGTTGTCATAAGTTCTAACTGTAATATCAGAGTTGTATTCATCCTTATATAAAACTCCGGAAAAAATATCACTTGTATAATTTTTGCCTACAGCAAAAACAGGAAAATCTTGAAAACTAAGATTTAACTCAATATTATCAGTAAACTGAGGTTTAAGAGCGGGATTACCAGTTTCATAGGTAAATTGATCCAAAATATTTAAACTAGGATTTAGCATATCGTAACCAGGTCTGCTTATTGTACGCCTATAAATAGCAAAAGCATGAAGCTCAAACTCTCTCATTTTAAACACTCTACGACTTAAATAAACATATGGAAACAAATCAGGTCTATTAATCAAAAATCTTGTTTTTTCAGGAATTATTTGTCGCCCCAACATATATGTATGTTCAAGTCTGGTACCGGCTTTAACAACAAAATTTCCAACAAAAGTTTTTGACGCTTGAAAATAAGCAGAATTAATATTTTCAAAATAATTAAATTTATTTGTTCTAATAGGATCTATTAATTCAGAGTTCATATAATTCACACTAAAATCAGCATTGCTGTTAAAATATTGAATTGTAGATTTTGCACCTGTTTCAATTTTAAATTTATACTTCAAATAAAAAGTAAAATCTGTTTGAAGATTAATAAAATTCCTATCTTGAAGCGTCAATCCTTGTCCACTATAACTACTTTCAAATGGAAAAATAGAATTATAAATATAATTTTGGTCAATATTTCTTGAGCTAAAATTATATCCAATTTTTGTGTCCCATTCAGAACCAAGAGTATCAAATTTATGATTAAGATTAAAATCTTGCTGTAAATTCAGAAAATACGAATCATTTAAAATTTGATTTTCATTTTCGATTTTTATTTGGTCTTCAATAGTTTTAAAAAAGTTTTGATTATCAGATTTAGACTTCGATAAAGTATAATTAAGTCTAGAATCATATGCAAACTTAGTATTTTCAGAAAAGTCATAATTAATGCCAAAAGCTGTATAAAACTGATGGTTTATTTTTTCATTTTCTATAATTTGCGACATAATATTTTCTAAATCTACTTTTCTGTGCATTTCAAGACTTTCGTGATTATGCCTATGATTATAATTTGCATTCAGATAAATTGAAGTTTTTTCGCCACTATCATTAAAACTAAAACCTAATTCACTATTTGGATAGGTACTTTGATTAAAACCTGCATTTATAGAACCGAATTTCCCAATTTTATACCCTTTTTTCAACACAATATTAATTATTCCTCCAGTACTCGCTGCATCATATTTTGTTGACGGGGTACGCATAATTTCAATTTTTTGCACAGAATTTGGTGGTAAATTTTGTAGTATTGTTGTAATATCTTGATTAGTCAATTTTTGTTCGCGCCCGTTAATATAAACTTTGGCTGGACTTGCAGAGCTTAGAAATATACCTCCATCTTGGTCAACATATAATCCAGGTGTATTTTCTAAAACTTCTAAAGTATTATTCGAAATAGCTGCTAAATGCTCTGGGTCAACAATTTGCTTGTCGTCTTCTTGTCTAATTAAGGGAGAACGTGCAGCTACAGTAACTTCATCAAGTTCCAAAGCCTCTTCTTTTAATTTAAAATCAAATTTTTGAAAATCTTGTTTAATATTTAATGTTTTTTCAAGGGTTTTATACCCAATAAAACTAATTTCCAATTGATATAAAGTTTTCTCTAAGTCTTTAAATTCAGCATTTCCGTTTATATTGCTTGTTGTATAAATTTCAGTTTTGTCTTTATGTTTTGTGAGCTTTAAAGTCGCTCCCATCAAGGGCTGATTATTATCATCTTTGAGATTAATACTTAGTTTTTGAGAAAATCCATTTTCTGAGAAAACAATAAACAAAAAAGTAATAAACACACTCAATAAGAACTTATTCATAAAGAAATGGACTATTTATAAGCATTTAACAAATTTTCCATTTTACCTGCAGAATCGTGCAAACCACCTTTTCTATTTCTCACTACCCAAAGTTTTTTATGAGTATCAATTAAAGCTGATAATTCATTATAAAGTACTTTTCTTTTTTCTGCGGGAATATTTTTAATTTCCTTATCTTGAGCTTCTAGTCTTGCTATACCAAGCTTAGTTGCATGAATGGCCAATTTTGCCGCCAATTCAATTTCTTGAATTATAATAATTGAATCTTTTGTATTTGGTTTTGCAAGTTTTAAAATTTCTAAGGCAGATAAAATTTCTTTTTCGCAAGCTAATAATTCGTCAGCCCTCATTGTTTTTGTTTGATAATACCCGTCTATAGTGTATTTATATCTGCTAAACATTAAATGAAAAATATTTCCATTTCCATCTGGAATTGTAGTTAATTGGTCAACTTCTCCTAATTTTAAAATTGCTTTAGCAGTATTTTGCGTAGTATCATTAAAAACATAAAAATTTAAAAGAAATTCTAAATCTTCTAAAGTTTTTTCTGAATAATTCCAAGCATAAGCAGAGCCTAACATAATTGCTGGTAAAGAGACAGATAATGGTTGCCAATGTCCGTAATCTCCCCAGTTTGTTATCAAATAGCCTTTAGCAGAATACTCTTTTCCTTTTAATGCAGCATTTTTAAGATTTTCAAAACCATTTGTATTTCTTCCTATTAAAGAATTCCATGAAGAGGTTCCAGGGCAAACATAAAAATCCAATCCAGCATCAACAAACTTATGCAAGTGATTTCCTGAAGAGTACACGGCATCGTATCCCCAAACTAAGGCTATCATATTTTTTGGCAATTCAGGAATTAATTCAGAATGATTTATTATTATATCTCCCCAAAACTGCGTGATTTTTCCAAGTTTATTAACTTCTTTATTAAGTTTTATCAAATAATCTAAATAAACTTTTCCTTTCCCTTGTTTTTGACAAGCTTCTTTAGACTTTCCCAGACCTAATTCCATAGTTTCGTCGCAACCAATATTAAAAAACTTGCTAGAAAAATTTGGCAAAAGTTCATTATATAATTCTGACATTAGCTCAAAGGATTTTGGGTTACTTGGATCTAGGCTTGTTCTTTTACTTGGTCCCCAAATAGTTTGACAAGGCTGAGGGCAGTCGGCTAATTCAAGATACTCATCATACTTTAACCAATATTCAAGATGCCCAAAAGAGTTTTGATTTGGAACAAGGTCTATATGTCTTTGTTTACAATATTTATCAAGTTCTTTAATTTCTTCTGGAGTCAAAGGGCTATAATCTTCCCAAACTTTTTTATGATTTTTGTATGCAAAAGTGTGTTCTGTATATAGTTGTAACTCATTAATTTTCCATGAAGCCAACAAATCAATTATATAATATAAAGTTTCCATTTTTGGCACTTTATTACGGCTAATATCCAGCATAAAACCTCTGCGTTGGAAATCCGGATAATCTGAAATCACAAGACAAGGAAGCTTTTTATTTTCAAATTTACAATATTCTAAAATTTGCAGAAAAGTTTGTTTTGCATAAAATAAAGAAGCTAAATCTGTGGCAGATAATTTTATCGATTTTTCGTCAATCTCTATTTTATATTCTTGATAATTTTCAAAATTTTCATTAATTTCAAATTTTATAAAATTCAAGCCGTGATAAGCTTCTAATAGAGGTAATTCGCCAATGAAATCTTTATTTTTGCTAACTTCAAAAAATACTGATAACCTATTAACTTCTGCATTAGAAATTTTTGCATTTTCTATTATTTCTTTAGGCTTAGGAATTAGAAGCTTTTCAAAATCGCCAGCAAATGAGTTAAAGCTCAAAAAACTGACTAAAACAATTAAAATAAACTTCATAACTTTAACAATTTAAAATTGAGTAAAGATATAATAAAATAAAAGTTTAGCAATTAAAAATGTTTTTTTTAACAAGAATTAAAAAGTGAAAAAACTTTGTTTATGTTTAATCTTCTACTTCTTCTTCGTCAGCATCACTATCATCATCATTGTCATCATCACTGTCATCCTCATCATATGGTTCGTCAAATTTTTCCTCAAACTCTTCTTCTTCTTCTTCAGTCTCATTTACCGCATCGCTCATATAATCTAATTCTGCATATTTATCAACAAATTCTTCTTTAACATTATCTTTTAAGATTCCGTCATCATCATAATCATCGTCTGCATAAATAATTTCATCAGCTTCATCAGATGTCATACGAACTAAATAATATTTTTCATCTGTTTCAAATGGTAAAGCGCTTATAAATTTCCCATCTTTATTAGTAAATTGTATTAAATGTTGACTAAACCCATTAGGATAAGTTAATTTTATTTGTTCTTGAATTTCTTTGCTCAACTTTTCAAAATCCTGTATTACTCTTGGTTTATTAATAGTCATATTTTAAAGTTTTTTAGAATAATTATTTTAAAATTTAATTTTGTAAATGTGATAAATTTTTCAATACTTCAAAAATTTATTTAAAAAAATATTTATTTTTATTAACAAGTATATTCTGCTAATAATCAACATTTTAGTCAAAGCTGTTAAAAACTTTTTTTAACTTAACTAAACAAAACACTCATTAAAAATAAAATATTTACAAAAAGTATGAATATTTGCAGAAATTTCCAACACAATTCAAGTTAAAATTTACACAGAATTTTCACCCAGTCAAAAATTAAAAAGTTTTATTTTAATTTATCTTAAATTTTTCACTATCTTTACTGCTTGGCATAAAAATTGCTATTTTTAAAAAAAAACACAAAAACTATGAGAGGATTATTTTTTTCAATTATTATTAGTTTAGTTGCATTGACAAGCTTTGCACAAAACGACAGCCTTGATTTCAATAAATTTAAAAATGATTATGAAAACTATATCGGAAAAGAAAAAGAGGCATTTAATAGGTATAAAGAAGAAAGAGATAAAGAATTTTCTGATTTTTTAAAAGCAGATTGGGAGAATTATCAGCTTTTTATTGACAACAAGCCAATTGAGCTACCGGGTCCGGATAAAATTCCTACATATAATTCCGCAGTAAATTTAGGTTCTTCCAAAAAACTAAGTCCAAAAACGATTAATGAAATAAAAGAACCCATTGTTGATGAAAGTTCTCATCACTTAAAGCCTATTCCTGCCATAATTACTGCTGAAACCAAGAAAGATTATGAAATGATAAATTTCGATTATTATGGCAATCATTTAGATTTTCTTTATCATAAAAAGATTAAAAATGCAAGTATAAATACGGTTTCTGAATCTCAGATTGCAAATTTTTGGGCAGATGTCTGCAATGCTGATTATTACGGACTTATAGAGCAAATGCTTGAATATAAAAACTTAAACAATTTAAACGATTTTGCTTATATGAAATTAGCAGAAAAAATTTCTGAACAAATTCATACCAAACAAAAACACAACTCCAAACTTTTAACTTGGTTTTTATTAGCAAAATCAGGTTATAAATTAAAAGTAGGATATAGTGGTAATTCAGTTTATATTTTAGTGCCTTGCGTAAATGTAATATATTCTTATTCGTATTTTGTTTTTGAAAATTTAAAATATTATATTTTTGAAGACGAAACTCAAGTAAAATCAATTTATACCTATCGCCAAGACTATCCTGAGGCAAATAAGATTATGAATTTTAATATTTACAAAGCACCTTTGTTGGGAGCGGAGAAATATATTAGAAAATTAGATTTTACCTATAATAATAAGGATTACAATTTTGATATTGCATATAGTAAGAATTTAATTGAATTTTACGAGGATTATCCACAAGGCGAAATTCAAATATTTTTTAATGCCGGTGTATCTAGTTTTGTAAAAGAATCATTAGATTTGAATATTGAGCCTGCTATTGAAGGAATGAGCGAAACCGAAGCGGGTAATTTTCTTTTACATTTTGTACAAACAGCTTTTGATTATCAAACCGACCACGAACAATTTGGCTATGAAAGGTTCTTTTTCCCAGAAGAAATTTTTCATTACAAATATTGTGATTGTGAAGACAGAGCAGTTTTTTATGCCTATTTGGTAAATGAATATTTACGTTTGCCTGTTGCGGGATTAAATTATCCAGGACATATGGCTACAGCTGTTAGGTTTACAGAAACAGTTAATGGTTCTTACTATCTTGTTGACAATGAGAGATTTGTGGTTTGCGACCCAACTTATATCAATGCACCTATAGGAGCCTGTATGCCAAATTACTTAAAATCTGAAGTTACTATTGTTAGATTAAAAAACTCTCAAATTGTTAATTCACAAAGCAACACAGTTTGGGAAAACTTAATAAGCCTTGGTTATACACGCACAAATTATGAAAACGACATAGTAAAAATTGATGATAATAATTGGTATGTAGTCGGTTTAGCTGACTCTTCCACAAACTTTAAAGCTTTAAAACCAAAAATACTTGATGATGAAGAGGTAGTGTTTTTTGCACAACTTGACAATAAAGGTAATATAAAATTTTTAGAAACAATTGTTAGCGATGGTTTAATTATGCCTATTGGGATAGCACATTCTCAATATGGAATTTATGTTTCGGGTTATTTTAGCAAAAACATAAAAGCTGGGGACAAAAAACTTACAGCTGAATACGACAGAGAACTTTTTATGGCATGTTACAACCATGAACATGAATTGCAATGGATAAGAGCTAGTGGAATAGTTAATGACTTGGAAACTTCTAATATGTTTTTTGCCGTTAATATGGATAAAAAGGGAAATTTTACTAAAACTGAAAGTATAAGTGAAGAGAGTTATGAAAATCAAAAAGCAATTGACACAAGCAATCCCGATAATATAACTGTATTTGTAAAATTTGATTCACCAAATCCTGATTTAAAAGATTCAGAACTTTATAAAAATCCAAGCTCTTTTGAGTTTGCTACAAATTTAAAAAAGTTAACAAATGATTTATTATCTAAAAACTATGATAAAAACACAGCCGGCTTAATTGCTTTTTTTAAAATTTTACAAAACGGAGATATTTCTGTCAGTGGCATTGAAATTCTTGCAGCAGCTTTATCCATGAATGCAGAATTTAAAAGCTTGGCTCCTAAATTATTTAATAGTTTAAAAGAAATAGAAAAAATATCGAGTAAAAATGGAATGATAAGTTTAAGTTTAATAAATCCGGAAAATTTTGTTTTAGGACAGTTAAAATTTGAGAAAAACTCACAATTTCGAATTGTAAATTATAAAACAGGCAATATAGAGATCATAGTAACTAATGGGATTTATTATAAGCCACATTTTAAGAATTATCAGCTTAATTTTCTAAAAATATTAAAGACAAATGGAGATATAAGTATAGATTATGATCTTGATAATGATAAAAAAATATTAAGCTTAGAAAATGATTTAATAAAATAATATTATATTTGAACAAAATTTTTATTTAAAAGTGCATGAAAAAGATTTTTAGTATTAGTTTAATTTTCCTTAGTTTAGTATTGCTAAACACAGGGTGTAAGACAAAAATGCTTACAAAAAAAGGCTTAAAAATGGAGGCTTTAGGTCAATATGCAGATGCAGCAGATATGTTTTATTATGCAGTTCAGGCAAAAAACACAAATATTGAGGCCATAGCGGGTCTTAAAAGATGTGGTCAAATGACTTTAAGTAAAAAGTTATCTGAATTTAATCAAGCATATAATAATCATAAAAATAAAGAAGCAGTATATTTTTACCAAGATGCAAAGGCTTATTATGAAAAACTAAATGCTGTTGGTGCCACATTAAATTTTCCTTCGTTTTACGAAGAGTATTACGAAGAAGTTAAAGACACTTATTTAGAAGATAGGTATTACGAAGGAGCCAATATGTTAGACTCTGAACGTTTTTCGGAGGCAGAATCTATTTTTAGAGAAATACAGAATTTACAAGCTAATTATAAAGATTCCAAGGATAAATTAATAACTGCGATTAACGAGCCAAAATATCGTGAAGCTCTAAGACTTATGGAAATTGACCAATATAGAAAAGCTTATTATGTTTTTGACGCTATTATTTCTAATGCCGGTGCTTATAAAAGTTCTTATGATTTAAAATCTGAATGCTTAACAAAAGGTAGCATAAGTATTAGTATAGAAACTATAAAAAATCAAACTGGAACTTCGGGATTAGAAGCTCAATTAGAAAGCAAAATAATAAATAATATACAATCTGCAAATAATCCATTTATAAAATTGGTGGATACAAAAGGTAGTAATGCTGCACGATACCCAGATGCCAGACTTTATGTAGAAATACCTAAATTTGTTTATAATAAAGGACAAAATAAGGAAGAAGAAAAAAAAGGTTATTTAAAGAAAACTACAAAAGTTATGAACAAAGCAACTGAGAAATATGAGACTAAAACCGAATACAGTAAAGTTGTTTATAAAGAATATTCTATGTCACGCTCTGTTGATATGAATATTAATTTTAGATTAGTTGATGGAAAGACAAGTGTTATACATACTAGCTCAAATAAAATAAGTAAAGCCGTAGATAATATTCACTATGCAAAATATGACGGTAATGCTCAGAATTTAGTTCCGGGTAATTGGAAAAACAAATTATTATCAAGCTCAGAAGATATTATCAAAGATAATGTTGCAGATGTTAAAAACTTGCAAAATTTGTTAAACGCTAGAACTCAGATTAAAGATTATAATACTTTATCAAGCGAAGCCATTAACGAATGTGCCAATGCTGTTTCTTCTGCAATTCTTCAATATGTTAATCAATAAATAATTAAATGCAATTAAACCAAATCAAAATGAAAAGTTTACAAATTATAGTATTGTTTCAGTTACTAACACTTGTAGCTTCTTGTCAAACTTTAAAGAAGCAAAAATTTGTAAAAACTCCAATGCCAGAATGGGTAAAAACCAAGCCCCAAAATTCCATGTATTTTATAGGTGTTAGTTCGGCTCCTAAAAAAGGTTTTACACCAGCTGATTATATGGCAAGTGCTCAGCAAAAAGCATTAGGAGATTTAGCTTCTAGTATTTCTACAAATATTGAAAGCTCATCTGTTTTGTCGGTGATTGAGAGCAACTTTCAGCTTGACGAAAATTATTCCAAAGAAATAATAGCTTCCACTAGTCATCAATTAGAGGGATATGAATTAGTTGAAACTTGGGAAGAAGAAAATTTTTATTGGGTTTATTATAGATTATCTAAATCTCATTATGTTAAAATGAGGGAAGAAAAAAAACAACAAAGTATTGAAGAAGCTAAAAACAAATATTATCAAGCTACAGAGCTTATGGGTCGTCAGCTTCAATACAATGCTTTTCAGTTTTACGCAGAAGCACTTACAAGCCTAAAACCATATTTAGGTGAAAGTACAATTACTGAAATTAACGGAGATGAAAAAGATTTAGGCAACACTATTTTTTCAGCCCTAGCAGATTTTGTTAACGACATTAATATATCTTTTAAAGAATCAGACATAACAATAAAAAAAGGTATAGAAATAAATCCAGAAGTTTTAAGTTTTTTAGTTATAGATAAAAATAAAAACCCTATATCTGGCATACCTGTAAAAATTAAATTTACCGGTTCGGGATTATTACGAAATTCTGAAGTATCTAGTACTGATGGGAAAGTCTATATAGCTTTAAACAAAATTAAATCTAGTCCTAAAATTGAAAGTTTATCTGTGAATATTGATATGCTTGGACTTTCTAGAACAGCAAAGGATCCAATAATAAAAAGTGTGATTAAAAACCTTCCTGCAAGCGAGACACAAATAAGAGTTAATGTTGAAAAACCAATTTTAAATATTCAATCTGAAGAAAAATCATTTGACCAATTACGCCAAAGCAATAGTTTGAAATCAAGTTTTGAGGGGCTTTTAGCTAGTGAATTTGCTGTAAATTCTAGTTTAAAAAGTGATTTTAATATGAAAATCACAAGCAATACCACAAAAAACGGCTATAATTATGGCGAAGCTCAAGTTGTGATAAACTACACTATAGACTTAACGGATAATAATGGAAATATTATTTACAGAAAATCGAGTTCCGCAGAATATTCAGCAGCTGACCATAATTCAGCTGACAATAAAGCATATATAGAACTTAGCAAATCCATTGAAAGAGTTATAATTAGAGAAGTTATTAGTGCAGTAAATCAATAAACCATGTCAGTTTTAATGAGTTTTGCAATATTCCCAA
This sequence comes from Bacteroidales bacterium, assembly GCA_023228725.1. Taxonomy (GTDB): domain Bacteria; phylum Bacteroidota; class Bacteroidia; order Bacteroidales; family ML635J-15; genus Bact-19. The sequence continues at coordinate 5,867 of JALOAQ010000014.1, read as the reverse complement.
CAGATAAAGGAACAAGTGTTAGTGAATATGTTTCAAAAGTTGTAGAAATGGTTTCGAATTCGGGATTTGAGCATAAACTTAGTTCAATGTCAACAATTGTTGAAACTGAAAATTTTGAACAAGCTTTGGATATTTTAAATAAAGCCTATATAATTTTAAAACCATTTTCAAACAGAGTTTATTGTTCTGTGAATTTTGATATTCAAGCTAACAAGCCATATGGACGAATAAATACAAAAGTTAGCTCAGTAATAGATAAACTAAACAAAACTTAAGGTTTTTTGTCTTTACAAAATGAAAAACATAGTTTCAATAATTCTAATATTTTTTGCTTTAAATTCTTTAGCTCAAAACTATCCATTAACAGAACATCAACAAAATATTAATGCAAAATTAATTTATTACGAAAATAATTTCACACTTCAAAAACCTTATATAGGAATAGAAAACAAAACGCTTGACAGTTTAATTTTCACACAAGCTTCGGGAAAATATAAAAATTGGTTTTTAAGAAAGATTTTTGAGGAAAACCTTTTTGTAGAACAAGATTCAAACTTTATTTTAATCCTAAATCCTTTAATTGATTTTAGATTTAATTATCAAAACAATGCAAAAGGCTATCATAATACACGCGGAATTGTTGTAAATGGTAAATTAGCTTCAAAAATTTATTTTAATACTAGTTTTACAGAATCTCAGGCAGTTTTTCCCGAATCAATAAAAGCTTTTTATGATGAATTTGGTGTTATTCCAGGTTATGGACGCGTAAAACCACTTTCGGGCTTAGGCGAATTTGATTTTGCTGTGGCTTATGGAAATATTGCAATTAAAGCAAGTAAAATTTTAGATATAAGTTTTGGTTACGACAAACTTTTTATTGGTGAAGGATATCGTTCTTTAATTTTATCTGATTTTTCAGCTCCCATGGTTTATTTAAAAACTTCATATAATTTTAAAAAAATTCAATTTAACAGAACATTTACTAAAGCCATTAATCCAAATTTCAATAATGTTTTACAAGTTGAAAACCCTGTTAGCATGAATAGTAGATATCCGTCTAAATACGTTTCATTCAACACTTTAACTTATAAACTAAATTCAGCTTGGCAAATTTCATTAGTGGAGGCATTAGTTTTTTCTAAAGACATTGATTTATGGAATTATCCCGCATTTATACTTGTTCCTTTTATTAGAACGACATATATTAATTCTAACAAACTACTTACAAATAATTTTGTGGGTTTAAATACAAGTTGGCAAAATAAAAATATTGGCATTATTTATTCGCAAATTTTTATAGATAAAATTTCAAAATCTGACATAACTGCATCAGTACAATTAGGGTATAAGAATTTTGATTTTTTAAAAATTAAAGACTTATTTTTACAAGTTGAGTATAATAGAGTTCCACGAGAAATGTATTTACACCCAAATAATGATTTACATTTTGGACATTATAATCAAGCACTTGCACATCCGGCAGGAGCGGGATTTAATGAAATTTTAGCAATTTTAGATTATAAGTTTAAAAATTTTGAATTTTTGATAAAAACCGTGTTTTTAAAATATGCAGAAGTTAATGCAGAATACAATCAGCAAAATATTTTTGATTATTATATTTTATACAAAACCGATGAGAACAGTTTTACAAGAAATCCTGTTTTAATTTCTGATTTTCAACTAATATATAATTTGAATAATTCATATAGACTACAAGTTTTTACAGGAATTTCGAATAGAACAGATTTGAACACCAAAAATAAAATAAACTTTATTCAATTTGGATTAAGGACAGCAATAAGAACAAATTATGATGATTTTTAAAATGAAAAGGATTTTATTAAATATCGTCATTTTAAGCCTTGCAATTACATGTTTTGCTCAAAACCTTAGTATTCTTGATCCAATTTCACTTCGCAACTACGAAAAAGAAAGTTTATTAAATAATAAGATTCATTCTTCAATAAAATCATATTATTATTCAGATTTACAAGACAGCCTTTACTTTAAACTTGATAAAGAAAAATCTGTTTTTCTTTATTTTTGGGAATCAAAACCAAAAAGAAAAAAATTAAACTTTTATGCAAGTCCTAATTTTGAAATTTTGGGTCTTTTTTCACCAAGTCAACAAGCTAATAATTATGGCATTAACTCAAACTTAGGAGGATTATTAGAATTTACCATTGACAGCAAATTAGGAATTTCATATAATCTAAATGCTTGGTACTTAAGCGAAACACCATCTTATGTATTTAAGGATTATGCTAATAGTAGGATTTATTATAATTTAGGCAGAAGCATTTTACAGAACAGAAATATTTTATTTGAAAATAATTTAAGAATAACATATTCTCCCTATGATTTTTTTAGATTAGAATTAGGAAATGGGAAAAACTTTTATGGAGATGGATATCGTTCATTTTTGTTATCAGATTTTGCATCAAATTACCCATATTTAAAACTTGAAACTTCATTTTTATCAATAAAATATTCGAGTATTTGGGCTGTACATCAAGATATGGGAAGTATAATTCCTGAAACAGGACATTTAAAAACCGAAAATAAATTTGATGTATTTCATTTTTTAGATTGGAAAATTGGGAATTATGTAAACCTTGGATTATTTGAGGCAATAATAAGTTCTAAACAAAAGTTTTTTAGTTTAGAATATTTTAATCCTATAATATTTTTCCGACCTGTTGAATTTTCCTTAGGCTCTGAAGATAATGCTTTATTAGGTATAAATTTGAAAGTTAAAATTAACAAAAATAATTTTATTTATTCTCAATTTGTAATTGATGATATAATTGTAACACAACTAATTAACGACATAAAACATAATATTAATCCTAATTATTCTGGAGAATATGGCTGGTTTGCAAATAAATGGGCTGCTCAAATTGGTTTTAAATCTTATGATATTTTTAAATTAAAAAACTTAGATTTTTTCACAGAAATTAACATTGCACGTCCTTATATTTATTCTCATGTACATACAAATCAGAATTATTCACATTTGTGGCAAGCTTTAGCACATCCTTTGGGAGGCAACTTTATTGAATCTGTTACTGGATTAAGGTTTTATGGTGAAAAGTTTATAATTGACACAAAATTTATGTATGCTAAAATAGGTAGAGACGGTATAAACACACATTTTGGAAGCAATATTTTCCAAGCAACAATGGACGGAGTACAAGGCTATCCATACATAGTAAATTCCTATGGAAATACAATATTGCAAGGGATATCAACCAACAACATAAGTTTTATTGTTGATTTTGCTTACTCTTTATTAAAAAACAAAAATTTATTTGCAAATATTTCACTAATCTATAGAGCTGTGGATTACAACTTAGACAGTTCAAAGAATGAATTTTACATTTGTTTTGGAATAAAATCGAATTTGTATAATAAGAAATCTTTACTTTACTAACTTAGTATGAAGATGAATTAAGAATTAAGAATTGATAATTGATAATTTGCTCGCTTTGCTCGCTTGGGTTTGCTTCGCTTACTCTGCTCGCAATCTCATTCCCCATGACGCATGCTTAAACTATGCCGAGAGACGACAGAAAATGCAGCGAAGCTGAATTATCAATTATCAATTATTCATAATTTTGTATCACCAATTTTTCGTAACTATAAATCACCAATTTTTAGAACGAAAAAAATGTATATAATAATCCAAAACTGTCCAGCCTAACAATCCAAAACTGTCCACTTTAAAAAAAAATTATAACTTTTGTTTTTAAAAATAAAAGTTCAAAAAAATGATTAGTATGATCGAAAAAAACCGTATTTTAATTTCTTATTATCGTGAAGGTAAAACTATCAGTGATATTTCTCGTTTGTTAAAAATCAGTCGCACGACTATTCGTAAATATATACGTGAACACGAGCTTCAAATCTTAAACTTCTCTTAACCAGCTCGTAACATCTCTTTATGACTTTTGCATCATCAAAAAAAAAAATAAAAATGATGAACACAAAAGTAAAGAGACAAACTCCAAAAACATTATTAATCTGTGGATTGGGATTGTTAAATTTCATCCCAACTTATGCCCAGGAATCGGACTCCATCCGTTTGGAACGATTGGAAAGTAAAGTAAGTAAATTAGAAGTTCTAAACGGATTAAAAATTTCAGCATACATTCAAGGGCAATTTCAATACGGACAGGAAAATGCTTCTTTGAAAGTGGGTGCTCCCAACACCGATCTTACCGAAGATTTTAACCGTATGGGCATTCGCAGAGGTCGGCTGAAATTCACCTATGAAAAGAGTATAGCCACTGCTGTTTTCCAAATGGACATGACCGAAAAAGGCTTTGGAATTAAAGATGTCTATCTCCAAGTCAAGGATTCCGAATGGAGTGCAAGTTCGGTTAAAATCGGAGTTTTTAACCGACCTTTTGGCTATGAGATAGAGCGGACTTCATCTTCGAGAGAGTCGCCCGAACGAGCAACGATTATCACTAACCTATTCCCGGAAGAAAGAGATTTGGGTGCGATAATGACCTTGCAGGCAAAGAAATCATCACCCTGGCATTTCCTGAAATTGGATGCTGGATTATTTGCAGGAAATGGTGTCAAATCAGATATCAAAAACAAAAAGGACTTTATCAGTCATTTATCAGCAAATAAAACCATTAACGAAAAAATTCAACTAAGTGTCGGAATATCTTACTATCAGGGAACAGTTTATCAGGGTTCAGAAAATAGATATACATTTTCCAGTGATGCGTTTATACGCAATAGCGATGCCACCAATATCGGGACATTTGCCAAAAGAGAATATTTTGGAGTAGATGCACAATTTAGTTTTACGAGCAATCTCGGGCTGACTTCATTATCAGGTGAATTTATCACGGGAACTCAACCTGGTGGAAAAGACGGGAGTAAGAGTCCAAACAGCTCATCCGTAGGGGATGCCGATATGTATATCCGCAGTTTTAACGGTGGCTACCTTTCTTTTGTTCAGGATTTTGAGAAAGTACCATTCTCAGCGGTAATTAAATACGATTGGTATGATCCCAACACCAAAATCTCAAAAAATGACATTGGACTTAATGAAACCGGAAAAGGCGATATCGAGTATCAGACAATTGGCTTCGGATTGCTTTGGAAAATCAACTATGCTTTGAGAATGACTGCCTATTACGATTTGGTAAAAAACGAAACTTCAGAAAATCTTAGCGGATTTGAAAATGATATCAAGGAGGATGTTTTTACACTTCGGCTTCAATATAAATTCTAAAAACCGTAACCAAATTGTAACCGAAGCTAAAAAAGGACTTAACAAGCTATCTGCAATTTTGCATCAAATAAATTAAAAGTGAAAATAATGAAAAAATACATCTTATTATTATTGACTGGAATGACTTTGCTTTCTTGTAACTCCAATAACAGTGAACCAAAAGCTACTGTTGAAACTGTCAAAATAAAAGGTTCTGAAACTGTTTTACCTTTAACTCAAAAGGCGGTGGAAGAATTTGCAAACGTGGATTCTCAACTGAAATTAATTGTCACGGGCGGTGGCAGTGGTGTCGGAATAGCCGCTTTGCTAAATAACACGACAGACATTGCACAAACCTCCAGAGCCATCAAATTTAGCGAAAAACAAAAAATCGAAGCGGGCGGAAATACTGTCAAAGAAATCATTGTAGCTTATGATGCCTTGGCAATTATCGTCCATCCGGAAAACAAAGTTTCCAACCTTACCAGAGAACAATTGGAAGATATTTTCACAGGAAAAATCACAAATTGGAAAGAAATAGGCGGTGAGGATTTGAAAATTGTACCTTATGCGAGGGAAACTTCATCCGGGACTTATGAATTTTTTAAGGAAAGTGTTTTGGGAAATAAAAATC
>JALOAQ010000144.1 GCA_023228725.1 Bacteroidales bacterium | reverse complement strand
TAAAAACTCATAACTATTTTACCTTAACCGCAAGAAAAAATAGAGATGCAGGCAAACAACTCGTTCTAAAAGAACTTGAAGAAATGGTGTGATTTTATTCTTCAGGACCTTCTAAAACTTCTGCTGAATGACTGTCATATAAATTTTGGATATACTTATAAACTTTAACTGCATCTTCTAAATCTTTCTCTAAAACCATTACCCTAAACCCAGTCATTTGACCAAACACACTTGCATTTGTAACTACGCACTCAATTCCTTCTTCTTCTAATTTATCTTTCAGTATTTCAGCTCTATAATCATATCTGTAAGTAACCAAATTAACTAACTTGTCTTTCATAATATTTAATTTTATATTTATTTCTTTATACGTATTTTTTTAAAAAATGTTTTAAAATATTAATTAAAACCATTTTTAGTTTATCTTTGTTGAAAATATTTTAATATTATTCTGTATTTTTATGAAAAAACAGTTTGACTTTTTAATTATCGGTAGCGGAATTGCAGGTTTATTTTATGCTTTAAAAGCTAGTAAATACGGTAAAGTTGCTATTATTTCAAAAGAAGATATTTATAACACCACAACCGTTAAAGCCCAAGGAGGAATTGCTTCTGTAATGTACAATCCCGATTCTTATGATAAACATATAGAAGATACAATAAATGCAGGAGCAGGTTTAAATAATAGAGAAGTTGTTGAAATTGTTGTAAAAGAAGGACCTACACGAATTTTAGATTTGATAAATATAGGTACTCATTTTGACAAAGATGAAGACGGAAGTTTTGACTTAGGCAAAGAAGGGGGACATTCTGAAAACCGCGTTTTACATTTTAAAGATAAAACCGGCCAAGAAATACAAAGGGCTTTAATACACGAGGTAATGCAAGACCCAAATATTTTTATTTTTGAAAACCACTTTGCGATAGAAATTATTACTCAACATCATTTAGGGCAAACACTAAAAAAATCCAGTCCAAATATTGAATGTTATGGTGCTTATATTTTTGATACTAAATCAAAAGAAGTATTTACATTTTTATCAAAAACTACAATGATTGCAACAGGTGGTTGTGGTAATGCCTATCAAAATACTACAAATCCGGTTGGAATTACCGGAGACGGAATTGCCATGGTTTATAGAGCAAAAGGTTTAATTGAAAACATGGAATTTGTTCAATTTCACCCTACTGCATTATATAATCCAGCAGAACGACCTTCATTTTTAATAACAGAAGCTTTAAGAGGTGCAGGTGCAATTTTAAAAAACCATAAAAATGAAGATTTTTGTTTAAAATATGATAGTAGAGGATCTCTTGCTCCTCGCGACATAGTTGCCCGTGCAATTGATACAGAAATGAAACTTTCAGGTGAAGACCATGTATATTTAGATGCCAGGCATATAGACAAAGAAAAACTAATTACGCATTTTCCTACAATTTATGCAAAATGTATGGAAATAGGTATAAATATTAGTAAAGATTTAATTCCCGTAACACCAGCTGCACATTATTTATGTGGTGGAATAAAAACAGATGTTCATGCCAGAACAAGTATTAAAAATTTATACGCAACAGGCGAGGCCGCTAGCACAGGTTTGCATGGAGCAAATCGCTTAGCCTCAAATTCACTTCTCGAAGCTGTAGTTTTTGCACACAGAGCAGCTGAAGATATTACTGATACACAGTGGTATTCACAAGAAGTTTTTAATAAAATCCCTGAATGGAACGATGAAGGCACTATTAAAAATGAAGAATTAGTACTTATCTCATTCTCTCGTAAAGAAGTGCAACAAATTATGAGTAATTATGTAGGAATTGTAAGAAGCGATTTAAGGTTGCAACGTGCTATGGATAGATTAAATGTAATTTTTAAAGAAACCGAAGATTTATATAAAGCTTCAAAAGTTAGTGTTGACATTTGTGAATTAAGAAATATTATAAATGTAGGCTATCTAATTATTAAGCAAGCAAAAGAAAGAAGAGAATCAATAGGTTTACATTATAATTCTGATTTAGCATAGATTAACATTATTAAAGTGTTAAATGTATAATTTTTAAAAGTTTTCATAACCTATAAAAATAAAAATTGTTTAATTTGTAATAATATTTATAAAAATTATCTTATGAAAAAATCATTGATTTTAATCTTTATTTTCATTTTTTCTCTAAACGCCTTTGCTGGTTTTGTTTCTAGAAAAGATGCAGAAACTGTGGCGAAAAGCCATATTTTTCAAACTATTGCCAGTTTTGAGCCAATCAAATGGGAAGCACTTAGACTAAATTGTATTTTCAATCCAGCAGAAAATGATATTTACAAATTTTATGTTTTTAATATTAATGGCGATCAAGGTTATGTTATAGTATCTTCTGATGACCAAATTATTCCTATTTTAGCATATTCTTTTGAGGGTGGTTTTAATTTTGATAATATGTCGCCTGGGCAAGCTGAATTTTTAAACTATTTTGACGAAAGTATTGATTATGTTAGAAACAACGAAATGAATATTAATGAAAAAGCAGTAAAGCAATGGCAAGAACTTCTGTATTTTAACCCAGAAAAAGACTTTCAATTAAGATCTACCTCTCCAATTTTATTGCAAGGTATTAATTGGAATCAGTCTTGGCCATACAATTCACAATGTCCTACAGATGCTAATGCAGTTTATGGCATGAACGGACATGTACCTGTTGGTTGCGTTGCTACAGCTATGTTACAAGTTATGAAATACTATAATTGGCCAAAAACAGGAACTGGTTCAAAATATCATTCAAATTGGCAAAATGGAGGTTATGGCAATATAACAATAAACTTCGCTAATCAAACTTATGACTGGTCTGCTATTCCGGATCAAGCTTCAACTTATGTAAATCCTGAATTAGGAAAAATAAACTATCATGCAGGAGTAGCTGTTTCTATGTGGTGGGGTCCTGAAGGCTCCGGCTCAGGAACTAATAAAATAGAAGAGGCATTAAAAGATTATTTTAAATATAGCTCCTCTGTTCAATATGTTAAAAAATCTTCATACACTGATACAAATTGGAAAAACTTAATTAAAGAACAAGTTGATGCAAAAAAACCTATGGTATATGCGGGTAATCCAAGTACAGGAGCAGGACATGCTTGGAACTGTGATGGCTACCAAGACGACAGTTTTCATATGAACTGGGGCTGGGGGGGTGCAGGTAATGGGTACTATACCTTAGATAACTTAACTTCAACTGCCACTTCGGGTGGTCCTGAAAATAATTTTAATAAAAATAATGAAATGATCATAAACATATATCCAGGAAGTGGCTTTTCAACATATTGTGATAGCGACATGCAAATAAAAGGAATGGAAGGAAGTTTTGAAGACAGTAGCGGACCAGAAGATTATCAAGCTAATCAGTCTTGTGTTTATGAAATAAACCCAGATTGTGGAGCAGTGGTAGATTTGATATTTACTAAATTTGATTTAGGCGATGGCGATGTAGTTGAATTATACGATGGTGATAAATTTAGCACAAAACTAATAACTGCTTTTGATAAAGATAATACACCTGGAACACAACTTTACTCAGGATATACAGGAGCTTTAACAATTAAATTTAATACTAACTCTAGTTCACAAGCAGATGGCTGGAAAATAAAGTATAATGTGAAAAATTGTAAACCTAATATGCTTTTTACCGAAGCTTTTGGAAACCTTAGTGATGGTAGTAAATCTTGCGATTATAATAATACAACTGTTTGCACTTGGATTATTGAACCCGAAGGAGCAACTTATATTAATATGGATTTTGTAAAATGCAAAATTGCTGATGATGTAGATTACGTTAAAGTTTATCAAGATGCAATAAAAGCTGCTAACCTGATTGGACATTTTAATAAATCTAATACTCCAAACGGAACTCTTACCGTGCCTAGTGGGAAAGCTGTAATTCAATTTTACACAAACGCAAACCTAGTAGATGAAGGTTGGGAACTAAATTATACTAGCGATGTTACAGATATAGAAAATGATATTTTATTGTCTGAATTTTCTGTTATGCCTAACCCCGGAAATTTAGATTCACGATTAATATTTACATTAAGTGACTATTCTAATGCTAAGATATATGTAACAAATATATTGGGCGAAGTCGTTGCAGTGCAAGAATACAAATTACATTCTGGTCTTCACGAACTCTCTCTAAGCGAAATTTTTAGACATCAACCTAATAGTGGAATTTATTTTATAAATATAGATTCAGGAAAAGAAATTAAAACACAAAAATTTGTGGTTTTATAATAAAATAAATTTGTGAATTTTATGAAAACTGTTGATATATTTTAATCAACAGTTTTTTTTTGTCTAAAAATTAAAAAGAGTTAAATCCTAATAATTTCTGACTTCGACACTGGGACACCCTAAAAAGATTTCCAAAAATTTTCATCAAAAAGCTTACCAATCGATAGTGGCAGATTTACTCAACGCTTGACTTATGCGAGAGACAACAAGGTGTTTAAATATTTCATCTTTAATTGCATTAAAACCAATGAGATTAAAAACCTGATTTAATATTAATTGTGTACCATTCAATAAAATGTTTTCAATGTTCAACAACAAGCTAGTAATCACTTGCAGTTCCTCCTTCTCTTTTTCGTGTTGAATAAAAATATCTTGCACCCCATAATGCGATGATATCCATTTTTTTCCTTTCAAATATAAATCTCTAATCTCCTCAGTATCAGAACTGCTACCTATAGTTTTAACCACCTTGTATTTACCTGAGCTTTTATCTATTACCTGGATACTTATAATACCACTAGGATTCTTTTTCTTTCTAACAAACATACTACAAAAATAGTTATTTTTGGGCTGGGACACCCAAAATCAAGTCTATTTTTTTGTTATTCCTTGATAAACAGATACTTACAAATTGATGGTAAAAAAAGTGTCGAAGTCAGGAAAAAATACCATTAAATAAAAAGAAGATGTTAAATCATAAATTTTCAATAAAAGACGTAATAATGCATCTTAAAACGATTAGTAAAATTCAATTCGGCGAAAATGAATATGTAATAAGCGAACAAAACAAAGCAACAAAAGAACTTATACAAAAAATGAAAATTTCTATTACCTAAAAATTTTAGGTTTGGGGTTAAAGTTAATTCTTAAATTTTCTGCATTACGTCTTTTAAATTATAAATTGTTGGAACTACTTCTTCTCCACTTCTATCTATGAATCCATAATTTCCAGTAAGATCTTTAACCAAAGCATATTCACCTTTGTTATACTTAAATTCCTCAATTTTGCTATAAATTGTTGGAACTACTTCTTCTCCACTTCTATCTATGAATCCATAATTTCCAGTAAGATCTTTAACCAAAGCATATTCACCTTTGTTATACTTAAATTCTTCAATTTTGCTATAAATTGTTGGAACTACCTCTTCTCCACTTCTATCTATGAATCCATAATTTCCAGTTACATCTTTAACCAAAGCATATTTACCTTCGTTATACTTAAATTCTTCAATTTTGCTATAAATTGTTGGAACTACTTCTTTACCATTTCTATCAATAAATCCATGATTTCCAGTAAGATCTTTAACCAAAGCATATTTACCTTCGTTATACTTAAATTCTTCAATTTTGCTATAAATTGTTGGAACTACTTCTTTACCATTTCTATCAATGAATCCATAATTTCCGGTAATATCTTTTACTAAGGCCCAATCATTTTGGTATTCATTATACTTGTAAATTTTTTTGTAGTTATTCTGAGAATACCCTAAGCTTGAAATTAAAATAAGCAGTAAAATCAATAATTTATTTTTCATTTTCTTTTCGGTTTTAATTAATTTTCCCTTTCTATGCTAACTCCTTAAAAATAGCCTTAACTCATTTATACACGCAAGATCATCTCCTTTATAATTCTATATATAAAAATAAGCCATTTGTTTGTTTCGCATTATCTTTTACAAAGATACTAATAAATTCTAAAATTTAGACTTAAATTTAATTTTATTTCCCAAAAAACTCCGAGTTTTAAAACTCGAACCGATTTGATGCCAAAAAACGAAACTTTCTTTAAGAATTTACGTATAATCTACATGGGGGTGTTGGTTTTAGGTTTTGCAAAATGGGAAAAGTGGGGTTTTGGCGGGATTTTTGTTGCAAAGCAAAACAAAGATCATGACAAAACAAGCAGAATATTTCAACAAATTCAGTACACGTAAATAATTTAGCTTTTAACTTTTAGCTTTATAAACTTTCTACTTTTTGGGAGCGTAGCGAAATGCAAGAAACCAAAATTCGTGTAATTCGTGGATGTCTC
>JALOAQ010000143.1 GCA_023228725.1 Bacteroidales bacterium | reverse complement strand
ATTACAGGAACAGGTAACAGTATTTCACTTTCAGCAACAACAAGCGGAACATTATCTGTAACTGCTTCAAATTCATGTGGCACAAGTGCGGCAAGAACACAGGCAATCACAATATTGCCTGGAACTCCTGCACAACCATCAGTAATAACAGGAACAACATCAATTTGTCCCTCAGTTTCTACAACTTATAGTGTTACTAATGTAGCGGGAGTAACATATAACTGGACATACAGTGGAAGCGGTACAATTACAGGTACAGGTAACAGTATTTCACTTTCAGCAACAACAAGCGGAACATTATCTGTAACTGCTTCAAATTCATGTGGTACAAGTACAGCAAGAACACAGGCAATCACTATATTGCCAGGGACTCCTGCACAACCATCAGTAATAACAGGAACAATATCAATTTGTCCCTCAGTTGCTACAACTTATAGTGTTACCAATGTATCTGGCGTAACATATAACTGGACATACAGTGGAACCGGCACAATTACAGGAACAGGTAACAGTATTTCACTTTCAGCAACAACAAGCGGAACATTATCTGTAACTGCTTCAAATTCATGTGGCACAAGTGCGGCAAGAACACAGGCAATCACAATTAACCCAGTTCCAGTTCCAACAATAAGCATGACACCAAATAATAATATCTGTTTTGGTACAGAAGTAACTTATACCACAGAATCAGGCATGTCAGCTTACGGTTGGAATATTCCTGGAGTTAGTGCTGATTATACGATTATTTCTGGTGGTACATCCTCTGATAATATTGTAAAACTAGTTTGGAACAATATGCCAAGTGGTGACTCGCCTTCAGTTTCAATATCATATACTTCAGCTGTCGGCTGTTTAGCAAATACTCCTGCTACACAAACTGTTGTTTTACCAACTAAAGGAACAAATTTATCTGGAAACAATGAAACAGCTGTTTGCTATGTTAATGGGTCTAAAGATGTGCATTTCTATAATAGCACTACTAACAATTATCTCGGTTCTATCAACGCCATTGGTGTTGATCTTGGTTTAGTTACTATGAAAACTTATGTTGGCTCTCCTTCTCACATGGAAGACTGTGCCAATCCAGATAACCCAAGCCATTGGACGGCATACATGGGTAGAAGATGGGAAATGAGTTCAGCTGCTTATCCAAATTCAGCAAACTTCCCTACTAATGCAACTATTACCTTGCCGTTTATAAATGATGAATTAGCAGCTCTAAATACTTATGCTTCAACGGTTACAACAGTAAACGATTTAGACGACAACGCAGTGCTTGCTGATATAGCCTTAACCAAGGTTTCTAACGGTGTATCAGATGGAAATGCTAGTCTATCTGATTGTTCAGGGACTAGAATAGCTATTGAACAAAGCGGAATTGCTGCCAGCCCTACGGGAATAACAGCCAACAAACTTGCTTTTGAAGTTGAACAGTTTTCAGAAATGTTCTTACACAAAAAGCGTGATGATGGTTCTCCGCTTCCAATCACACTAAGTTCCTTCTCCGCCGAATGTAATGACAATAATGAAGTTATACTTTCTTGGTCAACTGCCAGCGAAATCAATAATGATTATTTTGAAATTCAACGCTCAACACAAGGCTTAGCTTGGGAAGTAATTGCCACAGTGCAAGGGGCAGGATTTTCAAATATTATTTTAGATTATGATTATTTGGATAAAGAAAAACCAAATACTACAACTTATTACCGTTTACGCCAAATTGATTATGATGGAAGCTCAAAACTATCAGATATAATACAAATTCGCTGCGAAAATAATATGGAAAAACCTGTAATTTCAGTTTATCCAAACCCATTTACTTCAAGTTTTAATATAGAATTTGAAAACTGGGATTTAAACTTTGCCGAAATTGAATTATTGGATATTACTAGTAGAACAATTAAAAAATGGAATTTGGAAAATACCTTGCCAAACTTTATTTATGAAGTAAACCTAAGTAATCTAAATCCAGCTATGTATATGCTAAAAATTAAAACTTCAGAAGGAGTGATAATGAAAAAAATAGAGAAAAAGTAAACAGTTGAAAGTCTGTAAAGTTGAACGTTTATAAAGTCGAAAGGGCTTCTCGTTTTTCGCTACGCTCAAAACTCGAAGATGACAACCACTAATTGCACTAATTTTCACTAATTTTTGTTTTAGTATTAGTGAAAATTTGTGTAATTTGTGGTTGATATTTTGTTTCGAAGTTGGCGAGCTTGCGAGCCATACGAGAAACTTTGATATTACTTCTTCGCATTTCGCTTCGTTCAATGCTCGAAGATGACATCCACTAATTTAACTAATTTACACTAATTTTTGTTTTATTATTCGTGAAAATTCGTGTAATTCGTGGTTGATATTTTGTTTCGAAGTTGGCGAATCTGTGAGTCATACGAGAAACTTTGATATTACTTCTTCGCATTTCGCTACGCTCAAAACGGAAAGTTAAAAGTCGAAAGTGCTTCTCGCATTTCGCCCTCTAACAACTAAATACTAACCACTAACCACTAAAAACTAACCACTATTTAATCTTAGACTCTGCTTTTTTAAGTTTATCAAACTCAGATTCCATTTCTTTTAGTTTTGCAGCATCATCTTCAATCTTTTTCGACATTTTTTCTATAGACTTCTCGTTTTGTTCAATTTTCTTTTTGAAATCTTGGTTTTGTTTTTCAAGATTTGTTTTTTCTTTTATCATTTTTTCATGAGACTTTTTAGCAGATTTTAAATCTTTTGACTCACCCTTAATGTATTCAGCATAAGCCTTTTCAGTAGCTTTTAATGCAAACTCTCTCATGATTTGAGCCACTCTGGCATATTGTTCTTGATGCAGAGAAGAAGATAAATATGCTCCACCTAAATCAAAACCTGCAACTAATTCAATTGCTCCGTCTTTTGTGTCAACAAAATAAGCGTAAACATCTAAAGTGTTGTTGCTCACTGAAGTAATAAGCAAATCGTCTCCAAACATTTCTCCTTTTTTTACAGAAATTTTTCCTTTGTAAGATTTTAATAAGTTTTTAAATTCTTTTTGTACAGTTTTAATATCACTGTGATAAATAAAAGTAGATAAAGCATTTTGATTTCCATTGCGAAATTTACCGCTAACCTCTCTAACTTCAATCTTTTGAGCAAAAACTGAGCCGGCAAATATTAAAGCCAAGCTAATAATTAATATTCTTTTCATAATTCTTAAATTTTATTAAATTAATGTTTATTTTTAGTTTTAAACAAAAATAGTAAAAATTCTTATATTTTAAACTGATTTTTATTAACAAAATTAAATCTAAATTGTTTTGAACCAAAGTTTTTATTTTAAAAAAGACTCAAAATGTCTTATCTCATTTGTAAAATCAAGAAAACTATATTGATTTTTTACCTTATTAATAGTTTTTAAAATATTTAAACAAAAATTTTTATGTGCTTCTGAATTTGGATTGAAAATTTTATGATTATAGGCCAAATTAATCTTTTCAATTTGAGTATTTAAATTTTTACTTGCCTGAGAAAAAAAAGAATTTGCAAACTTTTCATAAATATAATCAATAGCTAATTTTGATGGATGTATCATATCATCAGCATAAAATCTATAATCTCTTAATTCATCATTCATTATTTCATAGGCAGGAAAATAAAAACTACATATAGTCTCTTCAATAATATTTTTAACACTTAAAATTAAATTAGATTTACTTTGCTGATTTTCAATTCCCCCATCTTTTAAATGTCTAATAGGACTTATGCTGAAAATAAACTTAATTTCAGGATTAATTTCTCTTAATTTCTGAATTAATTTTATCCAAGTATCAGTAATCTCTTGCAAACTTAGAAATTCCCTAACAAATAATTTTTCAGGTAATTTATGACAATTTGAAACAATTTTATAATTTTCTTTAAGCTTATAAACAAATGAAGTTCCAAATGTTACAAAAAAATATTTAGACTTAATCAAAGTTTGCTTAAAATTTTCAAGCGAAGAATTAAAATTGTTTATTGCCTTTGTTTTATCTATATCAGAAAATTTAGAATGAAAATTAAAATGATTAAACAAAGAATTTGCTTTAAATACATCATTTTCTGAAATTTGCTTTAAAGAAATAGCCATTAATACTGATTCGGCCAAAGAAATTGGATTATAATGTATGCCTGTGGGATTAACTGAAGCAGAAAATTTATTTAAAACTAATTTTGTACCAATATTTTCGGCAAAACAAGAACCTGAAAAAACACAAGTGTCTGAATGTGAAATTCTAAAATCAAATTTAGGAATTTCTATTAAAGTTCTAAAAATCATTGTTTTTTATTTTCTTTACAAAAATATGTTTATATTTACAATTAATCTAAAATATACTAAAATTATTACTTGAAGTTTTTAAAAACATATATTGAAGATTTTTGGCATTTATTATTCCCACATATTTGCGAAGCCTGTGGAAATGCTTTAAATAAAGGCGAAGAAATACTCTGTTTTCAATGTCTTTATGATTTGCCACGAACAGATTATTCTGAGTTTTTAGAAAATCCAATTACAGAACTTTTTGCAGGAAGACTAAAAATAGAAAAAGCTACAGCATTATTTACATTTCATAAAGGAAGTAGGTTTCGCAAATTATTACATAGTTTAAAATACAAAAATAAACCTGAAATAGGAATAATACTTGGAAAAGAACTTGCTGCTCAAATGTTAAAATCTAAGAATTTTTTAGATATAGATTTTTTAATTCCTGTACCTTTGCATCCAAAACGGAAAAAACAAAGAGGTTACAACCAAAGTGAAATGATAGCAAAAGGAATTTCGCAAATTACAAAAATTCCACTGTCAATAGAAAATCTCGTCAGAAATAAAGAAACTGTTACTCAAACTAAAATGACAAAAGAAGAAAGATGGACAAATGTTTCGGGAAAATTTTCAATAAAAAATCCCGCTCAACTAAAAGGAAAACATGTTATGTTAATTGATGATGTTGTTACTACTGGTTCAACTATGGAGGCTTGTGGAGAAATTTTATTATCTGTGGAAAATTTGAAGTTAAGCATAGCAGTTTTAGCAAAAGCTTAATTAGTTTTGAAATAAAAGTAAAATTGGCTACCTTTGACCAATCGTTCAATTAATAAAAAAATGTCGCCAAAAACAGCCGATCAGTTTGAAGAAATAAGGGCAGATAAAAGAAAGCTGATTTTAGATACAGCATTAAATCTTTTTGCTAATAAAGGCTATCATGCTAGTTCTATTACTATGATTTCCAAAAAAGCACAAATTTCAAAAGGTTTAATGTATAATTATTTTGAGAGTAAACAAGCTCTGTTACGTGAAATCTTTGAAGATTTTATTAGAATAATTATGAACTTAATGAACCCCGACCACGATGATGAGATTACAACAGAAGAAATGCGAGATTTTTTATCCTTTTATTTTAAATTAATTGAAGAAAATCAAGTTTATTGGAAATTATATTTTCAACTTTCAATAAAAAAAGAAACTTTTGAGATATTAATAAATGATTCATATAGTGAGCAAATGCAAAAATCGCAAAGATTAATAAAAAGGTATTTTGCAGAAAGATTTGATAATCCTGATATAGAAATTAGTTTATTTACATCAATATTAAAAGGTTTTGCTCTTGATTATTTACATTCAGATGCTAATTATTCCCAAGAAAAAATTGAGGCTTTTAAAAAACGAATGTTTGAAATGTTTTTAAGATAAAAAGTTTGAGTTTTAAAACTCGAACCGATTTGGGGGTAAAAAACGTAACTTTATTTAAGCAAATACGTATATACTAGAGTGGGGGTTGTATTTGTGGGGTTTTGGCGAGATTTTTGTTGCAAAGCAAAACAAAAATCATGACAAAACAGGCTGGAAAAGGGAGGTGTTTTGTAAAAAAATTAGAAAGTCTTGAAATATAAAAACGATAAAATTTTATTAACTTTTATTCTACGAAGTCCCAATTATTATCCTTAGCAAAAATTATTACTACGAGCTATTGCGCGTTGGCCTGATAAAACTGCGGGCAGCCTAAGCGGTGAGACCAAAACAATAGTAATTGTGTCAAACCGCTTGCGATTCTAAAATAAATTTTCTCAGGCTTGTGTGCAGGAATTTATTTTAGGCTTGTTTGACTTACAATTACATTGTTTTGTGTCGAGGTGGGTAAGCTAGCATTGTTTTATCTTGATTTTTTTGTAACTTTTTTGATCAAGCAAAAAAGTTTAAATTTTGACAAAACAACTCATACTAAAAAAAATATTTTTTGAGTGAAAATTTAGCAAAAAAAAGTTGGCTTTGCCTAAGCTCTGCCAACTTTTTAAATTATTTTGTTATTTCTTAAATAACTCCTTGTTCAACCATTGCGTCTGCAATTTTCATGAATCCAGCAATGTTTGCACCTTTTAC
>JALOAQ010000142.1 GCA_023228725.1 Bacteroidales bacterium | reverse complement strand
TTTAAAATTTAATAAATTTATCTTCTACCTCCTGAACTAGAACCACCAAAACTTGAGCTTGACGAACCTCCACTTCTTCCGCCGCCGGATGAGCTTCCTGAATATGAAGAGCCTGAGCTACGACTAGAAGATGAACTTCCCGAATTATATGAACCAGAGCTTCTTTGGTTAGAAGAACCTGAATTATATGTGCCAGAACTACGTGCAGGGCTTGGTGAAGTGTTGGAATTAGAAGGTCTGTTTGAGTTAGAACGAACAGAACTAGAACTACGGTTAGAGCTTGAACGCCCACTACTGCTTCCTGAATTAAAGCTTCCGCTACTTGTGTTAGAAGGGCGTGAATAACTTTGACTTGGTGTAGCTCCCCCTCTGCTTGCAGGTTGACGTGAACTTGGACTGCTAACTGAACTTGAAGGATTACGCGAACCTGTATTTTGATTGTAATTGCTTCTTGAATTAAAATCAGGTTTATTATAAGTGCTAGGTTCTTTAGCTTTGTTATCAGAAACACGCCCTGTATTGTTGGTAGTTGTTGAGCTAGTTTGACTAGTTTCAATATTAGGATTGACTTGTCTGTTAAGATTAGTATTATCTACACGTCCACTAACATTAGTCGGTTGTCTTGTGGAAGCTTCGTCTTTAGTTGGTTTTGAATCAGTGATAATAGGTTGCCTAGATGGTGTTTTGTTATTATCTATAGATAAAGTTCCATCAGCTTTATTCAAATCCAATTTAGCATCTACAGGTTTTCTGCTTGGTGTTGCTCCAGAATTATCAGCATCACTTGAAGAGCCACTTCTAATAGGTTTGTCAGAAACTGTTAATCCTTGGTTTAAATCATTGCTTTGTACTTTAGGACTTCGATTGGTATTAGTTGTTCCGGTTTCATCGTTATTTCCTGATGAGCCTGAGTTAGGAGTTCTTCCAGAGATAGTATTTGAGCCATATCCACCAGTAGAGCCTCTGTGTCCGTAATAATAACTTGAACTATGAGTATTATCGGCAAAGTTTGAATTATTTCCCCACCAATATCCATTCCAATATCCATCAGTATAACCGTGATAATATCCAGTCCAATAACCACCACCCCAAGCATAATAAGGACTATGCCAATAATAAGGCGAATACCAAGAAGAGTAGTATGGTCTATAATACCAAGAATTATAACCTATGCCCCAACCCCAATAGTAATCATAATAAAATGGGTCGTAATAATATGAAGGATAATAATATCTGAAATTATTGAAATAATATGAATAGCCGTCATCAAAACCATAGTCGTTGTAATCGCCATAATAGTAATTATTTTGGACTAAATTTCCATTTTCATCGTAATAGGTTTCGCTAGAATAATCGTTTTGATAATTATTCTCGTCGTAATAATAATCATCAGTATTATTGAATTCAGTATTATAAGTTTCTTCATAACTTGCTTTATGTTCATCAACAGTTTTTGTTTCAGCAATTTCCTTTTTGGGTTTAGAGCTTGTTAAATAAACATCGTCATAGTCGTTAGTTGTGTACAAATTTATTGTACAAGAACTCAAGCTAAGCAAGACAATAATCAATATGTAATAAAATGTTTTCATAATGTTATGAATTTTTATAATTTTGTAAAAATATTTTTTAAAGAACTTTATTGTTTTTAATGCAAATTTCATACCAATTAATATGGCAAAACTACTTACAAATAAAGAAGAAAATTACTCTCAATGGTATAATGATTTAGTTATAAAAGCAGATTTGGCTGAAAACTCGGCTGTGCGTGGCTGTATGGTAATAAAACCATATGGTTATAGCATTTGGGAAAAAATGCAGGCAGTTTTAGATGGGATGTTTAAAGAGACCGGTCATGTAAATGCATATTTTCCACTTTTTATCCCTAAATCTTTTTTTAGTAAAGAGGCAAACCACGTGGATGGTTTTGCTAAAGAATGTGCTGTTGTAACGCATTATAGATTAAAAAATTCAGAAAAAGGGGGTATAGAAGTTGACCCAAATGCAAAATTGGAAGAAGAGTTGATTGTTAGACCAACTTCAGAAACTATTATTTGGAACACTTATAAAAATTGGATTAATTCATATCGTGATTTGCCTTTACTTATAAACCAATGGGCAAACGTTGTTAGGTGGGAAATGCGTACACGTTTATTTTTGCGTACAGCAGAATTTTTGTGGCAAGAAGGACATACAGCTCATGCAACAAAGCAAGAAGCTATAGAAGAAGCCGAAAAAATGATTCATGTTTATGAAGATTTTGCCCGTAATTATCTTGCAATACCTGTGCATATAGGAACAAAGTCTGAAAATGAAAGGTTTGCAGGTGCTGAAGATACATATTGTATAGAAGCTCTAATGCAAGACGGAAAAGCTTTGCAAGCCGGCACATCTCATTTTTTAGCTCAAAATTTTGCTAAAGCATTTGATGTTAAATTTTTAAATAAAGAAAACAAAGAAGAATATGTTTGGGCAACCTCTTGGGGGGTTTCTACCCGCTTGATGGGAGCTTTAATAATGGCTCATTCTGATAATAATGGTTTGGTTTTGCCTCCAAAGCTTGCACCAATTCAAGTTGTAATTGTACCGATTTATAAAAGTCAAGAAGATTTAGAAAAAATTTCAGAAAGAGTTAAGGCTTTGTGCAAAACACTAAAAACAAAAGGTATTTCATATAAATTTGATGATAGAGATTCGCAACGCCCAGGATTCAAATTTGCTGAATGGGAATTAAAAGGAGTTCCAATTAGAATTGCAATTGGACCAAAAGATTATGAAAATAACACTTGGGAAGTGGCACGTAGAGATACTTTGCAAAAAGAAATTATTTCTGATGATAAATTATTAGAACAAATTGATTTTTTACTTGATGATATTCAGAAAAACATTTATGAAAAAGCTCTAAATTTCCGTCAAGAAAACACTCATAAAGTTGATGATTATCAAGAATTTAAAAGAATATTAGAGGAAAGTCCGGGTTTTATTGAAGCTCATTGGGATGGCACAAGAGAAACAGAAGAGAAAATTAAGGAAGAAACAAAAGCAACAATTAGATTTATACCCTTAAATCCAAGTTTAGAAGAAGGAAAATGTATTTATTCAGGAAAAGCTTCGAAATACAGGGTTGTTTTTGCAAGAGCCTATTAAACTATAATATTTATGGAAGAAAATAAATCACTAAAAGAAACAATTATTGCAACAATAAAAGAAAAATCTAAGTTAAAACAAGAGGTTTACGACAAAACTTTTCAAGCATTTAATATTCTTAAAAATAGTTTAAGAGAAATTGTTGATGAGTATAATGCTGAGCTAATTGGTGTTGACGACAGAGTTAAACTAGAGTTTCGAGATAAAGGAAATTTTGATGTAAAAATTAAAATTGCTGGAGATATTATTATCTTTAATATGCATACTAATATTTTTGAATTTCCACGTAATCACGAAATTTGGAAAGACCAAATCTATGTTAATCAGCCACTTATCACTTATTCGGGAATAATTAATATTTATAATTTTCTTTCAGATTCTTTAAAGTATAATCGTGTGGATGATCAGGGATATTTGGTTGGTAGAATATTTATCAATAAAGAAAACTCGTTTTTTATTGAAGGCAGACGAGAGCTTGGATTTAATTTGCCGGTGTTTGGTAAAAATATAGTTAATTCTGAAAATTTTAGAACTCTTATAGAATCTTTAATTGCTTATATTTTAAAATTTGATTTATTGGTTCCGCCTTATAATGACGTTAAATTAATAAATGTACATTATATGAACGAAAAAATACTAAAACATCAAATGCAAACAGGAAAACGTTTGGGTTTTCAGTATAATGCAATAAAAACGAATAAAGAAGTTGAATAAGAGGAAAGTGTGTTTTAACATTACTGTAAAATTAATACATACTTATTCCCAAAATATAATTTCCGCAATTCTTTTAAAGAAGAGTATCAGTAGAAAGGAGAATTTTTTTTAAATTGAATTTATTTTTTAAAAATAAAAGTTCAAAAAGTGATGATTTTTTGCACAACAAGTTTAACTGTATATAACAATCCAAAAATGTCCATCTATAATAATTGAAAACTGATTAATTACCACAGAAACATACACTCATAGCAGATGATATATGTGATTACTAGCATATTAAGATTTTTTTCTAATTTATTTTGAAGTCTAAAATATTGTATTTTATTTTGAAATAAAATTACTTTTATGAAAACAAAAAAAAATATTTTAATGATAATTGTTATTTTTATTAGCTTTTATTGTTATTGTCAATCTTTTACTTTATCTAAAAAAAAAAAATAGAAAAAAAATTCTTAAAAGTAAATGACAATCTTTTGGCATATAAATATTAAACAAGTAACGAGCTTTACAATTTATTTTTATTAAAGCAAACAGGCAGTGATATTAATTTATTAAATTCTTCGGATAATAAAATAATTATATTATCTTTGATACTATAAAAAATTATTAAAAACTAATGTTTAATAAAAGTTATTGTTATCTTTGAAAAAAAAGATAAATTATGCAGCCATTATTAGAAAAACGAAAAAAGCAGTTGATTGCTATTTGTCAGACACTTAAGATTAAAAGGCTTTATGCTTTTGGTTCTGTTGTATCAGAAAATTTTACAGATAAGAGTGATATGGATTTCCTAATCTCCTTTGCAGACAATTTAACTGTTGATGAATACACAAAGAATTATTTCACACTTCATTATAAACTTAGAGAACTATTTAAAAGAGAAATTGATATCGTAACTGAAAGAACACTTTCAAATCCATACTTTATTGAAAGTATTAATGAATCTAAACAATTAATTTATGAAGCGTGAAGTAAAAAAACACCTTTTTGACATTAAAACATCAATTGAATCAATATTTGATTTTCTTGGAGAGAAAAGAGATTTTCATGAATATCAAAACAATAAATTGCTGAGAAGAGGTATTGAAAGAGAAATTGAAATTATTGGTGAGGCAATGAATAGAATTATGAAAATTGCGCCTGAATTTCAAATTGAAAATGCAAGACAAATAATAGATACAAGAAATTGGGTAATACATGGTTATGACAAAGTAGATGATTTTATCATTTGGGGAATAATTTCAATACATTTACCTAAACTTAAGAAAGAAATAGAAGGCTATTTAGCTTAGGAATAAAAAGCCCATTTGATAATTTTTAATTAATTTTAATGTTATAAAAAAAATATTAAAAACAATTATTTTATAAAAATTATTAGTAGCTTTGTAGAAAATAATACGTAACAAACTAGCGACTTATTTCCAAACATGGGCGTATAAGGGATAGGATGTTGCGAGTATAAATGAGTTGGTGGCAATGCAGGTTAAGCTTTCAAGCCAAAATTAAGGCTTAAACAAGATTTGTAGTTGTTACCGTAAATCTGTATGTAGAATGCAAACAAAAGAAGAAGCACTAAACAAAATCAAAAGCTTAGTTCAAAGATTTGACGAGCAAAAAGAATTTTACAAACAAGCAGATTATAATGAAACTCAAACAAGAAGAGATTTTATAGACCCATTTTTCAAAGCCTTGGGTTGGGATGTTGATAACGAAAACGGATATGCCGAAAGTTATCGTGAAGTAATTCATGAAGATCGTGTAAAAGTTGGTGGAGCAACAAAAGCACCAGATTATTCTTTTCGTTTAGTTGGAGGAAAACGATTATTTTTCTTAGAAGCCAAAAAACCAAGTGTTGATATAAAAGAAGATATAAACCCAGCTTATCAAATCAGGCGTTATGGTTGGAGTGCAAAAATGCCAATTTCCGTAATTACTGATTTTGAAGAATTTTCTATTTACGATTGTACTAAAAAGCCAAAGCCAACGGATAAAGCAAGTAATTCAAGAATCAAGTATTTACAATACACAGAATACGTTTCTGAATTTGACTTTTTATGGGATACATTTAGCAAAGAAAAAGTTTTAAAAGGGAGTTTTGATAAATACATCGGCAACGATAAAAACAAAAAAGGAACATCCACAGTAGATAATGAATTTTTACTATCGCTTGATAAATGGCGTGTTGATTTAGCGATGAATATTGCACTAAGAAACAAAGATATTACGGAAGATGAATTAAACTTTGTTGTCCAAAATATAATTGACAGGATAATATTTTTAAGAATAGCAGAAGATAGAAGTGTTGAACCTTACGGAGATTTAAAAACAGATATAAAAAGTGGCAATTTTTACAATAATTTAATTTACCGTTTTAATAGGGCAGACCAAAAATACAATTCAGGTTTATTTGATTTTGAAAAGGACAATATCAGTAATAAAATCATTGTTGACAACAAGCTTATAAAAGAAATAATTTCCGAACTCTATTATCCTGTTTGTCCTTATGAATTTTCTGTTTTGTCTGTTGAAATTTTGGGAAGTGCTTATGAGCAATTTCTAGGGAAAACGATTTCTTTAACCAAAGGAGGTCGAGCAAGAATTGAAGAAAAACCAGAAGTAAAAAAAGCAGGAGGAGTTTATTACACGCCTCAATATATTGTAGATTATATTGTAAAAAACAC
>JALOAQ010000141.1 GCA_023228725.1 Bacteroidales bacterium | reverse complement strand
TAGCACTTTACTTGGAAAATATGGAGATGAAGGCGATAAATTATTATTTAAAATTTTAAATTCAGGAAATTATTCAAAAAATGTAAGTGAGGAAGATTTAGGCGAAGAAAATATCAATAAATTAAGTTCTAAAATCACAGAAAAAGGATTAAGATATGATCTTACAGTTCCTTTTGCTCGTTTTGTAGTTCAACACAGACACGAGATTCAATTTCCTTTTAAAAGATACCAAATTCAAGCAGTTTGGCGTGCAGATAGGCCTCAAAAAGGACGTTATCGCGAATTTTATCAATGTGATGTTGATGTAATAGGCTCAAATTCAATGCTTAATGAGTTTGAATTAATGCAAATTGTAGATGAAGTTTTTACTAAACTTGATATTTCTGTTGTTTTAAAAATTAATAATAGAAAAATTTTAGAAGGAATAGCTGAAATAGTTGGAGCAGCCGATAAATTTTTGGAAATTACCATAGCTATTGATAAAATTGATAAAATTGGATTAGAAAATGTTTGTAAAGAGCTTGAAGCAAATAATTTAAGTAAAGATGCTATTAATAAGCTTATCCCAATTTTAGAAAATAAAAGAAATAGTTTTGAAACAATAGAGTTTCTTGAAAAGCTTTTAAAGGATAGTGAAATAGGTTTGAAAGGTATAGAAGAAATAAAATCTATATTTAATTATCTTGAAATTTCACCTTTGAATACTGATGTTGAGCTAGATTTAAGTTTAGCAAGAGGATTAAATTATTATACCGGTGCTATTTTTGAAGTTAAGGCAAAAGATATTGAGATTGGCAGTATTTCGGGTGGTGGACGCTATGATAATTTAACAGAAATTTTTGGTTTAAAAGATGTTTCAGGAGTTGGAATTTCATTTGGTGCAGATAGAATTTATGATGTTTTAGCAAGTTTAGAAAAATTTCCAGAAACAATTAATTCGCCAGTTGAAGTTTTATTTGTAAATTTTGGAAAAGAAGAAGAAAAACTTGCAATAAAATTAGCTCAAAACTTAAGACAAAACGGAATAAGTTGTGAAATTTATCCAGACAAAGCAAAATTGGACAAGCAATTCAAATATGCAAATAATAAAAACATAAATTTTGTGATTATTATTGGTGAAAATGAATTAAAAAACGGAATAGTTTCAATTAAAAACATGATAAGCGGAGAACAAGAAAATGTTGATATCGAAGAGATTGAGTCGAAAGTCTGTAAAGTCGAAAGTCTGTAAAGTCTGTAAAGTCGAAAGTCTGTAAAGTCTGTAAAGTTGAAAGGCTAACCAATTTAGTTTTATTGGTATGGTTTTGATGAATATTAAAAATTCAACTCCTTCAGAGTTGCTGTTTTCAGAGATACAAAAACCCGAGTTTCACTCGGGCTTATTAACATTCAAGTCCTTTGGACTTGGTATGTATAAATTAGTCAAGATAAAATATTTAAGGTTTTGAAAATATGCAGTAAGCAAAAAAATCAAATGAAGCTGTGAAGAAATTTCATTCAAAATGACCACGAAGTGGTCGAATATAAATAGCCGTAGGTGGCAACCTACGGCTATAATGATATCTCAAACCGCGACTCTGAATGAGTCGAATAAAATTATTTTTAAATTTTAAATAAAGTGTATATAACAATCCAAAACTGTCTAGCTATAATAAATAAAAAGTCGAAAGTCTGTAAAGTCGAAAGTCTGTAAAGTCGAAAGTCTGTAAAGTTGAAAGATAAAAGTAGAAAGTGCTTCACGCATTTCGCCCTCTAACAACTAAATACTAAGCACTAACAACTATTATAAATGCGTTTTAAAAGTTTTGCAACTCCTTCGTTTTCGTTAGATTCAATTATTTTAAATCCATTTTTTATTTCTTCTGGTGCATTTTCAACAAGATAAGAGTTTTCTTTTAAAGAATAATTTAACATATCAAGGTCGTAATAATCATTGCCCACAGTAATAATATTTTTCAATTCTATTTTTTTAAGTTTACGAATAAACTCAATTCCTGATGCTTTTGAAATATTTGGAGGTAAAATTTCTATCCAAATTGATTTGTTATCCAATGGACTTGTAGCTTTAACAACTTTCAGTTCAGGAAATTTTTTAGAAATTAATTCTAATTGTCCGTTTTCTTTTTGACAAATCACAACAAATTGAGATGCATTTTCTGGACAATTTATAATTGGCTTAATGCCTTTTGTTTCATAATATGTTATTCTTGATAAAAAATCAGGGCTTGGATTAGCAGAGCTGAAATGATGAAAATAATGATTATTTGGAACTGGTAATTGTACCATAAAATCATATTTTTCTTTAACTAAATAATCATAAATTTTCTTTGTTTGCTTTGAATTTATTTGATTTGATTGTATAATTTCTTTGTTTTTCCAGTCATAAATTCCAATTCCAGAAGAAAAAACCAAATAATCTATTGGGAAATCAGGTTTTATTAAGTTTTTAAATGAAAATAAATTTCTACCCGTTGCGATAAGCCTTAATATAGGAATTTCTTCAAGTTTTTTCAATAAATTTATTGTTTCTTCACTAACAATTGATTTATTATTTGCCAGAGTTCCATCAAAATCGCTTACAAACATTTTAACATATTGTTTCATCTTAAAATTTTCGTAAGTAAAACAAAATCCTCGGGGCTAAGCTGCTCGGGACGTAAATTAAAAATAGGTTTTGTAATATCTACTTTTTCGCTAATTAAAGATTTTAGAGAATTACGTAAGGTTTTTCTTCTTTGATTAAATGCAGTTTTTACTATTAAAAAAAGTTTTTTTCTATCTAAATCTTCAATTTCATTTCGGTAACGAGTTAAACGAATAACTGCAGATTTTACTTTTGGTGGCGGAATAAAAACATTTTCATTAACAGTAAATAAATATTCTATATCATAAAACAACTGCAAAAGTACAGATAAAATACCGTAAGTTTTATTTCCATGTTTTGAGGCAATTCTTTCTGCTACTTCTTTTTGAATCATACATACAATTTCAGGAATAATTTGAATATTATCTAAAACTTTAAAGAAAATTTGTGAAGAAATATTATAGGGGAAATTTCCAATAAGGCAAAATTCCGAATTAAATATTTTATTTAAGTCTAGTTTTAAAAAATCTGCATTTATCAAATTAAACTCATTATTAAAATTTTCATCAAGGTATGTAATTGAATCAAAATCAATTTCTACAAGGCAAAGTTTAAAATTTTTATTTATTAATTCAGAACTAAGCACACCTGTTCCAGGTCCAAGTTCTAAGACAGGCAAAGCTTTAGGATTTTGTAAAGAGTTTACAATTTTTAAAGCTATGTTTTTGTCAGCTAAGAAATGTTGCCCTAAATGTTTTTTTGGTTTTAACATGGCACAAAGATAAGTTAAAAGTTTATAAAGTTAAAAGTCAAATATGGCTTCTCGTTTTTCGCTTCACTCAAAACTCGAAGATGACAACCACTAATTACACGAATTTACACTAATTTTCACTAATTTTGGCTTCTTCGCATTTCGCTACGCTCAAAATGAGGAGTTAAAAGTTAAAAGTTTATAAAGTTAAAAGTGGAAAGTTCATAAAGTTAAAAAGCGTAAAGTCGAAAGTTGTTAGTTTTTCGCTACGTCCAATTAGCAAAGAAAAACTAACAACTAAATACTAACCACTAAATACTCTTCTTAATGTTCTTAATGATTTAATTTTTTTTTGCTTTTCGCATTTAGTTGAAAGTCAAAAGTTGAAAATTTTATTATTTTTGTAAAAAAAAGTTGAAGGCGATTTTAAAAAATATTATAAAATTTACAGTTTTTGTAGGCATTGGGCTAGTACTTTTTTTATTAGTTTATAAAGATTTTGATTTTATTAGCTTAGTAAAAGGAATACAAAACTTAGATTACAAATGGTTTTTTCTAATGGCTTTTCTTGGTTTGTTTAGCCATTTTAGTAGAACTTGGCGTTGGCAAATGCTTTTAGAAACTGAGGGGAATAAAACTAGATTTTCAACTGCATTTTTGGCTGTTATGAATGGATATTTTGTAAATCTTGCAATACCACGCATGGGCGAAGTTAGTCGTTGCGGTATAATTTCAAAATATGAAAAAATTCCATTTGCTAAAGTACTTGGAACAATGATTAGTGAAAGAATTATTGATTTAATAATATTTTTACTTTTTACAATTATTGCAATTTTTGTTGGTTATGAGCAAATTTTAGTGTTTTTAGGCAATAACCCGAAGTTTGGTGATAAATTATTGTTTTTATTTTCTTGGAAATTTATTGTTATTAGCATATTTATAATTGGTTTAAGTGTTTTTTTACTAATTAAAATTGCTAAAGGTAAATTTAATAAACACAAAATTTTTTCAAAACTTTCACTATTTTTAAATCAAGTATGGGAAGGTTTTATCAGCCTTAAAGATGTAAAAAGCAAAGGAAAGTTTATTTTTCATTCTATATTTATTTGGTTGCTTTATTTTTTCATGCTTTTTTCTTGTTTTTTTGCTTTTGAAAGTATGCAAAATTTAGATATAAGTGTAGCTTTAGTTTTATTTGTAGCAGGAAGTTTTGGTATGTTAGCTCCAGCTCCAAACGGAATTGGAGCTTATCATTTTATGATAATTCAAACTTTAATAATTTATGGAATTTCTGAAATAAATGCTGCAAGTTTTGCTTTGATTGTCCACGGTTTGCAAACAATTTTATTAATTCTGTTAGGAATTTTATCATTTATTTTACTACCTATTATAAATAAAGAATAATTTTTTGAAAAAACTGAATTTAAAAAAACTCTTAATTTTTATTATAAAATTAATTATAGTAATAGCCTCTTGGGTATTTGTGTTTTTTAAAATTAAAAACAGCAGTGATTTACCTGAATTGTTGAAATTATTTTCTGAATTAGATTTCAAGCAAATTTCAGCTTTTATTTTTCTTTTATTTTTAATGCTTGCAAATTGGTTTTTAGAATCTGAAAAATGGAGATTTATTATTTCTAAAATTGAAAAACTAAGTAGCAAAACTGCATTAATTTATGTTTGGATAGGAGTTAGTGTTGGCACAATTACTCCAAACCGAATTGGCGAATTTGTTGGTAGAGTTATGTTTTTAAAAGCAGAAAACAGAAAAAAAGCTACTTCTCTTACTTTAATCAGCGATTTGTCGCAATTATTAATTACTATTTTTTTTGGTAGTATTTCTATTATATTATTACTGCCTTATTTTGATAAAAGCTCTGAATTTAATTTTAATAAAAACATTATTTATCTGTTTATTGCTGTAAGTTTAATTTTAAGTTTTGCAGTATTTTTTTCTATTAATAAAATTATTAAGTATCTAAAAAACAGGAGTTTTGAGTCTAATTGGTTTTCAAAATTTTATGATTTACCTAATATAAGTTTTAGCGATAAAACAGTTTTATTTTCTTTAAGTTTATTAAGATTTTTAGTTTTTAGTTTTCAATATTTTTTAATTTTTAGAATTTTTTCAGTTGAAATTTGCCTTTATCATTGTTTTATTGCTAGTTCAGCTATGTTTTTTGCCTCTCATTTATTACCAAATATTGCAATTGCAGAAGCTGGACTAAGAATTTCATTTGCAATTTTGTTTTTTGGTATTTTTACTGATAAAGTTTCAATTATTAGCATAAGCAGTTTATTAATTTACATTATAAATATAATTATTCCAATAGCCATTGGTGGAATAAATTTGCTATATAGAAGAAAAAATTAAAAATTTAGGATAATTTCAAGAAAAAAACTGTAACAAACTTTGTTTTAATAAAAAAAATTGCGTAATTTTACAAAAATTCCTTTATGAGGAAGCAAAAGTTTTTAATTTTTTAATTTAAAATGGATGAAAGGAGGATAGATTTAAAAAAAATATGAACAAATCTTTTGACAATAAACTTATTATAATAAATTTATAACAGTCAAGAGTGTTGGTTGAAATAGCTTATAAAAAAGCTAAGAACCGATTTTGAAATTTAAAATTATTTATTATTAATTAATATTTAGAATTATGGAGAAATTTTTTCTTAAATTTAAAAATTTAAAGCTTTTAATAGCTTTAAGTTTAATTGTTACGCTTTCGAGCTTAAACAACAAGTTGATAGCACAGATTACAGGCTCCACATGTGGAGATCCTATTACTATTACAAATTTACCGTTTAATGACGGTGGGAACACTCAGGATTACGGTAATAACTACACACTAAATGATGTGCCTCCTGTTGCACCAGGTGCTGTTACCGATGGAACAGGATCTAATGATTATTTAGGTTCTGGAAACGATGTAGTTTATGAACTAATTGCTCCTAGTACAGGTACAATTAGCATAAACATGACAAATGATAACTCTTGGGCTTCTCTTTGGGTTTTTACTGGCTGTCCTTTTAGTTCAACTGTAGGTTATCATACTGCTTATAGTGGTACTTCTCGAAGTATTAACAACTTACCTGTTAGTGCAGGTACTGCTTATTATATAGTTGTTTCTAATTGGGATGCAGGTCCTATTAATTATACTATAAACATTACTGGTGATATCAGCTTTTTTGATTGCGAAGGCACACCAGATCCAGGCAATACTATTGCTAGTGCTAATCCTGTATGCCCTACAATAAATTTCTCTTTATCTTTAGAGAATACAACTTCTG
>JALOAQ010000140.1 GCA_023228725.1 Bacteroidales bacterium | reverse complement strand
ATTTATGATAAAAAATCTAAAATCTTATAAAATTATTGAAGGTATTAGAGGTCAAGAAGGTGTAAATCAAGAAATTTTTGCCGAACAAATTCAAAGAGTTTCTGCATTAATGGAAGCTGCTCCTGAGATTTTTGAAATGGATTTAAACCCACTTCTTGGAAATACAAAATACATAAAAGCTGTTGATGCCAGAATTAGAATTGAAAAATAAATGAAAAAATTTAAAGATTTTACAAAATATGAGCTAGTATTAATTTTTATGCTTATAATTTCTATAATAATGGTAGTGCTTGGTTGGAACAGAATAAGTTTTAAAGCAAAACAAGTTTTCGATTTATATATGGGCAAACCACCTGTAGAAACAAAAAAATAAAATTATGAAAAAACAAGATTTAGTTTTTATTTTAGCAGTAGTAATTTTCTTCTTACCTTTTTTTGTGTTTGATGGAGTTTACAAATTTTATAATGATTTTAATAATAATTATAGTTTGATAATGGCTTTTCTAAAATTTGCAATTTTGGCAACTTTGGGTGAGTCGATAGGTTTAAGAATTAAAAATGGTGTTTATAATCAAAAAGGTTTTGGATTAATTCCAAGAGCTATTGTATGGGGTTTTCTTGGCATGTGGATAGCAGTTGCTATGGGAGTTTTTCGACTTGGAATACCGGCTTTTTTGGATAAATTCTCTGTCTTTAATGGAATTTCCGCTGCAATGTCCGGCAATTTCACAATTTTAAAACTTATTGGAGCTTTCTTTATCAGCCTTATGATGAATACAAGCTTTGCTCCTGTTTTTATGACTTTGCACAAAATTACCGACACGCATATTATGAATAATGCCGGAAAAGTTTCTGCTTTATTAAAGCCAATTCCCTTAAAAAAGATTATTTCTAATTTGAATTGGGAAGTTCAATGGGGCTTTGTATTTAAAAAAACTATTCCTCTATTCTGGATACCTGCCCATACAATTACGTTTATATTACCACAAAATTTCCAAGTTTTATTTGCAGCTTTTTTAGGAATAGTTTTAGGAATATTACTGTCAATTGCAGCTATTCAAGGAAATAAAAAATAATTTTTATGAGTGAAATTAAAAAAAACATAGATAATTTATTAAAACAAATACCGGATAAAGTAAAACTTGTTGCCGTTTCAAAAACTCATACAATTGAAACCATAAAAGAAACTTTTGAGCTTGGACAAAGAGATTTTGGAGAAAATAAAGTTCAGGAAATGCTTGAAAAACACGAGAAATTAAAAAATCTTGATATTAAATGGCATTTAATTGGACATTTACAAAGAAATAAAGTTAAATATATTGCAGATTTTGTTGAACTAATTCATAGTGTTGACAGTCTAAAACTTTTGTCCGAAATTAATAAACAAGCAAAAAAACATAATAAAATTATAAAATGTCTCTTACAGTTTCATATTGCTGAAGAAGACACAAAGTTTGGTTTAAATTTTGATGAAGCTATAGATATTTTAGAATCCAATGAATTTAAAAATTTTGAAAATATTAAAATTTGCGGTGTAATGGGAATGGCAAGCTTTACCGATGATTTAGAAAAAATTAGAATAGAGTTTAAAAAATTAAAAAAAATATTTTTAGAAATTAAACTTAAATATTTTAAAAATTTTAACTATTTTTGTGAAATAAGTATGGGAATGAGTGGAGATTGGAAAATAGCAGTTGAAGAAGGTGCAACAATTTTAAGAATAGGAAGTATTATTTTTGGAAATAGAACATATAATAAAACATAGAAAAATTGTCTAAGATTAAATATATATTGTTAATATTCATATCTGCAGTTCTTAGTAAAGAATTAAAATCTCAAGAACTACCTGTGCATGAGCAATATATGTTTGATTTTATGTTAGTTAATCCTTCTTTTACGGGAATTACTCAATCTACAATATTTAAAACAATTCATAGGCAACAATGGATAGGCATTGATAATGCTCCAAAAACATCTTTCTTTTTATTTAAACACCGTCTTAAAGGCAGAGAAGGTGGAATTGGTGGATATGTATTTTCAGATTTGAACGGACCAAACCAAAAATTTGGAGCTCAATTTAATTTTTCTTACCAAGTATTTTTATATAATAAAAGAAATCACAAATTTATAATGTCGTTTGGAATGGCTTTTAAAGGCTTAGTACACGTTTTAGATGAAACAAAATTTACTAAAAATATTTACGACCCAATAGTTAATTATGCTAAAGAAACAAGTTTTAATCCTAATGCAAACGCTGGAGTTTTATTTTCATATAACCACAATTTTTTAGGTGCTTCTTTCGAAAACCTAATTCCCTGGACAGACAGAATGTACAATATTAGTTTAGAACCAATAAGCCATGTTATTACAAATATTCATGCAGGTTCAATTTTACAAGTACATAAAAAAGTGCAATTACGTCCTTCATGCTTGTTCAAATCTAATTTTCATGGTCTCAGCCAATTAGATATTAATATGAAAGTGTATTATGGTGGTCTGTCGTCAAGAAAATCTAAATTTGTAAGAAATGATAATGACATTTGGTTTGGACTTTCTTATAGAAATACTTTGGATAAAGGAAATGCATCGCCCCTATCTTTAGCTCCTAGTTTTGGCATCACAATTGATGTGTTTTCTATCTTTTATCAATACGATTTAGGCTTAACATCATTACAAACTTATCATACCGGAACTCATCAAATTGGTTTAGGAATTAAATTATTCCAAGATAAATATATTAGCTGGGGCAAATTTAATAATGCTATATTTTATGACGAATTTTAAAAAATGAAATTAAAAATTTATATATTATTCCTATTAGTTTTTAGCTTACACAATATTAAAGCTCAAGTTGATAGTATTGACTGTTTAAATAGCTTCACTCCCATTTGGGCTAAAAATATAGGCAGTACTTCTTCTGACCAAGTTTTGGATATTGTTAGCGATAATCAAGGAAATATTGTAATTGTGGGATTTTTTCACGAAAGTTTAAGTATTCAATCACAAACTGTAGTTTCAAATGGAGGAAGTGATTTTTTTGTAGCTAAATTTGATAATTATGCTAATCTACTTTGGCTAAAATCAGGAGGCGGAGAAGAAAATGATTTAGCAAATTCAGTTAGCATCGACAGTGAAGGAAGAATAAACATTATTGGTAATTTTAGAGCTACGGCAAATTTTAATGGAAATCTAATTACTTCTGGTGGAGAAAGCGATGTTTTTATAATTCAATACTCAGCGGAAGGAGATTATTTGTGGGGAAAATTTTTATCAGGCTTTTATGATAATTCTGGAAATGCAATTTGTGTAGATAATCAAGATAATATTTTAATTTCTGGAGCTTATGACGGACATATAGCTATTGGGAATTCGACTTTATTGGCTAAAGGAGGAATAGATTTCTTTTTAGCAAAATATGATAAAAATGGAAACTTTTTATGGCGGGTAAATCATGGTTCTATTCAAAATGATTTTGCCACTAGTATTGCTTGCGACAAAAATAATAATGTTTTTATTGCAGGAGAATTTTCAGGTACAATAAATTTTGGAAGTTTTAACTTGCCTGCAAATGGAAGTTTAAACACTTTTGTTGCAAAATATGATAAATCCGGAGCTTTCAAATGGGCTAAAGCTTTTGGAGAAGCTACTAATACTGCAAACCAAGCAAATATTGATGTTGATATTTTTGAAAATTCTTATATTTCATATAAGTCTGAACAAGCCAACAATATGGTAAAAATTCATAAATTAAATTCAGAAGGCGTAGAAATTTTTAATACAAGCTTTGGCGGACTTGCTAATGTATTTCCTAATGATATTAAAGTTGATATAGCTCAAAATATATTTATAGCAGGAAAATTTAGTGGGCTTGCAGATTTTGGCGATGGAAATATTAATGCTAATGCCGATTTTGATTGTTTTATTTCTAAACTTGATAATGATGGAATTTTTAAAATTAAAGAAATAAAAGGAGTAGCAAATTCCAATTCGCTTAATTCTATTTATATTAATAAACTAAACCAACTAAGTGCTGCAGGATATTTTTCGAATACAATAAGTTTTAATCCCGAAACTCTTAATTCAAATGGAGAAGAAGATGGATTTATAGTTAATTATCCTTTAGATTTTGGATTTTCTAATATAAATATTTCCAGTAATAACTGCGACCCTAACGATATGTGTATTGAAGTCCAAATTATTAATGGAGTGCCACCATTCACATATTATTACAATAACGAAATTTTAGAGCAAAATGTTTGTGGCTTGAGTATAGGAAATTATGATATTCATGTTGTTGATAAAAATTATTGTTACATAAAAACAAATGTTGAATTAAATCCTTTGGAAGGACCAGAAATCTCATTACCCGAAAATATTTCTGTATGTCCTTTTGAAAGCAAAACTTTAAATGCAGGCAACGGAAATTTTGAATATTTATGGAGCACAAATGAAACCACTCAAACAATTGAAGTAAGCGAAGCAGGAGAATATTCTGTAACTGTTACAGATTTAGCAAGTGGTTGTAGTTCTAGTGCGAGTACAAACCTTACACAAATTCCTAATCCGGATTTATTGCCCGAAACAGATTCTTTATGTTTTGGCGATGAATTAACAATTACAAGTTTTGATACTTACACTTCATATTTCTGGTCTAACGCTAGCACAAATCAATATTTTACATCAGGAAATAGTGGTCATCATTGGCTTAGAGTTTTTGATTCTCATACTCAATGCTATTTTTACGACACAATAAGTTTTATTTATTATCCAAAAATTGAACTTAATTTAGAAAATGAAATAATAATTTGCGATGGAGATTCGGTTTTAATTTCAGCACCTGCCGGTTTTGTCTCATACCAATGGAGTGATGGAAGAGTTTCTGAAAATATTTGGTTAAACCAAGCAGGAATTTATACTCTAACAGTAAGCGATGAAAATTCTTGTACTGCAAGTGAAGATATAAATGTAAGTTTAGGTGAATCGCCAATAATAAATTTAGGAGATGATTTTTCTATTTGCACAAACCAAGCCGTTATTTTAAACCCTAATGCTCAAGATGAAGATTTAATTTATTTATGGAATGATAATTCTAGTGAAAATACATTAACAATAACAAGCAGTGGAACATACTGGGTTAGAGTTAGTGCTTCCACGGGTTGCGACGCTATAGATAGCATAAAAGTTGAAATTTTTCCACAGCCTATTTTAAATTTAGGCGATGACATAGAATTTTGTTATGGCGAATCTTATTTTATAGAAGTTGATAGTATTTACACAAATTACCAATGGAGTAATGGTTTAAACACAAATAGCATTTTAGTAAATTCTACACAAACTTTATTTTTAACTGTTACCGATACAAATAATTGTACAGCAAAAGATTCGATAAACATTATTGAACATGATTTAGTACAGCCATTTATTGGTTACGATACAGTATTTTGCGAAGGCAATAAATATACATTAAGAACAGATAAAGAATATGATAAGTATTTATGGCAAAATGGTTCAACTTCTCCTACTTTTTCTGTAACCCAAGCAGGACAATATGCTTTAACAGTTTATGACAATATAGGTTGTTTTGGAAATACAGAAATTAATATTGAGTTTGCTGAAAATCCTGTTTGGGACACTTATAGCTCAGAAGGAGGAATTATTGAAGTATTTGCAAGTGGAGGTGTTCAACCATATGTATATTCTCATGACGGCGATACTTGGCAAAATTCAAATTCTTTCACAAATTTGCCTTCAGGTTTATATATTATTTCAATAATGGACCAAAATTATTGTATGATTAGCCAAGAAGTTTATTTAGATGAATCATTAAATATTCCAAACTTTTTTACACCAAATGGTGATGGCTATAATGACACTTGGTTAATTTATGGCTTATATCATTATCCCGATGCGATAGTTGAAATCTTTGACAGATTTGGCAAAAAACTATATATGTCAAGTGATGCGAATTTTAGCTGGGATGGAGTTTATAACGGACAAAGTTTACCAAGCGATACATATTGGTATGTTATTACATTGGATGCAAATAAAAAAAATGTACTAAAAGGAAGTGTTACTATAAAAAGATAATTTTTTATTCATAAAAACTTTGGTGAAAATAAAAAATTAAAATTAAAGTTTAATGATAAATACTTATTAGAAAATAAAAACAATCAAAACTCAATGCTAAGTAAAGAAAAGTGGGGGTTTTGGCGGGATTTTTGCCACTTGTTGCAAAAATCATGACAAAACAGGCGGAAAATTAAATTTTAATTTTAAAAAAAACGTAAAAATATAAATCTCAGCTGATTTTATTAAATTAAAAACTCCGACTTTTAAAACTCGAACCAATTTGTGGGCGAAAAACGAAACTTTTTTTAAGCAATTACGTATAATCTGAGATGGGGGTGTTGGTTTTACAAGAAAGTGGGGGTTTTGGCGGGATTTTTGCCACTTGTTGCAAAAATCATAACAAAACAGATTTACAAATATTTTAATAATCCTCTTTCGACTTTTAACTTTATAAACTTTCGACTTATTATAAGGACAGTTTCGGATTATTATATACAATAATGAAAAATATATTTATCGCGAACGAAAAATAAAATAAAATTTTTATTAAAGGGGGTTGCTGACGCGAGCCCGAAAAGGGGGAAGATTTACAAAAAAACAAAATTCCAAGCTATGCT
>JALOAQ010000139.1 GCA_023228725.1 Bacteroidales bacterium | reverse complement strand
ATTTTTTAAAAATATCTTTCGTAATCCTGTATCCAAATGAAACTAGTTTAAAGTATATAAAAATATAAATTAAGTTATTCTAATTTTTACCTGTTTTATTTTGCTACTCGCTATTAAATCAAAGAACTTTTAAAATCCAAAACTAAGTTTTTATCTTAGCGTTTTGGGACTGCAAAAATAAAACCTTTTTTATTACTAGCAAAACTTTTTTCATTTTTTTTAAAACTTTTTCTTTACCACTAACAAACCTACTGTATCACAGAGTTTTAAAAGAATTATTTTTTTATTTTTATAAAAAAAAATAAAAAATTTTATTTGTTTTAAATAAATTAAAGTATATTCGCAAATTAAAACATATAATTTTGTGAAAGAAAATATTGTAATTATCCCAACCTATAACGAAAAAGAAAATATAGAAAGTATTATTCGTTATGTTTTTAATTTAGAGGAATATTTTAATATTTTAATAGTTGACGATGGTTCTCCGGATGGCACAGGCGATATTGTAAAAAGCTTGATGCAAGAGTATTCTGAAAGGCTTTTTATTATTGAACGTAGCGGAAAATTAGGGCTTGGGACAGCATATATATCCGGATTTAAGTGGTGTTTAAAAAACGACTATACCTATATATATGAAATGGACGCTGATTTTTCACATAATCCTGATGATTTAATAAATTTACACAAAGCCTGCCTAAAAGGTGCTGATATGTCGGTTGGTTCAAGATATAAAACCGGAGTAAATGTTGTAAACTGGCCTCTTAGCCGAATTCTACTTTCTTATGGTGCATCAAAATACGTGAGATTTATTACTAGAATGAAGCTCACAGACACTACCGCAGGTTTTGTTTGCTACCACCGTAAAGTTTTAGAAACAATAAATCTAGATAAA
The DNA here is from genome assembly GCA_023228725.1 of Bacteroidales bacterium. GTDB lineage: Bacteria > Bacteroidota > Bacteroidia > Bacteroidales > ML635J-15 > Bact-19. Next base: position 5,861 of record JALOAQ010000139.1, on the reverse strand, counting down.
ATTAAAATGATAGGTTATGCTTTCCAAATAGAAATGAAATTTAAAGCTTGGCTACATAATTTTAAAATAGCTGAAGTAAATATTGTTTTTACAGATAGACAAAAAGGAAAATCAAAAATGAGCGGAGGTATTGTTGGTGAAGCTATTTTTGGTGTTATAAAAATGAAATTGCAAAGTATTTTTAATAAAAAGAAATTTTTATCCTAAAAAAATGATTTTTTGTTTGTTTATTAAAAATTTATACTTATTTTTGTACAATTATTTTAAATTAAAAATGAAATTATTAACTAAAAAATGAAAAAAAAATGAAAAAACTTGTACTTGGAATTATGCTGATAGTTTGTACAGCAATGGTTTTTGGACAAAGTGTCTTAAAACATAATTTTAAACTTAACGTAGACGGCAATCTTAAGAAAGCCATTAATATGCAAAAATCTGCTAAAGGAATTGGAGCAGATAATTATGATTTTGAAGAGTGGAATAGCAATTTAGCTATGGCTGGTTTAGGTGAAATGCCAAATGGATGGTTGATGATTACAGGTAATCCTCCTGCCCAAAAAAGCACAACAGCTCAAAGTGGAAATTACGCTATTCACGTTGAAAGCAATGTTGTAACTATTCCTGTCCTCCAAATCGACAATGAATTAACAGGAGGTCAGGCTTTTATTGGAAGCCTAGCAGGATCAACCCTAGCGCAAGGTGAACCATATGCAGAAAATCTAGTTTCTGTTAGTGGATATATTAGAGGTGAGTTATTTGCAAATGACAGCGCAATAATAATTATAGAAACAACTAATAAAGCTGCAGATGCACCTGTGCGTGCTGGAGCAGCTATATTTGGTGCAAGTCATTTAACAACAGATTATGCCGAATTTACAATTGACCTTGAAATACCTGAAGGGGCTGTTCAAATACCTGACAATATTGACATAATTATTACATCAACAGGAGTTGGCCTATTTCAGGGTTTTGATATCGGAACTTTAACTGCAGGTAGTTGGATCGAGGTTGATAATCTGACTTTTACTACTGAAGAATTTACTACTCCAATTGCATACGCATCTCCCCTTGCTTGGAATGCTGGAAATATAATAATTGGAGGAGGAGACATTAATTCGCCAACTTTTACTCTAACCAATCTTGGTGTAGGTACATTAACTGTTTCTGATGTTACAAGCTTAACTTCACCTTGGTCAACAACTTTTGAAGCAAGCGAAATTTCATTAGAAAATGAAGAGAGCTATACATTTACTTTCAATTATAACCCAACGCAAACTGGATTAACAAACGAAACTTTTGTAATAACAACAAATGGTGGCGAAATTACTATTACTTTATCTGGAAACTGTATTGAAGCTGGTGTAACAATGGATGGAGGTTTTGAAACAAATGTTGGTGATTTTGATTTAGAATTTATGGGCTGGACGCAACATGATATTGATGGTAGTGCTACTTATGGCATTGAAAGTTATACTTATACAAATGCATATTACACTGGCTCTTTTATGGCTTTTAATCCTTCTGCAACAACTCCACAATTAAGTATAGAACCTCACACAGGCAATCGTTTTGGTGCATGTTTTGCTGCAGTAGATAATCCTAATAACGATTGGTTAATTACTCCAAAATCTGGAGAAATTAATGGTGGTGCTATATTTAGAATGTATGTCAAAACCCATATTCCTGATTATGGTTTAGAAAGATATACTGTTAATATTTCTACAACAGGAACAAATGTAGCTGATTTTACAAAAATATCGCAAGGTGAGTATATTCAAGCGCCAGCTGATGATTGGACTTTAGTTGAATATAACCTTTCAAATTATATCGGTCAAGAAATTTATGTTGGTATTCAATGTATATCAGACGATAGTTTTATTTTTATGGTTGATGATATTGAAATTGACAATCCCGTAGAAGTTAACGAAAATGCAATAACTAATATTAAAATATATCCTAACCCTGTTAACGATGTAGTATATATTGCAAATGCTGAAAATCAAAATATTGAAATTTACAATACTTTAGGTTCTTTAGTTGCTAAAATAGATAATGCTTCTTCAAACCAAGCTATTGATCTTAGCAATTTCAATAACGGAACTTATTTTGCAAAAGTTAATGGCGAAGTTTTCAAATTTACTGTTATAAAATAATAGTTAAAGAAAATATAAATAAAAAAGTCGGAACAAATTTCCGACTTTTTTTATACCTATAATTTATAATTTTTATACTGACCAATATCCCAACCTAAATTAGAAAAAAACTTTTTAAGCTTATCTTTAAATTTCATTTTATTCAAAGATAAATCATAATCAAATTTCCAATTTATTCTTTCAATTCTAGCTTGCATTTGCATAGGGTGAGTGCCTTTAAACTTTTTTAAAATATCAATATTTGAATAATCAAATTCTTCTGCTTTAATAATATTTTTATCCAACCATTCATCATCATGCCATAATTTGTTAAAATCTTCTTGTTTTTTCTGCATAGCTCTTGGGTCTTTTACCCAACCATAATGATAAATATAAGCGTTTATTGGTGCAACCTTTAGTTTTTTATTATTATCTTTTCTAAAACCTTGGGCATCACGGTATGAAAAAATGTTTTTATTATTTCTTACAACTCTAATTTCGTTGCGATACCACTTAAAAGACTCACCAACATAATCATAAGACCCATAAAAATGTAAATATTTAAACAAAAGTCCATCTATTTTTGTGTTATGAAGATGTTCCTTCATTGCGTTTTTTATTACAGGCAAATATTTTTCATGAACCACCTCATCGCCTTGAATATAAAAACACCAATCATAATCCTGGCTAATATGCTGAAAGGCTTTATCTGTTTCCAAAGCCAAAACCCGCCCGCCTTCACGCAAACTATCATCCCAAACAGTTTCAATAATTTCTAACTTTTCAGGCGAAATATTTTGTATCAACTCCAAAGTTTTATCTTCTGAATTTCCTACTGCAACAACAAATTTATCGCAAATTGGCAAAATAGAACTAATAGCTTCTACAATTGGATAATCATATTTTATAGCATTTCTGATAAATGTAAAACCACAAACTTTCATAAATATTCTTCTAAAAAAAATTTTAATTTATTTTTATCATTCTCAAAGTAATTTTGGTTTTGAAATTTTATTTTAGAAAAATCAAAATCATATAATTCTTCTTGTTGCAAACTTATAAAATTATATTTAGAGTTTAGTCTTCTTGCTAAATATTCTTGCTCTGGTTGCCCCGGAGTAGGAAGAATTATTACATTTTTATTAAAAACCAACATATCCATAATAGAACTATAGCCACTTCTGCAAATAATGAGTTTTGCTTTTTTTAAATAATTATAAAAATCAGAATCTGAACAATGATTTAAAAAATCTATATTAGCCTCATTTTCAAGCACTTCCTTACTTTGGGGCAATCCTCTTATTATAAGCGAGTTAATGTTTTCTTTGCGTAATTTATCCAAAACAATATTTTCAAAAATACTTCGCTGTGGTTCTGGTCCTGAAACTATTGCAACAATTTCATAAGTTTTTGAATCTTGTTTCAGACTATAATTTGCAAAATTTTGAAATCTAGAAAGTATTCCTATATATTTAAGATTTAATTTACTTGGATTTTCAGACATCCTACCTGCAAATTCCGAATCGAAATTATCAGGAACCCAACAACAATCATATTTTTGAATAATTTTTTTATGAATATTTGTCAAAATTTTACTGCAAAGATTATTTTTTTCTTTTGTAAAAACATTTACTTGATGAGAAATATAAATAGATTTTACATTTTTAGAGAAAACCCCCGGCCTATTATCCGAAATTATTGTGTCTATATTATAATTTTTAATAATTTTTGAAACTTTTCTTCTTTCTATAAAAACATTAAAAACTAATAAAATCGCACTCAAAATATAATTAAAACTTATTGCCTTCCTCCTTCCATACTTCATTTTAGGAGCGAATAAATATAGGCTTTTACAATTTGGAAATCTTTCGCTCAGCAATTTAAAAGATTCACCATTACCAATTATAAAAACATTTTTATTATTTTCTAAAAAATATTCAATAATTGGGATTAGCCGGCTTGCGTGTCCAAGTCCCCAATTTAAAGGGCTAATTAAAATATTTTCACTTTTTTGCATTAAGGCGTTACCAAAGTTTCAAAACCCAGCTCATTAATTTCTCCTGCAATTTTATTCAAACAATCTAAACTGCACTTTTCAATTCCTTGCATTGGAGTTGCTCGCGAAATAGAATAAACCATTACTAAACTTGGATTTATTTCTTTTAAAACTTCATAATATTTTTTCAAAGATTCATCAGTAGTATTATCAAATTTTCTTTCAGGCGTATTAGCTTTTATAAACATTGTTTGAATTATAGGTTTTTCGAAATTTTTAATAATAGCATCTGCTATATCTCTAATTTGTGGATTTCCTTTTGGCTGGTTTATAAATTCATAATCCTCCTGTATCATGGTGTCAATCTTTAAAATTGGCATTTCTATTTTTTGCAAAGCAGTAGAAATTTCAGGTTTGTGCAATTTAGTGGCATTTGTAAGTACAGCAATTTTAATTTTTGGAAAATATTTATCCCTTAATTCTATAGTGTCATCAATTATTTGAACAAACTCCGGGTGTATTGTTGGCTCGCCATTTCCTGCAAAAGTGATTACATCAGGCGGGTTATTTTCTTGTTTTGCTTTTTTAAGAAAATTATCTAAAGCAAGTTTTACCTCTGAAGCTTTTGGGAGTATTTTCTTTTCAGAAAAATCAGACCAACCACATTCGCAATATATACAATTATAATTGCAAAATTTTGAATCGTCAGGAAGCAAATTCACTCCTAAGGAAACTCCTAAGCGTCTTGATTTTACAGGACCAAAAATAATTTTATCAAACAAAAAAGTTGTCATATCTTTATATTATTCTTTTAATATTAGTGTTTTCTTTTAATTTCATATTTTGCAAATCTATATCTTGGATTAAAATAAGACTAGGCATTGAATTTATTTTAAAATTACCAAAATTATTTTTATCAAAAGCCTTAGCAGCATTACTAGTAGCCATTTTCAACAAATCTATCAAACTTAGATTAGAATATTTTTCTTGCATAATTTTCAATTCTTTTAAAATATCTAAACTATAATTTGAAGCTAAAGAATCAGTCCCGATAATTATTCTATCTTTTTCGGAATAAACCATATTTTCGTTTGGAAGTTCATTATGTAAAAGTAAATTTGAAGCAGGACATAAACAAAAATAAATATTATTATAATTTTTCAAATATTCAATTTTGGTTTTTACATTATGCACTAAAATTACGGATTTTGCTTTTTTAAATTTTTCAAATTTTGAATAAACTTTTTCTAAGTTAAGATTATGCGAAATTTTTGGATTAAACAAGCTTAAAAATTCAAATAATTTATTTTCTTTATTTTCAAAATATTCTTTTTCTTCCTTAGATTCCATAAAATGGATAGAAAAAATTGAATTTTTAGAAAATTCTATAATTTTATCCAACAAAGTTTCCGAAACAGAATAAAATGAATGTGGACTTAAATAAACCTCCAAGCCCTTATTTTTAAATTTTTTATAAACTTCAAATATTTCATTAAATCTTTTTTCGCTAATACTATCATCCAAACCGCTTTGTTCGGCAAAATTTATATATTTAATTTTTGAATTATGTTTTATCTCAAGGCTTAAGTCAGTATTTACAATATCTGCACATAAATTAACGCCTTTTAAAAACATTATTTCATCTGCATTTTTTATTTTTTTAAAATCTACAATTTTATTTCTATTCTCAATCATTTTTTGAATAAAAGAGCTTAGCCCAACACCATTATTTT
>JALOAQ010000138.1 GCA_023228725.1 Bacteroidales bacterium | reverse complement strand
TTTAAAACAAAAACTTGCTGATTATGAGCATACCTATGATAAAATTTTGAAAAGCACTGACGATATAATGTGGCATGTTTTATTTGACGATATTGCTTATGTTGAAAAAGTAAGAATTGTTGGTCCGCCAAGGTGGAAGCCAAAAACTGATGATGATAGGTTTGCAAAAAATCCACTTCAATTTTATTCATATATTTTTATTCCTAAAAATGTAAATATAAAAAAATCTTATCCTCTTATTGTTTTGCCTCATGGCGGTATTCATGCTGATTTTACAACTTATCACACACATATAGTTAAGGAATTGCTTGCTCAGGGTTATGTTGTTGTAGCTCCAGAATATAGAGGTAGCACAGGTTATGGAAAAAGAGTTTATGAAAATATTGATTATGGTGGTTTGGAAAACGAAGATGTTTTAGCAAGTAGAGATTATATTATTGAAAACTACAGCTTTGTTGATAGCACAAGGGTTGGCATAGTTGGTTGGAGTCATGGTGGTATGATTGCTTTAATGAATATTTTAAGGTATCCTGATAAATATGCTTGTGCTTTTGCAGGCGTTCCTGTTAGCGATTTGGAAAACAGATTAGCTTCTCACGATTCTTCTTACACAGAATATTTTACAGCTCCTTATCATATTGGCGAATCTATTTTAGAAAATCCCTACGAATACAAGAGAAGGTCTCCATCATTTTATGCACACTTGCTTTCAAAGCCATTGCTAATTCACACTAATACTAACGATAACGATGTTTATGTTGAAGAAGTATTAGTGATGATAGATGCTTTAAAAAGTCAAAATAAATCTTTTGAGTATAAAGTTTTTCAAGATGCAGAAGGTGGTCATGGTTTTGACAGAATAGATACAAATCAAGCTGTTGAAATTAGGTTTAGTATTTATAAATTTTTAGAAACTTATCTAAAACCAGCAAAACCATTTAAAAATATATCGGATATGCGAAAAGCTGCTTATGGTTTTTAAATTTTCGGTTTATATTTTTCTAATCCACCGCTTTCGTTTTTAGTGTATTTGCTTATATGCTTTTTAGTATTTTTTCCAAAGCTGATTAAAAAGATTGTGTTTTCATTAATAAAAGTTAAAATTAAAGCAGAAATAAACATTATTGGTATTAAAGCATAAATTAGGCTATTGAGCCAAAAACCAGCAAAACTAAAAGAAGAGGCATTTCTTGGATTTTTCTTTTTAATAATTACTTTCAACTTATCGCCTACTTGGTAATTTTCGTTTTCTTCGCTTTCAATAATATGAGATGAATTATCATAAGCAAAATTTATATAAACAATTCTTTTTAAAAATTGGGTTGAATCTTGATTATACCAAATTTTTTCATCAACAACTTTTGCTTCTGCAAAATCAGAATTTATTATTATATTAAATCTATTTATTAAGTAAAAAACAAGTATTACAATAATAGATAATAATATTAATATCTTTCTGCTAATTTTAAAATTCATAAAACAAAAAGTTTTGAAAGCCTTTTTATATCAAATTTTTCACACAATTACAACTTTTTAAGGCTATAATTGTGTGAAAAATAATTAGTTTTTATCCAATAATTCTAACAGAATTATCTCTTTTTATTCACCTTCTTTTATAACTTTAAGTTTTCCTTCAGTATCTTTCACTATCAAGCGTTTCCATTTATCGCTAAGTTCAATCCATTCAACTTTAGGTGCATAATATTTATAACCATCAGGAATTTCTTGTTTAGTTTTTACATTTCCATCCATGTATTTAGTAAATAAATATCCATAAAGTTGTGTCCAGTCTTTAAGCGTACGTTCAGCAGCTTGGTTAGAATAATTATTTACTTCTTTTAATACTGTTTTTGGGTCTTTTTCATAAATTTCAGCTAATTTTCTCTCTAATTCAGAAGTCTCTTTTAAGAAATCTGCATGCAATCTATTTTGTTCTTTTTCTATTTCTGGATACATCATATCATATCTTGTATAAGCAAAATTAGATACCATATTAAAAATCCAGAAAGCAGATTCCATTGTAAATTCCATTAAGTCTCCATTGCCAACTGCAAATGGGTGAGGAATTTTTGTGATTGTAGAATACATTGGTACATATACAGTAAAACCAGCGTCATCAACAGCAAACCAATTTATAGCACCAAAAGCGTCAGGTAGCCAGCTTCTAAGTTGAGCAACAAAAGAAAAACCAGTTTGTTGTGTTCCTGTAGCTCTTTCCATAATATAATCTTCGCCATCAACACTCCAAGTCATTGGTCTCCAGCGGTAAGGATTTCCGTATGGTCCTGCACCAATATCTTTTCTCATATCTAATTCAGTACCTTCTAAATGGTCAGCCATAAATTTAAACATATCAGTTTGAGAAATTTTCCTATCAGGTTTTATCCACAAAGGCATTCTATTAGTTGCATATCCGTGGTCGCCACGTTTGATATGCCCTTTTGCATAATCCCAATATTGGTCCATTCCTGAATTTATAGCATTGAAAAACGCCCATACTCTTATTTCGCAAAAACGAGCTCCACCAAAATCAACAGGTGCATAAGTGTCAGAAAAACTAAATTCAGAATCTTTGCCATCAAAATATTTCATTTCACGTGCAAAACTGATAACATCTTTAGAGTTAAAAACTGTTTGTTTTGGATTAAACCAATCGTTTTTCTTTTGGTATTTAAAAGTAGTAATACGTGCTTGATTTGCATGAGAACTAACATAGCCATCAGGAATAAGAAGTGCTACCCATACAGCTCCTTTTTTACCTTCGCCTTTACCTATTAATTCTAGCAACCAAGCTTCGTTTTTATCACAAATAGAAAATGTTTCACCAGTACTTGCATAACCATACTCTTCAACTAAATCAGTAAGAACTTTAATAGCTTCTCTAGCTGTTTTAGCTCTTTGTAAAGTTGTATAAATCAAACTTCCGTAATCCATTATTCCGTTTGGGAGGCACAATTCTTCACGTCCGGTAAAAGTCGTTTCGCCAATAGCAAGCTGAAATTCGTTTACATTTCCAACAACATTATAAGTTTGCTCAACTTGGTCAATTTCGCCTAAATATTTTCCTGTATCCCATTCCCAAATTTGTAACTTTTCGCCTTTAGCATATTTTTTTGCAGGCCAATGATATAATTCGCCATATAATGCATGACTATCAGCAGAATAAGAAACCATAACGGAGCCATCTGTTGAAGCTCCTTTAGTAATAATAAAATTTGTACAAGCATAAGAGTTTAAACCTGTAAAAAGCAAAAAACTCGTAGCAATTCCAATAATTCTTTTCACCATAATCTAAAGTTTTAAATTTTGACAAATATATAAAATTAATTTAAAAATTAGCATTTTTTAATAAGAAGTTTAAGTAAATTTCAAAAAACATTAAATTTGATTCATAGCTTTTATTGGCTCAAGTTTTGCAGCTTTACGTGCAGGGGCAAAGCCTGAAATAATTCCGACAAAAATAGAAATTAAAGTTCCTGTCATTATATTTCCAAAACTTAAAGCAAAATTTAAACTTGTTAAGTTTCGGGCAAAAAGGGTTAAAAGCCAGACTAAAATTAAACCAACAATTCCGCCTACTAAACTTAATACAGCTGATTCTGTTAAAAATTGAATTAATATTAAATATGATTTTGCACCAATAGCTTTTTGTATTCCAATTTCTTTTGTTCTTTCTTTTACAGAAACAAACATAATATTTGCAATTCCGAAACCACCAACTAAAATAGCAAAACCACCAATAATAATTCCTGCTAAATCAAGTATTCTGAAAATATTGTCTAAACTTTTAGTAATCATACTTGCTTGATTAAGCGAAAAATTGTCTTCTTCCAAAGGTTTTAATTTTCTAATTGTTCGCATAATAATTGTTAACTCATCAATAAGTTCTGCCGAGCTAACACTCTCTTTAGCAGATACTAAGATAAAGGGATTTAAAGCATCACTTTCAATATCAAATATAGTCTTTCCAAAGCTGATAGGAATTAAAACCAACTCGTCTGAACCTGAATTAAACATATTATCACCTTGTTTTTCGAAAACACCTATAATATTAAGTTTTTTACCTTTTAGTTTAATTTGCTTACCAACTGCTTGAGTACCGGAAAATAAATTTTGCGCAGTTTGATAACCAAGAATTGCAACACTTTGACCGGTATTTGATTCCATTTGCGAAAAGTAGCGTCCATTGTCAATATTCATAAAATTTATTTGCATATAATCATGCGTACTCATCATTATAGCAATATTTTCTAAACTTTTATTTTCGTATTCTATAGTTTGCATAGTGGAAGCGGCAAAAGCAAGTTTGTCGGCACAAGTTGATAATTCTTCAATTTTATTAAGCTCTGAAAGTTTTGGAGAAGGACGGTTGATGTATTTCCACCAAGGATAATCAGCCCCAAAACTCCAAGGCCATTTTTGAATATAAACAGTATTTGAACCAAGCTGACCAATATTGTCTTTAATAGCTCTTTCCAATGAATCTATGGTAGTCATCACTGAAATAATGCTAAAAATTCCTATAGTAATTCCTAAAAGAGATAAAAAAGTTCTTAACTTATTATTAATCAATGAAGAAAAAGAGAATTTTATACTTTCTATTATTAATCTAAAAAAAATCACAGTAAAATATTTTTTCAAAGATATTAAAATCATTTTGATTAAAGATTTGCTTTGAAAAACTTTGTTAATAATTTGTTGAAAATTTATTTTGTGGATTAAAAAAATTATTTTAATTTAGTCTAAAAAATAACAAATTATGAAAGCTATAGAATATAATATTCCTGTACGCCAGATACTGACTGATTATTTGGAAAGAAAAGGATATAGAAAAACACCGGAAAGATTTGCTATTTTAGAAGAAATTTATTCCAGAAGTGGTCATTTCGACATTGAGAGCCTATATATTTCCATGAAAAATAAAAATTATCGTGTTAGTAGAGCCACACTTTATAATAATATTGACATTTTATTAGATGCAAATCTTATCGTAAAGCATCAGTTTGGAAAAAATATCAGCACTTTTGAAAAAGCTTATGCTTGTATGCAGCACGATCATATGATTTGTACTGATTGTGGAAAAGTTATAGAGTTTTGCGATCCACGAATTGCTGAAATTGAAAATACAATTTCTAAAGCAAGTGATTTTAAAGTATCTCACCATTCCTTGTATTTGTATGGAATTTGTAATGAATGTCAAAAAAAAGAAAAAAATAATAATTAGAATAAAAGATGAAAATAGATGTTTTGTTAGGTTTGCAATGGGGCGACGAAGGTAAGGGAAAAATTGTAGATGTACTTACACCAAGATATGATATAATAGCTAGATTTCAAGGCGGTCCAAATGCAGGACATACACTTGAGTTTAACGATATAAAACATGTTTTGCATACAATACCCAGTGGTGTTTTTAGAGAAAATGCTATAAATTTAATTGGAAATGGAGTAGTGATTGACCCTATTATTTTAAAAAAAGAAATTGAAGATACCGAAAAACTTGGAATAGATTTAAGTAAATCTTTATATATTTCTCGAAAAGCACAGTTAATTTTGCCAACACATAGATTATTAGATAAAGCTTATGAAGAGTATAAAGGCAATGAAAAAATTGGTTCTACTTTAAAAGGAATAGGTCCGGCTTATACTGATAAAACTGCAAGATTAGCTTTGAAAATTGGCGATATTTTTACAGAAAGCTTTACAGAAAAGTATGATAAAGCTTTGGCTCATCATAAAAAGATATTTATTGGGTATAATTTTACTGAAGATTTTTCTAAGCTTGAAAAAGAGTGGTTTGATTCTATAGATTTTATTAAAAAATTTAAGTTTATAGATTCTGAAATTTTTATAAATCAAGCAATAAACGATAATAAATCAGTTTTAGCAGAAGGAGCCCAAGGCACACTTTTGGATATAGATTTCGGCTCATATCCTTTTGTTACTTCTTCAAACACAACATCATCAGGCGTTTGTACCGGATTGGGTGTCTCGCCTCAAAAAATTGGAAAAGTCTTTGGAATTGTAAAAGCATATTGTACCCGCGTTGGGTCAGGACCTTTTCCTACAGAACTTTTTGATGATCTAGGGCAGTTTTTAAGAGATAAAGGGCATGAATATGGTGCTACAACAGGACGACCAAGACGTTGCGGTTGGTTGGATATGCTAGCTTTGAAATATTCTATTATGCTAAATGGAATTACAGATTTAATTATTACTAAATCTGATGTGTTAAGCGGTTTGGATAAAATTAAAGTTGCTACAAAATACAAACATAAAGGCGAAATTATAGATTATATGCCTTATGATATGTGCGATGATATTGAACCAATTTATGAAGAATTACCAGGTTGGAAAGAAGATATTAGCAAATGCACTAAACTAGATGAGCTACCAAAAGAATTTCTTGATTTTATTAAATATATAGAAGATAAAACCCAAGTTAAAATCAAATATTTATCTCTTGGTCCTGATAGAAAGCAAACCATAGACTTGTAATATATAAAATAATTGTTTTGTCCGTAAAACAATATCTGATTAATCCTAGTAGTCAATAAAAGTCGAAAGTTTTATAAATTTGCTTTTTTGCATTAAAAATTGTTAATAAAACGTTAATAAGCAGTTAATAACTTTTTGTCAGATTAAAGCATTTAATAGTTTTTTTAGCTATATTTGTAGGAATAAATTATGAGGAATAAATTAAGTATTAATAAAATCAATAAGCCATGAAATCAAAATTAATTTTATTTGCAATATCCCTAACAATTAGTGGATTTATTGTGGCACAATCATCTAATGTGCAAATTATGGACATTCTCGTATCTCCCGTTACGATGA
>JALOAQ010000137.1 GCA_023228725.1 Bacteroidales bacterium | reverse complement strand
TAAGGGATTTGTGGGGGTTTTGGCGGGATTTTTGCCACTTGTTGCAAAAATCATGACAAAACAGACGGAAAAGAGAATTGTTTTTTTGTGAAGAAATTCTGAAATCTTGAAACTTAGAAACAAAAAAATCCGATAAAAATCACTAACTTTTATTTCACTAAGAACCAATTCTTATTATATAATTAATATTGCCTGATTTTACATCTATATCTTCCCAATATGATAAAAATTTAATAGGTTTAGTTTTTTTGCTGTTTTTAGGAAGTAAATTGACTGTCTTTGAAATATCACCTGAATTAATGCCTTTTAGTATTTTTTCATCAGTTTTTCTGATAAGTTTATTGCAATGTTTTATAACATCTTTTTCTGAATAAATATTTTGATTTATAAGAATTTCGCCTTCTTCAAATGCAAATAATAAACCCTCAATAATCCCTTGATCTTTGCATGTTAATTTATAAATATAATCGTTTTCATCAATTTCATAACAAGGGTCTTGCCTAACATAATTATATGTGATTTTCCAAAAGCTATACCATTTTCTACTTCCCCCAGATTTTTCAACAGCAATATATACAGGATTTGCTATGCCTTGCGGTAATATAAATATTAGAAATATAATAAAAATTATTGTTTTTTTTATTATTTGAAAAAAACGCTTTTGTTTACAAAAATTAATCATCTCTTTATAATTTAAATTTACTTTGTACAAATATACGCATTTTTTTATTTATTTAAATTTAATATTAAATTTTTCGAAATACTTTATTTAGTTCAAATTCAACTGTATATAGCTAAATATTCACAATTTTATTTGACAATTTTTAAATTATTTTTGTTAATTAAATTTTAGGCTTAGTTTTTGTAAAATTAAAATAATGTTAAACATTAGGCATTCATTTAATGTTTTTATATTTTTGTATGCTTTAAAATTAAAATTATGAAATTTAGAATATTAGGTTTAGTGCTGTGTGGAGTTTTGCTTTTCAATTATATCGGCTATTCTCAAGATGTAAATTCCGAAACCAGAAAATTTAATAAAATGCTTTCACTTATTGACGCTATGTATGTTGATACAGTTGATATGAAAAGTATTGTTGAAACAGCTATTGTTGGAATGTTGAAAGAAATGGATCCTCATTCTGTTTATATTAGTGCCGAAGAAATCGAAAAAATGAAAGAACCTTTGGAAGGTAGTTTTGATGGAATAGGAGTGCAGTTTAGATTAATGGAAGATACTTTGTTAGTTGTTGGCGTTATTTCTGGTGGTCCTTCAGAAAAAGTGGGAATCTTAACAGGAGATAGAATTATTGTTGTGGATGATGAAGTTATAGCAGGTGTAGGAATTGATAATAACGGAGTAGCAAAGCGCTTACGTGGGAAAAAAGGAAGTGTGGTAAAAGTAGAAGTCTTGCGTAGAGGTGAAAAACATAATTTGGTTTTTAATATAACTCGCGATAAAATTCCAATTTATAGTGTTGATGCAGCTTATGTTACAGATGATAAAATAGGATATGTAAAGCTAAATAAATTTGCAAAATCAACAAAAGAAGAGTTAGATTCTGTGTTTTTAACTTTTACCAAAGCAGGCGTAAAAGATATTATTTTGGATTTAAGTGGAAATACCGGCGGTTATCTTGATAAAGCTGTAAGTTTATGTGATGAATTTTTGCAAAGTGATAAATTAATTGTTTATACAGAAGGTGCTAAAATGCCGAGAATAGAGTATAAATCAACAAAAAATGGAAGATTTTATCGTGGCAAATTAGTAGTAATTATTGACGAAGGTTCTGCTTCTGCCAGCGAAATTGTGTCTGGAGCTTTGCAAGATTGGGATAGGGGCGTGATTGTGGGACGCAGAACTTTTGGTAAAGGATTGGTGCAAAGAGAAATGATGCTTACTGACGGCTCGGCGGTTAGATTAACTATCGCAAGATATTACACACCAACAGGAAGGTTAATTCAAAAACCTTACGATGAAGGATTTGACGAATATTCCTCAGATATTTTAAATCGTTATAAACATGGCGAATTTTTACATAAAGACAGTATAGTCTTTGCAGATTCTTTAAAATTTGAAACTTTAGTTAATAAAAAAACTGTTTACGGTGGAGGTGGAATCATGCCTGACGATTTTATTCCTGTAGATACTACATTAAGATCAGATTATCATATAGAACTTTTGCGTAAAGGAGTATTATTTAGTTTTGAATCAAAATATGTTGATAATAATAGAGCTGAATTGAATAAAAAATATCCAAATGTAAATTCTTTTATCAAAAATTTTGAAATTACTGACGATATACTTGAAGAGCTTTTAATTGATGCTAAAGAAAATAAAATAAATATTGATTCTTTGCCCGAAGCTACAAAAGAACAAGATAAATATTTAAGAACTCATTTAAAAGCTTTAATTGCCGGAGATATTTGGAAAAACAATGAGTTTTGGCTGATTTTTAATGAGCAAAATCCATTCTTTTTAAGAGCTCAGGAAATTATTTTAAACGATAAACTTTACGATTCTCTTCTGAAAGGAAAATAATGATACAAATCAGTAATTGGCTTGTAAGCAATTGGGTAGAAACTTTAGCCGCATTTCTTGGTTTACTTGGAATCTTTCTGCAAATTAAACAAAATGCTTGGTATTGGTTTACTGCTATTATAATGGTTATACTTTATATTTATGTGTTTTTTGTTTCAGGATTTTATGCTGATATGTCTTTTCAATTTTATTATTTATTTGTTAGTATTTACGGCTGGATTCACTGGATAAGAACAAAAAATATTTCTAAAACTGAAAAATTACAAGTTTTTAAATTGTCTAAATTGCATAAATTCTTTGCTCTACTTGTTTCCACCTTGTTTTTTGTAATAATTTATCTTATTTTAATAAAATTTACTGATTCCAAAGTTCCTGTAGGAGATGCGTTTACAACAGCTTTAAGCATTACTGCAACTTGGTTGCTTGCACGCAAAATTTTAGAAAATTGGCTGTTTTGGATTGTAGTTGACCTGATTTCAACAATTTTATATGTTTATAAATCGCTTTATCCTTCAGCAATACTATTTTTTGTTTTGACAGTTTTGGCAGTTATTGGTTATTTTAAATGGAAAAAAGCACTTGTTAATGAATAAAACTTTAAAAATAGTTCTTACAGGTCCAGAATCAACCGGAAAAACAACTTTAGCGGAAAAGTTGGCAAATCATTATTCGCTTGCCTGGACTAAAGAGCTTGCTCGTGAGTTTGTTGAAAATTTAAACCGCCCTTATATTGAAAAAGATGTTTTGGAAATTGCAAAACTTCAAATTTTAGAAGAAAATAAAATTTTAAATAAAAACCATAAAGCAGTATTTTTCGACACAGACTTAATTATTACAAAAATTTGGTTATTACATGTTTATGGAAAATCTCCAAATTGGATTGATGAAGAAATTAGAAAAAATAAAAACTGTATTCATTTATTGTGCTATCCTGATTTGCCATGGTTAGCTGACGCTGTTCGAGAAAATTCAAATAATAGATTATATTTATTTGAAAAATACGAAACTGAAATTATAAATTATGGTTTTCCATATAAAATTATTAAAGGTAATGAGAAAGAAAGATTTGAAACTGCTATTGAGTTTTTAAATTTAAAAATATTAGGAAATAGGAGAAGTGTTTAATTTTAGCAAAATTTCTGTAATAAACGCAGATGAATTTTTATTAAACTGTCCATAAGTTTGTTTTTTTGCAAATATACAAAATGTTTCTTTAAAATAGCATATTTTAAAGAAAATTGTTTCCTAAAAATAGCATTTTAAATTTAAAAGTGTTTCTTAAAAATTGCACTTTATGGTTAAAAATGTTTCTCAAAAGTAGCAAAATAAAAAAATACTGCTTCCTGTAAGAAGCAAAATTAAGAATAATAATAATTCAATTTTATGTTTATTATTGCTCTAATATAGCATTCCAAACACACAAAGTGGAATTTGATTTTTAAGTTTTACTAAAATTACTATGTATTATTTATTTTCTACAAATTCTAAAACAGAATCACAAATATATTTTAATTTTTCATTGTCTAATTCTGTATTCATAGGAAGTGAAATAACTGTTTCACATAATTTGTTTGTAACCGGATAATCACTTGGATTATAATCAAATTCTTGAAATGCTTTTTGATTGTGTAGAGCAAGGGGATAATAAATTGCCGAAGCAATTCCTTTTGAACTCAAGTGTTCCATCAATTTTTGTCTATCTACATTATTCAAAATTAAAGTATATTGGTGGAAAGTATGAGTTGAAAATTCTGAGCGGTAAGGAGTTGTGATTTTTGAACAATTTTTAAAAGCTTTATCATAATAATCTGCTGCTTTTCTTCGTGCAGAGTTGTATTCGTCAAGATGAGGAAGTTTTACTCTCAAAACTGCTGCTTGAATTGTATCTAATCTAGAATTTACGCCAATTCTATCATGGTAATATCTTATTTTCATTCCGTGATTTACTATAGAAGAAATTTTTTCTGCAAGTTCATCATCATTTGTAAAAATAGCACCGCCATCACCATAGCAACCCAAGTTTTTTGACGGAAAAAATGAAGTACAACCAATATTTCCAATAGTGCCAGCTTTTTTAGTCCAGCCTTGTTTTGAAGTAAAATTGCTTCCAATTGCTTGAGCAGTGTCTTCGATTACAAATAAATTATATTTTTTCGCAATTTCCATAATTTTGTCCATATCGCAGGATTGACCAAAAAGATGAACAGGAATGATTGCTTTGGTTTTTGGACTAATTGCTTTTTCAATTTTATCAGGATCAATACAAAAAGTATCAGGAAGTACATCAACCATTACAGGTGTGAGTTTTAGCAAAGCAATGGTTTCAACTGTTGCAATAAAAGTAAAATCTGAAGAAATGACTTCATCGCCAGGTTCTAAACCAAGGCTCATCATTGCAATTTGTAAAGCATCTGTACCATTTGCACAAGGAATTACATGCTTAACATTCAAATAATCAGCAAGTTCTTTTTTTAACTCTTTAACTTCTGTACCGTTTACAAATTCAGTATTATCTATAACTTTTGTAATACCTGCATCAACTTCATTTTTGATTTTTAAGTACTGAGACTTTAAGTCAACCATTGGGATATTCATAGCAAAATATTTTTGCAAATATAATAAATTATAGAAAATGAAGAGGTGAAGCCTGTAAAATAAAACCTAAAAAATAGAAAAAGCTACAATTTTAAATCATTTCTACTTCAACTACTTTTGCTAAAACATCTGCGTATGCAAGTACTAAATATTTTTTTCCTTCAAATTCAATTTCTGTTCCAGAAAAAGGTTTATAAACAACTAAGTCGCCGGGAACTATTTCTGAATTTTCAATCAAGCTCATCCATTTTACTTTTGCAATATTTGTTTTTTCTTTGGCTGTATCGGGTATAATTATTCCCGAAGCTGTTTTAGTTTCCGTATTTTCGTCTTCTAATTCTAATACCAAGTTTTGATTAACAGCTTGTAATTCTTTCATATTAATTTTCTTTTTTTAGTTTGTAATTTCTAATAATTTTTTCAATTTATTTTCGTCAAAACCAACTACTATTGTTCCGTTTATATCCGTTTGAGGCACTCCTTGTTGACCACTTTTTTTCATTAAATTTTCTGCTGCATTTTGGTCTTTAGAAATATCAATATCTCTATAGCGAATAGAGTGCTTATCTAACCATTTTTTTAAAGTATTACACCAAGTGCAAGTTGGAGTGGAATAAACACTTACCCTTTTTTGCGTTTTTTGATTTTCGCTTGTAGAAGTGTGAAAACTTGCGTTTTTTAATAAAGTGTTGTAAAAAGTTTCAGATTGACAAGATGAAATACTGTTTATAAATTTTCCATTTTCAAAAATTAAAAAACTTGGAACAGTCTTTATATTATAATAAGTATGAATATCTTTTACTTGTGCAACATCTGCCGAAAATACAGGAATAGTAATGTTTTTACAAGCTGCTAAAATATTTGCAATAGCACATTTACTTGGTTCACTTTTAGATTTATAAAGTAAAATAAAGTGTTTTTCGGCTCCTTTTGACAATTCATGTAATTCGTTTAGAGAATTTATAGATTTCATGTTTTGTAAAATTATAAATTTTGTAATTCTTTTAATAAATAATTTGCCGGTTTAACTCCAACAATTCTTTTAACTTCTTTTCCGTCTTTAAATATAATAGTGGTTGGAATATTTCTAACATTATTTTTGGCTGAAATTTGTGGATTTTCATCAACATTTAGCTTTGCAATATTTACATTATGTTTATCGCTTTCGGCAAGTTCGTTTAAAATTGGAATCATCATTTTACAAGGCATACACCAAGGAGCCCAAAAGTCAACCAAAGTAATACCGGATTTAATTTGAAAATTAAAATTTTTATCATTTAAAATTTTTATTTTATCACTATCGCTTTCAAAATTAGCTTTTCTTAGGCGACTTGCCATTATTGCCAAATAAGCAATAAACAAAACTAAAACTCCACTAATAATTAATATAGCTATTTTCATAAATTTGATTTTAAGTTTGCAAATAAAACAAATATGTTTTATTAGTGTTTTTTACAAAAACTGAAATTAAATAGTTTTTTTATTGAAAAATGATAGTATTAGCTAAGCTAAGTTAAAATTCAGGTATTTTATATATTTTAACAAATTATTTTTAATCTTTTAAATAAAGTTTCGTTTCTTTCCATCAAATCGGTTCGAGTTTTAAAAGTCGAACTTTTTAATTTTATCGGTAGAATTTTGATGAATATTAACACGATTAAGCATTTCTTTAATTAACATATTGCACACGAAAATTCAATTTATTCAACTCCTTCAGAGTTGTTTTTATTGTTTATAAAATAA
>JALOAQ010000136.1 GCA_023228725.1 Bacteroidales bacterium | reverse complement strand
AGTACCTTCTCTTAATCGCACCATTTTGGAATTGAAACCCAATTGTGTTTATTAAAAACTGAACCTCCTGTTCTCTTAATCGCACCATTTTGGAATTGAAACTTAAAATTTTCTAAATTTAACTCTAAATCACTACTCTCTTAATCGCACCATTTTGGAATTGAAACTTCTTTTTCTCAAAAGCGTTTCGTTTCTTTCAAGTAGCTCTTAATCGCACCATTTTGGAATTGAAACGTACTTTATACCTTATATTAATGATTAATTACATCTCTTAATCGCACCATTTTGGAATTGAAACAAAATTTTAAAAGTATTGGTAAATCGGGCTTGAACTCTTAATCGTACCATTTTGGAATTGAAACTGTTTTACAATAATTCTTGTTTTTTCTGTATTTGTCTCTTAATCGTACCATTTTGGAATTGAAACCTTGTTCAGTTGCTTTTTCGTTGAGATATATTTTCTCTTAATCGCACCATTTTGGAATTGAAACCTGCAACAATTACAGCAATAACAAACCAATTACACTCTTAATCGCACCATTTTGGAATTGAAACTGCTTATTTACAAATGAATTTAAAAATGCTGAACTACTCTTAATCGCACCATTTTGGAATTGAAACTTGCTTTGTTGTTAAATGCCAATTATGGTGTAAACTCTTAATCGCACCATTTTGGAATTGAATTTTGCTAAATTTTATAAAATTTGGATTTAAATAAAAAACTCCCACCTAAGCGGGAGTACAGAATTTTACATCCTTCGGCATATAGCCTTATTGTGATAAGATGTAATATTTTGGATTTATATCCAGCACAAATATAAACATTAATTTTGTATTTCCAAATATATTTTATAATTTTATCAAAAATATTATGTGTTGTATAATTAAATTTTGAAAATATGGCTAAAATACTAGGTTTAGATTTAGGAACAAACAGCATTGGTTGGGCAGTTGTAGATGATGAGAAGAATAAAATTTTGGATACTGGGGTTAGAATTTATCCAGAAGGTGTTACTGCTAAGACAATAGGATTAGGAGATAAAGAAGTCTCAAGAAATGCTACTAGGCGAGATGCTCGTCAGCTAAGAAGACAATTTTATAGAAAGCGTTTGCGTAAAATTAAGCTTTTAGAATTGTTGATAGAGCAAGATATGTGTCCACTCAAACGTGCTGAGCTTTTTGAGTGGAAAAATTGGGATAAAACAAAGAAATCAGAAGGACGTGTTTTTCCAAATTCTCCTGAATTTGTAGATTGGATAAAGTTAAACCCATATCAACTAAGGGCAAAAGCCATCAACAAACAAGTTAGTAAATATGAGTTAGGAAGAATTTTTTACCATCTTATTCAAAGACGTGGATTTTTAAGTAGTAGAAAAGGAGGGGCTGATCCGCAAACTCTTTTTGAAAGAGGAAAACCCGAAGAAAATATTTTGCCAATTAAGGAAACAAAAGAAAAAATTAAAGGCACTAGTTTGGGATATTATTTGAATTCTATTGCAAATAAAGAAAATGAAGCATACAAATTCCAAGAATTGAGATTAAGAGGAAGATATACAATTAGAGAAATGTATATTGAAGAATTTGATAAAATTTGGACAGAACAAAACAAATTTTATGATTTAGACTCCAAAACTACAATTTTTACAAAAATAAGAGAAACTAAGGGTAGCATTAACAATAAGAAAAACACAACTCGTTTAAATTATTTGAAAGAGAAATATGGAGAAGCTAATGTTGAGGTTGTTGAAATTACAGATAAAAACAATTTAAGCAATAATGATGAAACTCAGAGTGTTAAAAAAGAAACTAGACATAAAATAATAACTAAAGAAGAAATTTCTTTAAAGTATGTCTTGGCCGGAGATATTGAATATATAACCGATGATGATGGAGAAAGAAAAGTGAAGTTTAAAAGTAATGAAAGTATATTGTATTGGCAAAGACCTTTAAGATCGCAAAAAGGATTATTAGCAAATTGTAGGTTTGAAGATGAATTGCCTGTTATAAATAAAAATGGGGAGTTTTCTAAAGATGAAAATGGCGAAATAATTAAAAGAAGTAAAAAACCTTGTCCACTTTCTCACCCTGAATTTGAGGAATTTAGAGCTTGGCAATTTATTAATAATATTTATTTCGGGAAAAGGAATCCATTGTCTGACGAGCAAAAGCAAATTGTTTTAGATTTAATTAATAAAAAGAAAAAGAATTTTAATTTTACTGAAATTATAAAAGCACTAAAATTAAATTATGAAAAATTTAATTATGATGAAAAATTTACTGTTACTGCTAATACAACTATAAGTCAACTATCAGAATTGTTTGAGCCTGAGGTTTGGAAAGAAAAATATGATGAAATTTGGCATTGTTTTTATTTTTACGAAGATGACGATAAGCTTTACGAAAAATTAAAAAAATCTTATGCTTATTCAGGTAATTTAGAAACAGTTTCTAAAATTAAATTAAAAGATGGTTATTGTAATGTATCGCTTAAAGCAATAAGAAATATTTTACCATTTTTAAAACAAGGATATTTATATGATAAAGCAGTGATTTTGGGTGGAGTAAAAAACGCATTTGGTAAAAGGTGGGAGTATTTTCAGGATTATCATTATGACATAATAAATAAGGTTGTTGCTGTCTTGAAGGAAGATAATAAAGAAGGTGAAGCTATATTGAAAATTAAAGAAGTGTTAAGTTCAAAGACTAATAGATATGGTTTTAGTGTTGACGATCCTCGTTTTTTCCATCTTTATCATCATAGCCAAAGTGTAGAGCAAAAGAAAGATTTGAATGATAGGCTGCCTGTGGTTGAAAACTTGAGAAATCCTATCGTACAGCAAGGTGTAAATGAAATGCGTAGATTGGTAAACGCTTTAATGAAAAAATATCAAATAGAATTTGGTGATTATTTTCGTTTTGACAAAATTAAAGTAGAAATGGGTAGGGATTTAAGAAATACTAAATCTGCCCGTCAAGATATGACTATTAGAATTAGAGAAAATGAAAAGAAAAACGATGAAGCACGCAGTAGATTGCAGGAGTATGGATTACAGCCTTCACGCAACAATGTGCAAAAATATCTTATGTGGAAAGAAATTGCCGATGTTTCTGGTACGCCTCGTTGTCCATACACAGGCAAGACAATTGCAATAAGTGATTTATTGGGTAGCTCTAATACTGTTCAAATTGAACATATAATACCTTATAGTATTTCTTTAGATGATAGTTTTGGGAATAAAACAATTTGTGAATCACACTTTAATAATTTAAAAGGAGAATTAACTCCTTATCAATTTTATCAAAAAAATCCGGATGTAAAATTATGGGGTGTAAGCTCTTGGGATGCTGTTGCTGATAGAGCTTTTCAAATACTGCCTTATGCTAAAGCAAAAAAGTTTACAATAAAAAGCGAATTAAAACTTGATGATTTTATTGAAAGACAATTAAATGATACTAGATATATTGCGAAAAAATCTGTGGAACTTCTTTCAAATATTTGCTCAGATGTGAGAGTAATGCCAGGGCAATTAACCGCTGAATTAAGACATTTGTGGGGATTGAATAATATTTTGCAAGATAATATTCCAAATTTACAAGAAGAATTAGGCAAAGTTAAAAATATTGAGAATAATAATTGTTTTCTAGTTTTAAATGAGGATAATGAAATTATTGAAATTGTGCCTAAGCAAAACTCAAGACCAAAAACAAATAGTGATGAAATTTTATTACCTATTATTGTTAAAGGTAAAAAACTAGTTTCAGATTCCTTTAATCTGGATATTGATTTAGAGAATTACCCTGATGGTAAATATTGGGCAAAACTTAAAGTAGATAATGATTTTTTAATAATTCCTAGATATGTGCAAAAACCACTAGTTAGTGAAGATAGAATAGTTTTTAGAGGAAAAATAGAAAAGCAAACTTTTAAAAATGACACAAGTGGAAATATTAAAGTTACAAACAAAGAAGATGGTGTTTACTGGGTTGATATTGCAATTAAAAATAAAGAGTTTAAGAATGCGCAAACACAAAAGTCAAGACCTGATGTAAAACCAAAATCTAAAATTGTGTTGTTTGGAAATGTTAAGGATGAAAAATTTAGTTGCTATATTTATAATTGTAAAACTAACTTACCTGACGGAAAATACTGGTTGATTTTAGAATTGGATATAAATGATGTAAACTTTACTAAAGCGGTAAATGATAAACCAGATCTTGATGCTAATAATCAAATTTGTTTAAATGCTACTGTTAATGATTTGCAGGAGTTAGTTTTGGATATTGACAATTTAAGTAATTTTAAAGTAAATGAAGCAGCTGGAAAGTATTTTACTAAAATAAAGATAAAAGAAATAAATCCGAATTTAAATTTAATTGAAAATAATCCACCTATATTAAAAGAAAAAACACATAAAATATTAGAGGGCGTAATTTGGGCTGATAAGTATAGTGGAGAAATTAAATTTGACCCAAAAAAGAAACGAGACGATCACAGACACCACGCGGTTGATGCTATAGTAATTGCTTTGACAGAACAAGGTTTTTTGCAAAAATTAAGCACTTGGCACGCATCTGATGATATAAAATATAAAGAAAGATTAGATGATTCTGAGAAATTTCCTATGCCTTGGGATGAGTTTTATACTGATACAAAAAAGGCAGTGAACAGCATACTTGTTTCGCATAAAAAACAAAATAAAACTTTAACGAGAAATAAAAAAGGTTTTAGCGTAAGAGGGCAATTGCATAAAGAAACTGTTTTTGGATTGAGACAGGCACCAAAACAAGAACAAGCTCACCATTTTAGAGTTAAAGTTACATCTATTGAGGACGAGAAAAAATACAAAAAGATTGTTGATGAAGGAATTAAAGAAATTATTCGTAATTATTTATTGGCAAAATATGGAAAAGATATTAAATATGCTGAAAACTTTAAAATTCCTAAAGATGCTTTTTATGAAAACAATGAATGGACTTTATTTTTACCAAACAAAAGAGGTGATAAAGTTCCAATTAAAAAAGTAAGAATTAAAGAAAATTTAAGTAATACCGTACAATTAAAGTCAGATTTGAATCAATATGTTAATCCTAGAAATAATCATCATGTGATTATTTACAAAGATTTGGAAGGGAAATTGCAAGAAGATGTTGTGCAATTTTGGACAGCTGTTGAAAGAAAACAAAAGGGGGAAAGTGCTTATCAATTGCCCGAAGATGGATTAGAAATTATAGAAATACTTGAAATAAACGATATGTTTTTATTGGGATTAAGTGAGGAAGAATATGAAGACAATAAAAATAATAAAGAGTTTTTAAGTAAATATCTTTATAGAGTGCAAAAAGTGACTTCTAAATTTTATACTTTCAGAAAACATAATGCATCAACGCTGGATAATAGTGAATATGAATTTAGAATACAAAGTATGTCTGCTTGGGAAAAAGCTAATCCGATAAGATATAAAATTTCTCTTTAGTTTATGCTTAAAAAAACTTTATTTTTTACCAATCCTTATAGGCTGAGTTTAAAAAACAATCAGCTTGTGGCAGAATCTCATATAGATGGCGAAATTAGAACTATACCAGTTGAGGACATAGGCTTTGTTATACTAGATAATATGCAAATTTCTATAAGTTTGCCTTTGATAGAAGCTTTGGTTGAAAATAATGTGGCTATTGTGTTTTCTAATTCTAAACATTTGCCACAAGCTATGATGCTAAATTTAGATTCTCATAGTTTACAAACTGAAATTTTTCGCACTCAAATAAATGCAAGTTTATCTATCAAAAAGAATTTGTGGAAACAAACTATTGAAAGTAAAATAAAAAATCAAGCAAAATTATTAGAATTACTTGGTAAAGATAATTTGGATATTTTAAATTTATCAAAAAATGTAAAGTCAGGCGATAGTGATAATAGGGAGGGAATAGCTGCTAGAATTTATTGGTCTCGTTTATTTCATCAAGGATTTATTAGAGATAGATATGGAATCCCTCCTAATAATTTATTAAATTATGGCTATATTGTTTTGCGGGCAGCAGTGGCAAGGGCACTTGTAGGCTCAGGACTATTGCCTACTTTAGGCATACATCATCATAACAGGTATAATGCATATTGTTTGGCAGATGATATTATGGAGCCTTATCGACCTTATGTTGACAAAAGGGTTTATAGTATGTATCAAAGTTTTGAAGATGTATTTATTTTAGAAAAAGAACATAAAGCAGAATTATTAAAGGTTTTAACAGATGATGTTAAAATTGATGGATTAAAACGACCTTTGTCGCTTGCTTTGTCGATTACAACAGCCTCTTTATCAAAAGATTTCGCAGGAGAAATTAGGAATTTAAAATATCCGATTTTAGAATAATGAAGCAATTACGTTTAAATGCATATCATATTATGTGGTTATTTGTATATTTTGATTTACCAACTAATACCAAGAAGGAGAGAAAAGCTGCTTCTTTGTTTAGGAAAAATTTATTGAAGGATGGATTTACCATGATGCAATTTTCTGTTTATGTTAGGCATTGTGCTTCAAAAGAAAGTTCAGATGTTCATATAAAACGTGTATCATCTTTTGTTCCAGACTATGGAATGGTTAGTATTTTGCAAATTACCGATAAGCAATACGGCAATATGATAAATTTTTGGGGTAAAAAACAAACTGTAACAAAAAAACAGCCAGTTCAATTAGAATTATTTTAATAGAGAAAGTTCTTTGAAATATTGAAATAGAATTGTAAATTTGCGTCTGCAAATCACTTCTTAGTGCTAAATTAGCAAAATTTAGCATAAGACAAATGCTAAAACACTGTATAGACAGGCGTTTGCTAAGCCTAGGTTGTGATTTGATGTAATTTTGGAATGATATAAAACAAATTTCATAGCATT
>JALOAQ010000135.1 GCA_023228725.1 Bacteroidales bacterium | reverse complement strand
TTTCACAGCTAGGGGGTCAGCATCTGCCGGATTGTCAGCCTCTCAAAAGTAAAAAAAAGCCTAAATCCAACTATTATTTTCGCCGGTGAAGGGGGGTCAGCTTAGTCCGGATTATCCAATGTTTAAAATAATCCATTTTAAAAAGTATTTACTTTGGGAAACTCTGTGTAATAGCTATTTCACAAAGAGCCCAAAGGAGCCACAAAGAATTATTTCTTATGCAAAATATTGTATTGCTAATCATTACGTGATATTAGAATAAGTGCGAAACATCAGTGATTAAATTTTATAAGAGATGAAAGTGACAACAGAAATAAAGAAACGCAAGATTCCAATTGTTCGGATAGACAAGTCATTGAATAAATATGATGACAAAAACTTGTTCCCCGACAAATTGGATAAAGCAAACGAAATGCTGAAAAAAGTAGGGCTTCCAAAACAATGAGTGAAGGAATAGTAAGAATTTAAAATCTGGGATATTGTGTCTTTTCGGTAAATTTAAAATTTCAATCCTAAATTTATACCAAGATCATAAAATCTATAACCAGATTTTGGATAATCGTTTCCTCCAGCAGACAATCCAATAACAAAAGTGTCATTAAGATCATACACTATATCTAATCGGGCAACAATGCCTATATCCAATAATCTAGAGTAGTAAGGATAAACTAATTGTAGATTTGTTTCACCTGATATAAATCCATTAAAAGTACCTAGTTCCCATCTCGTTATAAAAGTATTATTAATATATGCAAATGATCCACCTGCGTTTAATCTCAGGCTAAAAGCACCTAAATTAACGACTTTATAACCAACAGTTATATCCGTATGAATATATGTTTGCTGGTTTGTTCTAGTTTCTAAAATTTTAATACCATCTTCGCTTGAATAACCCCAGTCACCAGTAGCAATATTATTGTCGAAATCAGGTGGAACATCCATTGACAACAGGCTGCTTTGTACTGCAGAATGTAAATATCCTAAAGAGAATCCCATATAAAAGTTTTTAAAAATCATTCTATTATATTCATTTTTAATATGAAATCCATTTTGGTCTCCAGTTGTTAATTTGCTAATATTTAAGCTTAAATAATACGCGTTCTTTTGCTCTATTATATCTTGTGCAGATAGAAATATAGGAATAAAAGAGAATAGGATTAATAATAATTTTTTCATTTTGTTTTTAGTTATTATAAAGTTTATAATTTATTATTTGAATTAGTTCATCAGAACTAGTGTAACCTGGGATAATAATATCACTTACAATAAGTGTCGGAACAGAATATATATCCATATCTTCTAGAATTCTTTTATTATTATCTATTTTTTCAAAATTAATACGTTTGTTGTAATCAAGCATTAATCTTGTCGAATCTATTGAATATAATTGAATTATGTATGAAATTATGGAATCCGTGAGATGATCAATTACAAATAAATCATCATTGAATTCCCAAAACTTATTTTGCATAGAAAGTGCTTCTGCAAAAAATACTTTATTATTTTCTAAATCACCAGGATAAGGAACAAAATTAAACTGCACTATTCCATTATAGGAATCACATAATTCAAGAATTCTTTCGTAATGATTTTGACATGATGAACAATTATAATCAGCGATGAAATAGAGTTGCAGCTTAGAATTGTTTTTAATTATACTATGAGAATGAAGCATATCTAAATCTTTCGAATTTGAATACGTCGAATTATCAATTATTATTACATTTTGTGCTGTTTTGAGTGAATCAATATATACCTCAAACCTAAACCTTTGATTTATGTTTGCTAGCGTGTTTTTAACTTTTACAGAATCGAAATCTGTAATTTTATTGAGTCTTACATACTCATTAATGTCAGCTTGTTTTACTTTTTTTGCTTTGCGAATTATTTCTTTATCCTTTAATTCAGATGTTGAGATGTTTTTAATTTTCGCTTCATGTTCAAACAGTAATCTTGAGATATAGCTTTTTAACGCCTCTTTTCTAAGTTGATAAAGTTCACCTCTAATCAGACTGTCTATCTGGTTTTGATAAATTTTTTCATCATTAATTACCGCGACAACATTGCTTTTTTCATTTTTGCATGAAATGTTGATTATTAAGATCAATATCAATAACAAAGTTTTAACTTGTTTATTATTCATTCTCAATGATTTTAGAAAGAGGCTGTCTAAAAAGTATTCTCGAGGTTGTTTTATTCGGATACCTATTCGAATAAAAAGCTAAATATTTTATTCTAAAGGACAAATCTCTGACTTTTTAGACAGCCTCTTTGTTAGTATTAATACGCTGCCACATACCAATTATTATTGTAGATAAATGGTTGTGCACCATTAGGAACAGAAGTTACGGAGCAATTGTATCCATCAAACCAGCTGCCAGGATATGAGCAAGTGCCGTTTATATCTGTATAATAAAAAGTATTTGCATAAATAAATGCTTGTGTGCCACTCGGAGGTGTTCCAACATAGCAATTCTGAGTATCCCATTGACCTATATAAGGACAATGAATTGAATTGTGATTCGTCCACTTTATTTTACCTGTATTATAGGTCATTCCTACGTAATCACTGAAATGTACGGTCTTTAATCCTAAATCATCATCTTTGTCATTAATAGTATATGATAATGAACTAGTAAACCCATTTTCATCTTTAAACTGTACGCTCATTGTAACACTATTTCCTCCGTCTTCTTCAAACCATTGCATTGTCCAGAATTGACCATGAATATTTTTATCCCACGTACCAATTTTATGGTTAACGGTTTTAAATTTATTTTTAATTTCACGTCTCTTTGGATTAAAATAATCGGTAGAAATAATAGTTCCTGTTTTTGAAGATATGGTTATAACCTTAATTTCACACCTAGGCCCCGAAATCCAGCTTTCAACTGCTCCAATGTTATCAGTGCCAATTTGTTTTATAAATTCAGCTGCTCCATTTATTCTGTTTGATTTAAGGTTGGTGTCATTATCTGGTGTGTATTTGGAATAATCAATATCTTCCTTTGGTCTGATTAGGATGATAGGAAGTTCGGGGTCATCTTCAATACTTAACCATTTTTCCTCACCGTCATTATCAAATGCTTTAATCATTTTGTGAATCTTTTCATTAAAATCACTCGGAATATATGCGATCAGTGGTTTGTAACTACTTTCATCCCATTCTTCAGCATTTACTGGGACGGATATTTCATAATTTGGAATACTATTGACTAATTCTTGAATTCTGTCGTAATCCAAATCTGTTGAGTACTCTTTAAGTAACCTGATAATCTGGCCATCCGAATTCTTATTATTAAGATTGGGTTTTCTTAAAAGATAATCATCATGATATTCAATTAATGATTCTTTTTTAAGCTCTGAAAGAAAAGCTTTGGAGCTACTAGCTTCTATAAATAGACTTGTTAATTCTTGTAATGCTAAATTCACTTCATTTTTAGCATAATCAGGACTGTCATTAGGAATAACTTCTATTACTTCCTTTTGACATGAGATTAAGAAAAACAGTGCTATAAATAATTTTAAAATTGTTTTCATAATAAATAAATGTTAATTTGTTAATAGATCAAAAGAGTGAAATTCAGAAAAAAAGTCTATTACCACTCAATTTAAACGAACTTATTCTTACCCAACCAAAATATATATTTTGTCGTGCAACAAGGCACAAATTGCTTATCAAATAAAAGTGTGTAGTAAAGCTCATGACAACAACCAGCATTAAAGATTGCTATCCGGGCTAAACCTCCACATCCTTGCTTTTGTGGTGGCCTTGGAGAAAAGTCATGTTTATCAATGAAACTTAACAAGCTAACAACTTGTGTAAGCTTTAAAGCGCACAGCTTAAATAATGCGGTTAGAAAAGACCTAAAAAAACGGATAGTTTTCATAAGCTGGTTTTGAGGCTTTAAATATAAGCCCAATAAACATAAAACGCAACATATTTTTTGCGATTTTACAATAAAAAAATTAAATATTTTTATGTGGTTGAAAATCAATCAAATAAAATCATTTTTAAAGCGTAATAAATTGGAAAATACAGCTAAATGGAACTGGATAGGCTAAATATGTTTGGAAAAATTATAGCAAAACTCAATATTTACAACTGATTTTCAATGCTAAACGCGACGAAATCATCAATATTTTCTCTCAGGGAAGCCCGCAGGAAAAAACCAAGGCGGTGAATATTATGCGTGAGGTTGACCCGTCTAATGCTTCTAAATATGAGAAGATTTTGGCACCTAAGTGATAGTATTTGTTCCCTATCAGGTTTTGTCGAAAAGAATATGCTTTAGTGGTTGTAATACCCTATGAAACAAGCGAATATCGTTTGTGATTATCTCAGCAGTACCTTTCAGGCGTTGCTTGAAAACAAAGGTTTTACCATAGCTGGTTTTTAAACCTGCCGGAAAAATTACTGTTGCATAGTAAACTCCCTCGTCAGGTATTTCAGAAATATGCGAGATTACTCCTTCGAGCATGCCATACTCCATATAAGGATAATTATCCAATCTGATATTTACTTTTTGACCCGGTTCAACTTTTCCGGCTCCTTCGGCTGGTAGCAGTAGCATTCCTTTTAGCGCTCCATGCGAATCGGGTAATATGGTAAAAACCGTTTCATTAACATTCAGGTTCTGATTTTTTGCCCAATACTTAGTAAAAACACACTTGCCTGCCTGGGGTGTCTTTAGCACATATTTTTGCTCCCAGATTTCCAATTGCGCCTTCAGATTATTGCCGGCTTCAACAAGTGCTGAATACAAACTTTCGTGTTGTTGTTTGTCCAGCATTTTAAACTCTGTTATAGTACTTTGCATTTGACTGATCTGTATTTGAATATTAGCCATGTTTGTTCTGATACTTTCAAAAGCCAGCTTCCTGCTAAGGTACTGGCTTTGGGCTTTCTCAAGTTCCTGCTCCGGAATTACCTGGTCATCAAATAGTTTTACATAGCGTTTATAGTCTTTAGAGGCTAATTCAAAAGGTTCTGTTTAAGAATAATGTAGATTTTATTATCTTTGTGGAATAAATCTTTTTCATATGAAAATACAAGAAATACTCAATAATTTAGACCTTTCAGAAAAGAAGAAGCTATATTCACTTCTGAAGAAAGATATTGGATTGACCCCTCAATTAGATAGTATAAAATCAGAACTTAATAAAGACCAAAAGATATTATGCCCACATTGTCATAGTGCTGATATTTATGGTCATGGCGTCTATAAAGGGCGTAAACGCTACCACTGCAAAGGGTGTAAAAAGACGTTTAATGACTTCACAGGTACAGCAATTTCAGGAATAAAGAAAGTTGAGAAATTTCAAGAATTTTTGGAACTTACCATTAAAAGTATAACTATCAGAAAGGCTGCAACACAGTTAGATGTCAATGTAAAAACTATATTCGATTGGAGGCATAAATTGTTGTCTGCTGTTTCAACAATGAATGGAACCTCCTTCTCAATAGGAATAGTTGAATGCGATGATAAACAATTAGATATAAATGAAAAGGGGCAAAGACATTTAAAAAGGGATGCCTATAAAAGACCAAGTGACAGGGAAACAAAACGCGGCGTCAGCAACGATAAAGTGTCATTAATGGTTGCGACAGACCGGAAAGGAAATCCTGTAATGCGTATAGCCAAAATTGGAAGGATAGATGTCAAAAGCATAGAGAAAACGATAGGGGAATTAATCAGTAACAGCAATGTTCTATGCTCGGATTCTCACCCATCAATTATATCCTGGGCAAAAGGTAAAGACCTTGAGCATCATACATTTATTGCATCCAAACAACATGTCAAGAATAAATGTTATCATGTTCAACATGTAAATTCGTTGGATAATTTGTACGAAAGATGGATTAAGCCTTTTTATGGTGTTGCAACAAAGTATTTGCCGCAATACCTTAACTGGTTTGTGTTTTTAGAAAAAGTTAAAAAGTCAACAAATCAAATTGATGATTTTGCAAGGGCAGTTATGCTGAACGCTAATGCAATTAAACAGTACAGGGAGATTGAAGATAAATATCTGGAATTAAATCCCCCACATTATTCTTAAACAGAACCATTCAAAATCACTTTTCAAGGTGTTAAGCTGCTCATTAGTAAAGTTATACAATGTGCGGTAGTCAATTAATTGGAGCTGTGTTGTATTTATTTTGTTTTTGTAATAGTCTATTTCCCTATAACTTTGATAGGCATGCTGTGCCGATGTAAATGCTGAATAATAAACCTGAAGCTCACCCAACTTACCTACGCTAATAGGAATATCCCATTCATTCAAGCTTTCGTTTGCTTGCCATTGGCTGCTTAGTATGTTCAAATGTGTTTTTAGAATTACAATTTCTGAATAGTCGGCAGGGTTTTCTACCAGCCCAAGAACTTGATCTTCATGTACCTTCTGGTTATTTATTACAAAAAAAGTATCAATTTTTCCACTTGTTCTGGCCTTTATATCAGCCGGTGGCAGATTTCCGGTAATCTCAATAGTTGCATGTACTACATCAGGATATTTAAAAAACCAACTCGCTGTTATAAAAAGTACAATAATGACAAAAAATACCGTGATACCCCAGCTCACAAGACTTCTCGGGGTTTTGCCCAGTATCTCGTCAATTTCGCCTGTGCGTATGTCTGGCAGATTTGTTGGCATGGAATATACTATTTTTAACTATTTATAAAAGCTTATGCTATCTCGCTCTATTTTTTGTGTCATATCTAAAGTTTATTATTTTAGTTTCCAAGTTCTAATTGGTTTTTGACCAGTTTGTAAGTAAGCCTTCGGCCACGGGCATCTTGCAGTGACAAAATTATTGTTTTATAGCACCGGGCAATAACTCTTCCAGTCTGTTTGCAGGGTGATCGGCTATTTTTGTCAGTGTTTCTTTCAGCCAATTG
>JALOAQ010000134.1 GCA_023228725.1 Bacteroidales bacterium | reverse complement strand
AAGCTTAGTTTATAATCTTGGAATATTGTTTCACCATTTTCGGTTTTATTTTCTTTCCCACTACCAATAATTTTAATATACATATCTTCTTTTAAACTAATTTGGTAGCCAATTTTTATAATACCAAATAAAAGAGAAGCATACTTTATCTTTTTATTTTTAAAATCAACAAAACTAGCATTATGCGAAAATGCTAAAAAAGCACCAACAATAATTGTGCTTATTCCTATCCAATTATAGAAACTTACATAAATACCCACAATTAAAATTAGAAAACCTAAAATTGATCCTATTAGACCAAAAGTGAAATTTAAAATATTTTTTTTCATGTTTTTTTAAAATACAAAGAAACAAAAATTTTAAAAAATCTCTATACTAATCTCATTTGAATATTCATAATCACCGTCGAATTGTTTAAGGTAAGCTTTGATACGGTAAGTTGCCCCTTGTTCTACATCAGGAATAATATGGTAAAAAACATCTAATCCTTCACCAAGATTAACAAAACCATCATTATTATATATACTTGGTTCTTCGCTAAGTGACCAAACAAAACCTTTTTCCACTATATCAAAACCTCCATCACGCAAACCCTCAGCTGCCAAAATAATTGAATTATCATAATATAAATAATCTGCTGATTTTAAAACCACTGTTGGATAATCGCTTATTTTTACACATCTAACAGAAAAGCCATAAGTTCCTAAGTTATTTTCATTTCCTATTTGCTGGCTATCATATTTTAAATGACGAGAATATGCAATTGGATCATCAGTTGGTTCGTCAACTTCTCTTAAAGATGAAGTCCAAATATTTGCAGATGAAGTCCAAATATTTGCAAACTCACCTAATCCTGAAAAATTTCCATCACCATCTCTCATACCGCCTGGTCTATAATTTAAACCTGTAATATTTGTTGCCCCTGTATTAGGTTCTAACCAATTTTCGCTTCCAGCTTCTTTTAGCATACCGCCTTGGTCTGTACCACGCCAACCTAAAGTATAAGCATCGTCTTCAATTAAACCAAGAAACATTTCAAGGCGTGCCCAGTCATCATTGTTTGGAATTACCCACTTATCAGGACACAATGCTGAGCCTTGACCAGACATAACAGCTGCAAAATTATATAAATATCCATAAGTACTAATATCTTCAGCTTCAAAATTTTCGTATTTACAATAAGCAGGAAGATTAGAATTATCAATCCAATCTTGTTGAGTTTCAGCATATTCAAGTTGAAGAGCTATAAGCTCTGAAATACGTAAATTTTCTGACATCCATTCCATGTCGTCAACAACAATAGTTTTATACATATTGCCTTGCTCATCAATTAGTCCTGGACCTTTTGCAAAAAGCCCTGCCAATGTTTGAAAATCCTTTATCTCGCCATAAGCCGTGCCATTATCGTTAGTTGCGTATGCTCGTACATAATATTCTTCATTAGGATTTAAGTCTTGAATAGTTAAAGAAAAATCCTCACTTCCTGAGCCTGCATTTAGAAAACCTAAACAATATTCCAATGTTAAATTATCAAATTCTCCCCACAAAACACCTTTTTCTGTGATTGGGCTTTCTCCCTCGTCCAAAATATTAGCTCCGATTTTAACCGTAGATACACTTATCTCAGTAGGCTCTTGTGTTGTAAGTGTAGGCTTTCCTACTCCTGTCCTAATACAGCGTATAGAATAGCCATTACCAAATTCTGCATCTTCTTTTAAAATTTGTTCTTCCGAATTCTGTATTGTACGAACTCTAGAGGTATCAGAATTAACCCAAGTTGAGAATATTTCCCCTTTGCCCACAAATTCGCCTAAACTATTTACATAGCCCGAAGCTTGAGCTGAGTATCCAGCTTGGTTAGTTGCTCCATGATTTGGCGAAAACCAATTATCTAATCCTACTTGCTTTAACATTCCTCCTTGATTTGTACCACGCCAACCCATTTCACCAACTTCATCAATGCTCATTCCTAAAAGTAATTCTAATTCTTGCCATTCGTCTTCATTAGCAACTTTCCAATTATCAGGACAAATTTTCTCACTTCTAAGAACATATGAATTATATAATTTTCCATTTTTTAAATGATTATTTACTGAATCAAAATCCATATAAGCAGAAAACAAATCCACACCAACAACCCACTGATCACTAGCCAAAGGAATTAATGTACCGTCATTAAGTCTTGAGGTTCGTAAATTTTCAGCCATATATTCTGTGTTGGCAATTCTAACAGTTTTATATTCATTACCGTCAATATCTATAAGTGTGGATTCTGTTGTATAAAATCTTTCTAAAGTTGTGAATGAAAGTTCAGTGCTATAAGCTAGCCCACCCGAGTTTTGTGCAAAAGCTTTTACATAATAAGTTTTATTTGGCTCTAAACCATCTATAATATGAGAAAATTCTAATTCGCTATAATCTGAAGGATAATAAGTGCCATAATTTCCAATTGTAAAATCAGGTACTTCGTCCCAAGCAATTCCTGAATAAGAAACCTCTTCATCTGATTCTATAAAAACTGAAACTTTTGCTGATTCCATATAAATTGAATCTATTCCCATTATTTCAACAAAAGCTAAATCAATTTCATTTGTAACAAAAGAAGTTTCCTCGCTATAAGCTATGCCTTCTGAATTTCTAGCAAAGGCTTTTACATAAAAAGTTTGGTTTGGTTCAATATTTTCAATATAAGCCATTAGTTCATGCTCATAAATTTCATCCACATAATAAATTTCGGAATTACTATCATCAAAATTTGGAAAAATACTCCACATAAAACCGGCTTCTGTTATAGGGCTAAGACCATGACTAATAATTTCGCTAAAAAATTGCACACTACCGCTATAATAATCGACATAAACTTCGCCTAAAACAGGCAATTCGTTTTCCATAGCTTTTTTCTGATATACACAACGCAAAGACAAGCCCAAAGATTTTGAACCATTTTCTCTAAAAATATTGCAAGAAGAATTATCTAAAGCTCTACACCAAGCATTTTTACTATTAAACTCAGTTGAAGTCCACCAAGCTGCATAATCGTTCAAATAATGAAATTCGCCTGTCAAAGCTCTCATTCCACCTGGTAAAGCTGTAAAACCAGTAGAATTTACCAATGTTTTTGCTGTTAAAGTCCAAAAACCATTATCAGAAGTTTTTAAATAACAAGCACTATTGCTAGTTCGCCAACCAATTTCATCAATATCCTGAACTTCAATTAAATTTTCAATAATTTTCCAATCCTCATCACTTGGTAAATACCAGCCTTCAGGACAAACAGAAGATTGATAATCAACTACATACCAATTATATAATTTACCATAAAGACCTGAACTATTTGGGCTATTATTATATTCTGAATATGCTGGTTTGTTTGTTTTTCTCCATTCAGAATTATCTGTTATTTTGTTTATTTCTGTATTATCATTAAAATATTTAGTGTTCAAATTTTCTGCCATCCAAACTCTATTGGCAATTTCTATAACAGGATAATGTTTACCCTCAATATCAACACATCTGTAAAAATTAACATCTAAATAAATATATTGTCCATCAAAATAATCATCTTGATTTATTACTAAAGTTTGTTTTGTTATATCGCCTTCTGTTGAGGTAAAAGTAAATAATAAAACATCTCCAAAACTATAAGTCATAGTATTTTCAAGACTTTGTTTTAAGACTATCTCGTTTTCATAATCATTAATCTCAACACTTTCTGTATGCGAAAGACCTTCGATATAAGTTTCGTTAGCTGTTCCCACAAGTTTTGTGTAATAAGAAAAGTTTTCTCCGCTTATTTGAATAAAATAAATACCACTCAATTTGGCTTTAAGCTCTACTTGATGATATGCTTTTCTGTTATAAAAAGAATTTCTATAAACTACAGAACCGGAAATATTGTAAACTGTAAAATTTATTTGACCTGAATTTTCTGCAAAATAATTAATATAAAAATTCGATTCTGAAGGATTAGGAAAAATATTAAAATCCTGTTGCTCAAGCGCCATAGACTTTAAACTTACAGAATTAATTATATGAAGTATAGCATTTGGCTCAATATTCAAATGCTTATCTGTTGTAAGATTTTCAACTTTTATACTTTCAATTTCAATACTATCTGAAGCAGAACTGAAATAAATATAATTTTCTTGCCCAAATAAAGCAGAAACTTGTAAAACACATAAACTTATAAGTGTTGTTACAAAAAATAAGCGACTAATTATTAGATTTTTCATGATTATAAATTTTAATAATAGTTAAAGTAATATATAAAGGACAAGTTGAAAACTGAATGATTTGCTTTTATTGTTTCTTCAGGTCTTATATCTACAAAACCACGAGAATAATTAGCAGACAAATTATAGTTTTTAAATCCAAGTTTTAGTCCTGCACAAATTCCAGAATCAAATCTTTTAAAAGAATTCCACTGCTCGCCAAAAACATCGCTTTCATCATCTAAATACTGAGAGTGTGGCGATTCTTCAAAATTCCACTCAAAAGGCGGAACAACTTCCTCTTTAGGGATAAAAGTTCTTTTGCCAACAACTGCAACATTAGTATAAGGCCCCACCATTGCACTTACACTTAGGTTGCCAATTGGAATTTTATAACCAATTTGTAAAGGAAGTTCAAAACTTCCAAAATTTATTTTTGATAAAGCAAAGTTATCCTTGTATTTGTCGCCTTTTGTAATATAATTCAGAGAAGCTCCAAGATATAGAAAACTTAAAATTTCATATTCAGCAGCTAAACCAATTTGATAACCAAATTTAGTGGATTTTTTATAATCTTGACCTATTTCAGATTTTTCAATTATTTTTGACATTGTAGAACCTACAACTACGCCATAATGTAAACCTTGGGCATTTAATACAAGTGTAAATACCACCAAACTAAATAACAAGGATAATCTTTTCATAATATTAACAATTTTATGCAAAAATAATTAAATATTTAAATTGCAAATGAGAAATAATGAATAAAATAATAAAAAAGTTTAATTAATATCAAAAAAGCCCTTTCGAGGGCTTTTTTGTTTGTGGTCTTTCTGTTGTTTGATGCATTTTTTGATATAAATGCAATTTTTTTTTAATTTTTATTGAAATAAATTTGGTTTTTAATAAAACATGTTGTATATTTGCATTAGAAAAACGCCTGATTTCTCGATAGAGTCGTTCGGACTCGCCTGAAATTGGGCGTTTTTTATTGTCTTAAAGATGATGTTATTGTATATTAATCTAAAATGGATTGATAAAATTATTACAAAAAGTGTGCAATTAATTTTAAACTTGAAAAAAACTATTTGTTTCTTTAATTTTTTCTATTTTAGCAGTAAATTTTAAAAAGTGAGAACTCTAAAAAAACCACATAATTTAATCGCATTAATTACAGCTATTTTTAGCTTTATCGTTTATTTTACAACACTATCTCCAAGTATAAGTTT
Source organism: Bacteroidales bacterium (assembly GCA_023228725.1). Classification (GTDB taxonomy): domain Bacteria; phylum Bacteroidota; class Bacteroidia; order Bacteroidales; family ML635J-15; genus Bact-19. The sequence goes on along the minus strand of JALOAQ010000134.1, from coordinate 1,487 downwards.
TTGGGATTCAGCCGAATTTATTAGCTGTGCAAATACTTTACAAATAAATCACGCACCAGGAAACCCAAGTTATTTACTTCTTGCAAGAATTTTTTCAATATTTGCTATAAATCCACAAAAAATTGCTTTTTCAATAAACTTATTTTCTGCTTTTGCAGCTGCTTGGGCTGTGTTTTTTGCTTTTAAAACAATATTTTGGTTTAGTGAAAAATTATTTGAAAAATATTCCAAAAATAATAAGCTAAATAAAAAGCAGTCTTATATAATTTCAATTTTTTCAGCTCTAATTGGAGCTTTAAGCCTAGCTTTTTCTACAAGTTTTTGGGCAATAGCAAACGAAGCAGAAGTATATTCGCTTTCTTTGTTTTTTACTGCACTAAGCCTTTATTTAATCACAAAATATTTGGACGAGAAAAATAATAATGCCGAAAAATGGATAATTCTTATTGCTTTAATGCTTGGATTAAGCATTGGAGTGCATTTGCTTAATATTTTGATAATTCCAGCCTTAGTGTTTTTGATATTTTTGCATAAATTTGATTTTTCATACAAAAAACTTGCTATTACAAGTGGATTAGCAATTGGAATATTAATTTTTGTGCAATATTTTATTTCAGGTTTTCCTAAAATCTTGGCTTTTTTTGAGAAATTATTTACTAATAAATTTTCCGCTAATTATTTCACAGGATTAATTAGTTTTTCACTAATTTTTATCTTGATTTTAGTTTTAGGAATTTACTTCTCAGGAAGAAAAAATAAAAAATTATTAAATTTAATCTTTACAAGTTTTTTAATGTTTGTAATTGGGTATTCAACATATGCAATTATTATAATTAGGTCAGCTTCTAATCCTCCCATAGACCAAAACAACACAGAAAATATTTATAATTTTATTTCTTACCTAAAACGCGATCAATATGAAAAAGCTCCATTGTGGAAAGGTCAACAGTTTTCAACTGAATTAGACAAAGCAAAACCATATAAAAAAGGACAGGCTGTTTATGATAAAATTAATGGTGAATATAAAATTATAAATCATGAAGTAAGTGCAAATTACAAAAAGTCCGACATTAGATATTTGCCAAGAATGTGGAGCGATAATCCACTTCATATTTTTGCATATTCAGAATGGACAGGAATTAAAAAAACAGAAATTCCAAGAGCTAAGCAAAATTTTGGCTTTATGTTTCGCTACCAGTTTGGACATATGTATTTAAGATATTTTATGTGGAATTTTGCCGGCAAACAAAATAATATACAATCTCATGCAAGCCCAATTGTGGGAAATTGGATAAGCGGAATAAAATTTATAGATAATTTCAGACTTGAAAATCAAGATAAAAAACCTGAATATTTGAATAAAAATAAAACAGCATATTATTTTCTTCCTTTGATTTTAGGAATTATTGGAATATTTTCACAATTAAAATACGATAGAAAAAATCTATTGATAATTTCTGTGATTTTTATTTTTACAGGCATTGCAA
>JALOAQ010000133.1 GCA_023228725.1 Bacteroidales bacterium | reverse complement strand
CATTCGTCAATGTTTTCTGCCATGTTGGATGATGGAGTAATCGGGTAAATACATGCCAAATCACTAAACATATACGCTACGTGTGCAGCTGCATGGTTTCCATCACATGTGATAAATTTTTTTACTCTTGCCATATTCGTTTTATTAAATAATTTTTATGACTATTAATTCTAATTTTAAAAGTGTCGCTAAATTAATATATAATATTGTCTTAAAAACTGATTTTTGATGTTATATATTATAATTAAGCAATATAGAAACTGTCTAAATAATTATTCTGTTTGAATTTTAATTTGCCTGAGTGTTGAAAATTAAGCTGTATTTAAAAATAGCCAGTTAGTATAATTTTGGTGCGGTTTGCGAATGTTTATCCTGTGTTTTATTGAATATCGTATAAAATTTATTATATTTGCAAATTAACAATGTTTTTGAGAATAAACTTTGAGTATTTTATTTGAATTATTTTTGTGAAATTCAGTTTATTCTTTTGTTTTATCATTAAAATTTTAAAATCATGTTTAACATATTTACCATATACATTATTAAATTTAAGCAAAAATTGTTCTTGCAGTTTTTGGGGGATGCCTTTACCTAAAGTTTATTCATTCAAATTGATTTACAAACAACTTTAAATAATGACTTGCTGTTTTCTTGGCTTTGACGCTTAGATAGTTAATTCATTATTAGAAAATTTATTTTTATGAATAACATATTATTAAAAGAACAAAAAAGAGTAGAAAAAAAAATTATTAAAAAAGAAAGAATAGATAAAATCGATAAAGTCGAAAATTCTATAGTACAACATGGGAAACTAAATGATAGAGTTTTTTTATTAAACTTAAATCCTAAAGACGACAATGATAAAGTTTTGTTAGAATTGGATAATTTGGTCGAAGAAAATTCATATTCAAAGATTATCTCAATTATCAGAACAGACGATTTGCCTTATTTTGTTATGAATGGTTATAAAGTAGAAGCTTATATTCCAAAGTTTTTTAATGGAAAATATGATTGTGTTATGGCTTCAAAGTTTTTTACAAAAAAACGTGCAGAATATCCTGAAAAACAGTTGAAAACATTCTCCGGTTTATTGGAAGATGTAGAAGTTGATAACAATAATAAGCAATTGCAAAACTTTAAGATAGAACAACTAAATGAAACTAATGTGGAGGAAATAACTGAAATATTAAAACAAATATTTACAACTTATCCTTTTCCAATAGAAAGTTCAAATATTCTTAAAGGTATGCAAGAAGGACGTTTGTTTTATTTTGGAGTTTGGGATAGAGATAAATTAGTAGGGCTGTCAGGTGCTGAAGTGGACCACAAAGAAAAAAATGCAGAAATGACTGATTTTGCTGTTTTACCAAAATATAGAGGTAAAAGATTTGCTTCTTATTTGTTGAATTTGATGGAAATAAGTTTAAAGAAAAAAAATATTAAAACTGCTTATGCCGTTGCAAGATTATCAGTCTTAGGAATGAACAAAACTTTTTTAAATGCTTCATATAAATATAGTGGAACTTTAGTTAACAATACTCATATTGCAGGACAAATAGAAAGTATGAATATTTATTATAAACATTTGTAATAAATATTTTAGGTAATTTTTAATTAAAACTTTTTAAGATTATGAAAAATTCATTTTTATACAAGCCACGAAACTATAAAAATATTAAATTATGGAAAAACATTACTGAAAAAGAATGGAATAACCCTTTATGGCAGTTAAAAAACTCTATTCGAACAGTAGAACAGCTAAAGCAAGTAATTAGTTTAACTGATTATCAGGCAAGTGAAATAGAAAAGGTTGTAAACACTTTGCGAGCAGAAGGTAAAGACCCTTTACGCATAAGTCCGTATTACGCTTCTTTAATTCAAGAAAATCCATTTTACCCTAAAATGTTGCCTGGAGAAAAACAAGAGAATAGATTAGACCCAATTTTTTGGCAAAGTGTTGTTACGCCAGCAAATTTATTATTTCAAAAAGCAGGAACAGAACAAGCCATGAAAGAAGGAGATAGAACTTTCGGAGCGGCTTATCAACGTTATCCTAATAGAGTAGCTTTGTTTGTTGCAGAAAATACTAGTTGTGCTTCATATTGTACGCATTGCCAAAGAGCTAAGTCGCTTGACGCTGAAGTTAAAATAAGTACAAAAGAAATTAATAAAGCTTTGTTTTATATTAATTATAATACAAATATAAACGAAGTTTTAGTAACAGGTGGAGACGCATTAAGGATTAACCAGAATTTGTTAAAATATATTTTAGAAGAACTTAGCAAAATTGAACATCTTAGAGTAATTAGAATTGCTACACGTGTGCCAGTAGTTTTGCCTATGGCTATTACAAATAGTCTTTTAGAAATGATAAAGAACTCAGCTAATAAACATAGTCAAGAAAACGAAAAACATATTTATTTTATGACACATGTTAATCATTATCAGGAGATTACTAAAGATTTTAAAAAAGTTATCAGCTTAATTAATTCTCATGGTTTTACTGTACGAAATCAAAGCGTTTTATTAAATCATGTTAATGATTATTACAAAACTTTAGCCGAGACTTTTAGAAGAATGTTTTGGGTAGGTGTACATCCTTATTATTTATTGCAATGTCATAAAGAAAAAGGGATTGTCCATTTTATTTCTCCAATTCAAATAGGCGAAATATATATGAAAAACCTGCAAGGTTGGGTTTCTGGAATTACAACGCCTCGCTATGCTGCAAATATTGAAGGTGGTGGAGGTAAAGTTGTACTTATGCCTAGTGGACACGATACTTTAAATTTAGGGATAAATATAGATGACGAAGTTTCTGAAAGTTTTGCAACAGTTAATACTTGGGATAATAAACGAATAGAAAATTATGAAGCTCTCGGCAGAACTACTCAAGAAGAATATGATAATGCAGTTAAAATTATGGATAAATTTATTGGACGTAGCGATGTGTTTAAGCCAAGATTAATTATTGTTGATGAAAATGGAAAATATATTACAACAACAAATAGAGATGGATTGCCTAAATTGAAAAAGTTAAAAAAAGCAGAACTTTTAAATTATGAACTTAATGGACATGGTTTACCAATTACTAATCCTAAAAAACACGAAAATCTTCTTAATAAATTGTTTGAAAAATCTAAGTTTGCAAAATAAATCTTATTTTTTATTTTAATTTTTTTAAAAGTTTTTCATAAACATACATTTCGTCTCTAAGTCTGGCAGCTTCTATAAAATCTAATTTTGCTGATGCAGCTTCCATAAGTTTTTTAGTGTTTTTGATTGTTTTTTCAAGCGCAGGAGCCGACATGTATTGTACCACAGGGTCTGCAGCAATTAATGTTTCTAAATCTTTGGCTTGGTCAGGTGAGTAATATTCTGCTTTTCTACCAATAATTTCTCTTTGTGCTTTTATAATTTGACTTGGCGTAATATTGTTTTCTTCATTATATTTTAATTGTTTTTCCCTGCGTCTGTTTGTTTCGTCAATGGTTTTTTGCATTGAATTTGTAATTTTATCAGCATACATAATAACTTTTCCATTCAAATGCCTTGCCGCCCTTCCTGATGTTTGGGTTAATGACCTTTCCGAACGTAAAAATCCTTCTTTATCTGCATCTATTATTGCAACTAAGGAAACTTCAGGCAAATCTAAGCCCTCTCTTAATAAATTTACGCCAATCAAAACATCAATTTTTCCTGAACGTAATTCAGCTAAAATTTCAACTCTTTCAATAGTCTCAACATCAGAATGGATATATCTGCAATTCAAATTAAATCTTAAAAAATATTTGTTTAGCTCCTCTGCCATCCTTTTTGTAAGAGTTGTAACAAGTGTTCTTTCGTTTTTTTTGATCCTTATATTAATTTCATTCATTAAATCATCAATCTGATTTAAAGAAGGTCTGACTTCTATAACTGGGTCTAATAAGCCTGTAGGTCGAATTACTTGTTCAACAATTACTCCTTCTGATTTTTCCAATTCATAATTTGCTGGTGTTGCACTTACGTAAATAGTTTGGTTCATTAAAGATTCAAATTCTGCAAATTTTAAAGGTCTGTTGTCTATGGCTGCTGGTAGTCTAAATCCATAATTCACTAAATTTTCCTTTCTTGATCTATCGCCTCCATACATTGCACCAATTTGGGGAATTGTAACATGGCTTTCATCAATTACAGTAATAAAATCTTTTGGAAAATAATCAATTAGGCAAAAAGGACGAGTGCCTGGTTTTCTGCCGTCAAAATAACGGGAATAATTTTCTATTCCACTGCAATGTCCAAGTTCTCTAATCATTTCTATATCATAACTCACTCTTTCTTTAAGTCGTTTTGCTTCAAGAGGTTTTCCTATACTTTTAAAATATTCAACTTGCTCCATCATATCGTCTTGAATGTGGATTATTGCTTCTTGAATTCTTTCTTTTGTAGTAACAAAAATATTCGCAGGATAAATTTTGGCTGTTTCTAAACTTTCTAACTTTTCGCCTGAGTAAGGTTCAAAAGAATATATTTCTTCAATTTCTTCATCCCAAAAAATTATCCTCATAGCGATGTCATGATAAGCCAAAAATACATCAACTGTATCGCCTTTAACTCTAAAACTACCTCTTTTAAATTCAATATCCGATCTAAAGTACAGAGAATCAACCAAATGTCTTAGCAAAATATCACGCCCATATTTGTCTCCAATATTTACTTTTAAAGTATTTGCATGAAAATCATCAGGATTACCAATTCCATAAATACAAGAAACTGAACTTACCACAATTACATCTTTTCTTCCAGAAAGCAAAGCTGATGAGGTACTTAATCTTAATTTCTCAATCTCATCATTAATAGATAGGTCCTTTTCTATATAAGTATCTGTAACAGGCATATACGCCTCAGGTTGGTAATAATCATAATATGAAACGAAATATTCAACAGCATTTTCAGGAAAGAATTCTTTAAATTCCGAATATAGTTGTGCCGCAAGTGTTTTATTGTGGCTTAAAACTAATATAGGGCTATCAAAATTTGCAATTACATTGGCAATAGTAAAAGTTTTACCGCTTCCTGTTACACCCAATAAAGTTTGATGTTTTAATCCTGCTTTAATTCCTTCAGATAATTGTTTTATCGCTTCTGGTTGGTCTCCGGTTGGTTTATATTCAGATTTTAATTTAAAAGTCACGATTTTTTTAATAATTTAATGGTATTATCGTATAAGAGCAAGTCTGACTGTACTTGTAATGCTACCGTTTTCAATTAATGAAACTAAATACATTCCACTTTTAGCTGAATCTGCATACCAAACTTTTGTAAAGAAACCAGATGATGAAGAGTTATGCTGTTCCTGAAATACAATATTACCTAAAACATCACTTATTATTATGTTATAGTTTGTGTCAATTTTTGAAAAATATGAAATGTAGCAAATATCTGTTATAGGGTTGGGGAAAACTTTTATTTTTGAATTTTTATCTTCAAGCAAAGTATTAATTGCAGTTTGAGTAGCCAAACAAGGCGAACCGTTATTTATTGACGCTTTCCAATTTATTGCAAGTGAGTTATCTAAATTTGGACTTATTAATTCTAAACTTGAACCTCCTCCATCGGCTTCTATTGGCCATGGCTCATCTGGTAAATAAAATAATGAATCAACCAATCTGCCTATATCATTGTAAAGTCTCAATAATTCTCCTTCGTTGTTAAGTTTGAAATCGAAATTTGAAAAACAACAATTACAAGTAGGAAATATAGAGTAAAATTTATCACTGTTATTCTTTAAAATAAGATAAGATTTTGGGTTCATTATTGTCCCCTTTGGAAACTTAAACACATTTAAGTCGTTGTTATCAGAAAAAACCCAATCTGAAATATCAATACTATCAGTGTCGTTATTATATAATTCTATCCAATCGCCACTGTCTTCTGTTAATTTGCTATTATAGTTTATTTCGCTAATCATCACTTTTGGTTCAGTGTTATCAACAAAGAAAATGTTGTAGTTATCATATGCCTCAGCATTTTGATTAGAAGTGTATGCTACAACTTTATAATAATATTTTCCTCTAGACAAGTCGTTTAAAATAAGAACGGTGTCATTTAAATCATCAAATACTAATGTTGATTCGCTGTTTTCTAGATTAGCCTTTTTCCCAACATAAAATCTATATTTTACTATTTCATCATCTGGACTTATGCATTTTGTCCAGTTAAATACAATAGAATCTTGTGTTTTATAAACATGTTTTACTCTTTGTATTCTAAATGGTTTTAAATTTTCGTTAAATTGGCGTTTTAATTCAAGGTATCTATTGTTAAAACTATTTTTTGCTTTGTTAAGAGTATATACCCAATTAGATATTGAGGAAATATTGTCGGTTTCATCACTTAAAACAGAATCGTACAAAACTGTTTGTAAACTGTCAAGCCAGGGGGATATGTAATCATTGTTTACTAAGTTTTGATGTAGGTAGTCCATTCTTGTATTTATATCAAACATGACTTCTGGTGTAAAGCATGCTAGTTCCATTACAGGATTATCTGGTGCCCAAAATTTTGACGTGTGGTAATATGGCATATTAACTTCATAAGAAAGAAATGCTTTGTCTAAATCCCAAGGAAACATATACCACTTTCCGCTCCCTTGGGTATCATGGAACATATAATAGTTGTGATAATATGTGCTGTAGTTTCTTGTGAGTAAATTCATTGCTAAAATGTTAATTAAAGCATCGTAATCAGATTTTTCTTGCAAAAAACTTTTATAGTTTTCCGTTGAAATTGTGTCAAGTTGAAAAATAAGTTGTTGTAAATCTTCTCTATATCCTTCGCCTGTTTTTGTTCCCAATGGTAAAAAACATTATCATATCTACTTAGACTGGCTCCATCTATAGTAGCTTTGTATAAATTTCCTAGAGGATTAAATTCGTTATTTAATAAAAAATATATATCCATATTTTG
>JALOAQ010000132.1 GCA_023228725.1 Bacteroidales bacterium | reverse complement strand
GCATTGAGCGAAGCGAAATGCGAGAAGCCATAATTAGTGTAAATTCGTGTAATTAGTGGTTGTTTACCTTCGAGCATTGAGCGAAGCGAAATGCGAGAAGCCATAATTAGTGTAAATTCGTGTAATTCGTGGTTGTTTACCTTCGAGCATTGAGCGAAGCGAAATGCGAGAAGCCATAATTAGTGTAAATTCGTGTAATTCGTGGTTGTTTGCCTTCGAGCATTGAGCGTAGCGAAATGCTCGAAGCCCCTTTCAACTTTCGACTTTTATCTTTACAGACTTTCGACTTTACAGACTTTCAACTTCTATAAAGCCTTATACAAAACTTCCAAATTTCTAATACTATAAACTTTATTGGGAATTAATTTCCAGCCATCTTTTAAACGACTGCCTCCAACAATATTTTTTGACATAGGAAAAACTTCTTCTAAAATTTCAAAATATTTTATCAATTTCGCATTAGAAATATTTTCATTAAATTCTGTATAAACAATATTTGCTTGAAAAACACCTTTCATTTTTTGTAAACTTTCAATTGGTAATTTATTGAAATAAAAATGAATTTTATATTTTTTTATTGTTGCTAAAAAATAAACTAAGGCCAAATTACAAGGCAAAGCAGATGAATCTGATTGAAATATCAATATTTCTTTTGTAGCTCTGTCTTTTTTCTCTTTTTCAGCCAAATATAATATTTTCAGGGTTAATTTATTCAAAAAATAATCCACATAAAAAGAATCTAAATTTCTAATTTGTTTTAACTTTTTAATTTTAAAAACTAATGGTTCTAAAACATTAATAATAAACTCTTCGGGAAATAACTGATTATAAACTTTATCAAATAAATTTTCAAAACTCTCGCTATCTTTTTCTAAAAATAAATATAAAAATTCAGACAAATATTTATTTGGAGTATCAAACTTTAAACTATATTCATCAAATAAATTTTCAAATTCTTGATTTGATAAGGAAGTTAAATAACCTATTTTAAAATTAAAAGCTTGCAAAACAGTAATTTTTAATAATAAATTCAAATCAGAATAAGAATATATCCTTTCATTTAATACAGAACGAACAGGAGAAAAAATATTATAGCGTTTTTCCCACATACGAATTGTTGAAGCTTTAACTTCGCTAATCAGTTCTAAATCGCCAATGCTGTATGTTCTTGACAAATTCAATAGTTTTTTGTTTTCCTTTAATTATAATTATGCAAAAATATAATTATTTTTTAAATACAAGAATAAAGTATAATTATTTTTAAGATTTACCGCAAAATATGGCAGGATAGAGAATAAAATCTTGAAACTAAACAGAATTCTTTATAAAAACTTAAAAAAAACTTTATTTGTTAATAAAATAACATTGTTTATTTAATAACAATGCTTATATTTGCATGATATAAGATTTTGTTAAATGGAAAAGTATTTAAAAGATTTAAAATCCGAGATTGATAGGTCTGAAATTCTACCGATTTTAATTGATTATCAAGAAAAATTTGGTTTTTTAAACTATGATTTTATTTCAGCTCTAAGCGAGAGGGCAAATCTTCCTGCTGGTAATATTTATGGTATAGCAAGTTTTTATCCTCAATTTAATTTTAGCCCCAAAGCAAAATATAATATTAAACTATGTTCAGGGATTTCTTGCCATTTAAAAAACATTAAAGAATTAAAAGCGGAAATTTTTAAACACACAAAACTAAACAGCAACGGTTTTAGTTCAGACGGCAAATATAGTTTTGAATTTGTTAATTGTTTAGGCGCTTGCGCACAAGGTCCGGTAATGAAAATTAATGACAAGCATTATATAAATCTTACAAAAATGGACATTATAAAAATATTTCATGAATTAGAATAATATGACAAAGCTAAAACAAGAAATAATACAAAGATTAAATACTGAGCCTCTTTCGGATAAGTTTTATGGTTTATCAAAACTGAACATAACTATTCCTCATATTTATTGCGAAATAAGTTCTAGTAGCATCATAGCCGGGATTAAAGACAGTATTCAAGAAATAAAAAAATATTTTACAGAATTAGATATTGAATATAAATTATTTGAAGTTTCTTGTAAAGGCGCTTATCATTACCAGCCTTCAATCAGTATTCAAATGCCAGGAATGAACGCAATTTCGTTTAAAAACGTTTATTATAATGAAGTTACAAATTTATTGGATAGCGTTTTAAACAATATGCTACCTATGAATAAATCTTTAATTTTAGCTCAGTATTTCCATCCTGATTTAAGTTCGTGGTCTGATGTTCCAGATATAGAAGATTTGGATTTTTTCAGACTGCAAAACAGAAAATTATTAAAATATAATGGAATAATTCAAGCTAACTCAATAGAATCTTATCTAGAATATGGCGGTTATCGCGCTTTTGCAAAAATTCTGAATAAAAAAACCCCTTTGGATGTTTGTAAAGAATTAGAAAAAAGTGGTTTAAGAGGTAGAGGTGGCGGAGGTTTTAAAACCGGTGAAAAATGGAAATTAGCCTTAAACAATCCATCTAGTAAAAAATATTTTATTTGCAATGCAGACGAAAGTGATTTTAGTTCTAAATCAGGTATTTTACTAATTGAAAGCAATCCGCATATGTTGATTGAGGGAGTGCTGATTGGAGCCTATGCCATAAATGCCTCAGATGTAATTATTTATATAAACAACAATCACAAGTTAGCAATAGAAAGATTAGAAAAAGCTTTGGAAGAAACTTTGGAATATGGTTTATGTGGAGAAGATATTTTTAAAAGTGCAATAAATATCAGAATTTCTATACATAAAGGACTTGGTGCTTACGTTTGTGGCGAAGAAACCGCTCTAATATCGAGTATAGAAGGTAAAAGAGCAATTCCAAAAGCCAAGCCTCCCTATCCTAGCGAAGTTGGATTGTTTGGATACCCTACAATTGTAAATAATAGTGAAACAATTTTTAATTCTGTTTTAGTTTTTAGAGACGGAGTTGATAATTTCAAGCAATCAGGAACTTATTTATCATACGGAACTAAGCTATACACAATAAACGGTAATGCAGATTTTCCAGGAATTATTGAAATGGATATGGGAAAAACTGTTAATGATATTTTAAAAATCGTTAGTTTGCCTGAAAATTACAATTCTATAAAAGCAGTACATTTAGGCGGTCCGACAGGAGTATTTATCCATCCAGATAATTTTAACAATCAAATTACTTACGATAATTTGAGTAAAGGTAGTTTGTGGTTTGGTTCAGGAAGTTTTGTTATTTTAAATGAAAATAATTGCATAATTGATATTACAAAATACTATCTTGATTTTTTAAACAAAGAAAGTTGTGGAAAATGTATTCCTTGCAGAGAAGGGACACAACAGCTTTTAGAAATAATTAAAAGAATTACCGAAAAACCCGACAGTAATATTAGACATGATTCTTTAATAAGATTTAAAGGCTTATTGCAATTAAAAGAAATATCAGAAGTAATGCAGCAAACCTCTTTATGTGGTTTAGGAAAGAATGCCCCTGAATCTGTTCTTTCGAGTTTAGAATTTTTTGACGAAGAATACGAAGATCATATTTTTGAAAAAAATTGTAAAGCAGGAGTTTGTACTGATTTAAAAGAATATGTAATAATTGTTGATGCTTGTGTTGGTTGTGGAATTTGTGCTAAACGTTGCCCTACGGATGCAATAATTGGTTGTGCCAAAACAAGTCATTTTATAATTCAAGACAAATGTATTAAATGTGGCATTTGCTTAGATGCTTGTAAATTTGACGCTATAAAAGTTAATTAAAATGGAATTTGAAATAATAATAAATAATTATCCGCTAAAAGTAAGTAAAGGAGATACTATACTAACAGCTGCACGAAAAAATGGAATTAAAATACCTGTTTTGTGTAATTGGCCAGAATTATCCCCAACCGGAGCTTGTCGTTTGTGTGTTGTAGAAATTAAAGGAACTCCCGATTTAGTGCCTGCATGTTCTACACCTGTAAGCGAAGGAATGATAATTCAAACCCATTCCTTAAAAGTAATTAAAGCACGCAAAAACTTAGTTTCATTACTTTTGGCAAATCATCCCGAAGACTGTTTATATTGTGCTCAAAATGGAAGTTGCGAACTTCAGGATATTGCAAATAGTTTAAATATTAGAGAAAGATATTTTACCGACAAGTATAAAGACCAAAAAACAGATAGAACTGACCCTTCCATGATTTTAGACATGACAAAATGTATTTTATGTGGAAGATGTGTTAGAATTTGTAAAGAAATTGCAAAAGTTTCGGCCTTAGAATTTATTGGAAGAGGTAAAAACATGAAAGTTGAACCTGTATTTAAAAAAGGACTTTATTACTCACCTTGCATACATTGTGGCAAATGTATAGTTGCCTGTCCTACGGCTGCTATTTCAGAAAAATCTGTATTAAACCAAATAAGCGAAAAAATAGATTCATCAGATACATTATGCTCAATATCTTTATCCCCTTCAACAATAGCTTGGTTTTCAGCAAATTACAATATAAAAAAATACGAAGACACAAAAGCGTTTTTAGTAGCAGCTTTAATTCATGTTGGTTTTAAAACAGTAAACACCAATTCTTTTGGAATAGAGGTTTTTATTTCTGAAGAGACTAAAAAAGTTCAAACAAGATTAGACGATTTTAAAATTCCTTATATAATTACAGATTGTCCGGCTGCTAAAACATTTATAAAAAATCATGTTCCTGACTTAAAACAATTTTTATGCAAAATTTACACTCCACAATACATAACCGGAACAAATATAAAAAAGCAGTCTGAAGCCAATACTATACATACAGCTGTAGCCCCTTGCGTTTCGCTTAAACATGCAGCTGCAAATGATTATTTGGATTCAAATTCAAAACCTACTTGTGATTTTGTTATAAGCTCTTTAGAGTTAGACAAACTTTTGCGTAGTTATGGTATTAGTTTACCTTATGCAAACAAAGAAATTGCAAGTACATTTTCTGCTTACGACACAAGTTCAGGAGCATTATTTGAAACAAAAGGCGGAATTTCTGAAACTATATTACGAAACTTATTTGCAATAAATAATGAAAATCAAAAAACTCCAAAAAAGATTTTTGACAACAGATCCGACAAGGATTTTATGGAATACGAATTTCAATTAAATAACAAAACCTATAAAATAGCTTCTATAAACGGAACTGATTGTTTATTAGAAAATAAAGAAGTGATTTTAAATTCAAATTATCTTTTTATAGAATTTAGGTCATGTAAACATGCTTGTATTTCGGGTTGTGGTAATTCATTAAAAAACGATTTTGATTTATGGAAAAAATTAAAAAAAGTAATTAGTGATTATGATGATGCAAACCATAACTCAAATGTAAGTCAAAACCAATTTATAAAAGGACTATATAAAGAAAATAAAAATGAGGACTTAATATAACTATATTTATGATAAGATTTGACGAAAAAACTCCTTTGGTATTTACCATAACCGACAGATGCAAAACTTGTTATACTTGCATTAGGGAATGTCCTGCAAAAGCAATTAGTATGCAAAATGGACAAGCCAATGTAATTCCCGAACGCTGTATTGGCTGTGGTAATTGCGTAAAGGTGTGTACTCGCAAAGCTAAAGATTTTTATAATGAAGAAATTGAAGTTCTAGACTTAATCGAAAGCGGAGAAGACTGTATAGCATGTATTGCTCCGGCTTTTCCTGCAGAATTTAAAGAAATACAAGATTATGGATTAATAGTTGGAATGCTTAAAAAATTAGGTTTTAAAAAAGTTGTTGAAGTTTCATTTGGAGCTGATTTAGTAGCTGAAAAATATAGAGAAATATTTCTTAAAAACGAGGATAAAAAATACATATCTTCTGATTGTCCTGCAATAGTTTCATATATAACAAAATACCATCCTCATTTAAGTCAGTCTTTAGCGCCAGTTGTTTCGCCACTAATGGCTATAGTAAAAGTTATAAAAGAAATGTACGGCTCTGAGCAAAAAGTAGTTTTTATTGGTCCCTGCATAGCTAAGAAAAATGAATCCGGCGACCCTGATTTTGTTTTAACTTTTAAAGAAATTCGGAATATTTTTAAAGCTAAAGGAATAAAACACACAGAAGTAAAGTCCTTAGATTTCGACCCACCCATTAGTGGGCGAGGTTCAATTTTTCCTGTAAGCAGAGGAATAATAAACACAATTAATATTCAAGAAAATTTAATTCAAGGAAATATTATTGTTGCTGATGGAAGACAAAATTTTAAAGAAGCAATTATTGAATTTGAAAATGGCTTAATAAACGACCATCATTTAGAGCTATTATGTTGCGAAGGCTGTATTATGGGACCCGGAATGCACACTGATGGAAGACCTTACGAAAATAGAGCTTATGTTACACGTTATGTAAATAAAAAACTAAAAGAATTAAATTGGGCTGAATGGAAAGAAAATATGAATAGATTTAGTAAACTAGATTTATCAAGAAGCTTTGTTGAAGACGACCAAAGAGTAAAAATTCCAAGCCAAAAAGAAATTGAAGAAATATATATTGGCATGGACAAGATTAACAAAGAAGACCGTTTAGATTGTCATGCTTGTGGTTACGAATCTTGTGAAGAACATGCAATTGCTGTTATTAGAGGATTAGCAGAAATAGATATGTGTTTGCCATATAATTTAGAAAAACTTAATAAAATGGTAAACGAGCTAAATTTAAAAAACACTAAATTAGAAACAGTTCAGCAAGCACTTAAACAAAGTGAAAAATTAGCTCATTTGGGTCAGCTATCAGCAGGAATTGCACATGAAATTAATAATCCACTTGGAATTGTGATAATGTATGCAAACATACTTTTAGATGAAACAAATTCAGATACTGAGATTTACAATGATTTGAAATTAATTTGTGAGCAGGCTAATAGATGTAAAAACATAGTTGGTGGTTTACTTAATTTTGCAAGAAAAAATAAAATACGTTATGAAACTTTAAATATTTTAGATTTTATAGAAGCTTGTAAAAACTCTGTAATTATTCCTGCAAATATAAAATACATTGTAAAAAACAAACTTAGTAATCCTATAATTGCAATTGACGAATCGCAAATGATGCAAGCTATAAGCAATATTATGAAAAATGCAATTGAATCAATGC
>JALOAQ010000131.1 GCA_023228725.1 Bacteroidales bacterium | reverse complement strand
CGATATACTTGATTTGTCGCACAAAGAAACACGTACTTTTTTGCAAAAGTTGGAGAAAGTTGGGTATGTGCGGTGTTATGTAACAGAGAAGAAGTTGGGGACTTTTGTGGAGATTTTGGAGAGTGAAATTTATAAAAGATATGAAAAGGGTGGCGTTTCAAAGTTTCGACTACACTCAACTACCGAAAACGACCGTAGTAGTCGAAAAAAACAAAAAGAAGTGATTGGGAGTGAGTTTGAGGAGATGAAAAAGAGAATGAAAAAGTTGTAGAATTAAGAATTAAGAATTAAGAATGAAGAATTAAAAATTTAGAATTATGGGACAAATAAAGAGTTTACAAAATGAAGTTAAGGCGGTTTTGGCGGTTGCTAATTTGAAAAATAAGATTAGCAGGCGTGTTAATTACGTGCCTGAATACTTTTTAAAACAGTCTAATGAGTGGATAGATGAGTTTGTAAAACAATGTTTTCTTCAGTATGACAGTAGTATTACAGAAGAAAGTTTTGTATTTTTACCTGAATACGAAAAGTTAAGAGAATACTTGAAAGATACGCAGGGCAAGGGTTTGCTGTTGTCTGGTGGTCCAGGAGTTGGAAAGAGTATTATTTTGAAAAAGATAATTCCTACTGTTTATACTTTGAGAAATTTGGAAGTGTTTCCAGTGTCGTGCTACGATTTACACAAGATAATAAATCCACGAGAAAGCAACGAAACTGTTTTTGATAAAGTTAGTCAACGCAGGCATATTTTGCTTGACGAAATTGGTGTTGAAATGAAAGTTAATAACTACGGCGAGAAGTTTAATCCTGTAGAGTGGTTAATAAATGCTTCTGAAGACAACAACAAAGCGTTGTTTGTAACGACTAATCTAAGTGATGAAGCGTTGTATGCGATGTATGGCAAACGTGCTTTTGATAGGTTGATTAAGAAGACGGTTACGATTGATTTTACAAGTAAGTCTTTGAGGAATTGAGTTAAAAGTTAAAAGTTAAAAGTTAAAAGAAATTAAAGTTTAGAATTGTGAAAAATGTTTTTGTT
Organism: Bacteroidales bacterium; assembly: GCA_023228725.1. Classification (GTDB taxonomy): domain Bacteria; phylum Bacteroidota; class Bacteroidia; order Bacteroidales; family ML635J-15; genus Bact-19. The sequence continues at coordinate 6,105 of JALOAQ010000131.1, read as the reverse complement.
AATAAGATTATGATATACGGGAGTAATAGTAGGTTGTTGGACGTGGTTAGGATTGCGGAATTTTCGGATATGAAGTTAATGGAAGAATTGAAGTGTATGTTAGCTAAGGATTATGGTGTGGGGGTGGATAAGGTGTTTGCGGAGTACATACAAGTCAGTTAAAAGTTAAAAGTTGAAAGAATTTTTAGTGTTGAGTTTTTAGTATTAATTTAAAATTTAGAGTTATGACAGATTTAGAATTGTATAAGTTTATAAAAGAGTGTGATGTGGAATGGAAGTGGGAGAAGTTTGACGGAGAAGAATATAATGATATAGTTATGTTTATTTCCACACAAAATATTGATGAGTTCCAGGAATTGATTAAGGATTACCTTGATGCAAAAGGTTTTTATAAGTGCAATTTGAAAACGGATTGTATCGCTGTTAGAATGTGTGCAATTTGCGATTTTTACGATATTGATATGGATAAAGTTTTTTGTGGTTAATAATTATGCATGTTTTCGTGCATGGAAAACAGGAAAGATTGTTATGGATAGTGTTAAAAAATGTGAGCTATGTGAAAGCAACAACGCAGAGGTTGTTAGGGTGCGTACAATTATAGATAATGTAGTTGAAACTGATGAAACATGTAAAAGTTTGTGTTTTGAATGTGTGAGTAGTTCAATAAGAGCGTCTTTGGCGTTTTTAAGAAGAAGATATGAAAGCGTAAGAATGATAATTAGAAAAAACACAATAACAGTTAGGTGTAATGACAAGAAACGTATAGAATAGATTATTATGGGAATGTTTGATGAGTTAGAAATTGATAAAAAGTTTTTGCCAGAAGATTTACAAGAGCATGAAACTGGGTGGCAAACTAAGAGCTATTATAGCACGCTTGATACGTTGGTTATTAACAAAGACGGCAAGCTACTGCTAATTAACAACTGGGGCGAGGGCAGGGAGGTAGAAGAAACGAATTACACAGGCGAAATAAGGTTTTATGATAGTGTAAATAAAATATGGACGGAGTTTGTAGCTTTTTTTGAAAATGGACAGATGTTTAAAATTGTGCAAATCGCTCCGAAAGTTGAAAAGGAAATATTATGAGTAAAAAGTGTACAAATTTGAAAAGTTTAGCAAGCCAGTATGGTGTGAGTGTGGCGACATTTAAAAAGATGTTGACAGAGAATGGAATTGTGATTAAGAGGGTTGGAAACACTATACTGCCGAAAGATGTGGAAAGGATTTATAAGGAGTTTGGAACGCCGAGCAGTTGAAAGTTGAAAGTTAAAAGTCGAAAGTCGAAAGAAAAAAATGACAAAAAAGCACAAAAAACAGCAAAAGTGGTACAATGTGTTTAAAAAGGTTTTGTTGATTGCGAGGATTAACTAAAAAATTATAAATATGGCAAAAGGTAAAAAAGCAGATATGGGACACCCATATTATAAGGTGGGTAGGTTAAAGCAAAGTATAGCGAGAAAAATACATGTTAAATGTGCTGATATTTATATATCTGAAAATTATATAAAACATATAAATAAAAATCACAAAAAAGAATTAGAACAGTTGGGGATAAGTGCTTTTAATTTTGTAAAATTTGTTGTTACTAATTTTAATCAAATAAGGAAAGGGAGAGATGGAGGGTTATATTTAGTTGTTTATAATGAAAATTATTCAAACGTTGCCGTTATACAATTAGTGTCTTTGCAAAATGAGTTTTGGGAAGTTAAAACGGCTCAACCAAGAAAATCGAGTGATATAAATAAAAAAGTTTTATTATGGAGAACTTACCCAAGATTCAAATAGTTCCTACTACTATTTTCCTTAAACATCTTTATTAAGCAATTATGTAGGGCTTAATAATGTTGGGTTAATGGATACATAATAAAACAGTACAAAGATAATAAATAATTTTTTAAAAACAAAATAAATTTTAAGAAAATGGCAAAAAAAGTAAAAAAAACAAAAAAATCGAATGCAAAACTTGCAACAATGGGAAAGTCAATAATGACTAAAGCTAAACAAATTCGTAAAGCTAATCCTAATAAAAAATGGACAACGTGTGTAAAAGAAGCTGGTAAGGCGTTTAAGAAAAAGTAATAAGATGAAATTTTTTAGTTTTCTGTAAATTAGTAATGAAAAATTTATTAAATTTGCAGAAAACTAAAAATAAAAAGACTATGGCAACGGCGGTAAAGACAAATCCTATAGAGGAAGCAAAGCGTTATGTGGCAAATGCTAAGAAACTATTGCAAGAAAATGGCAAATATGATAGGTCTGTAGATTCATATCAAGATAGTAAATATGTAAAAATGGCGGGCAATACTCTCTGGAGTGGTTGTTTAGTAGCTTTAAATGCTGTGTTTCCTGATATTGTAAAAGGGAAAGGTCGTCCCTCGATAGAAAAATACAAAGAGGCAGCTGTAAAGCGTGATAGAAAATTACTTAGTTATGTTTCAAATGCCTATAGTGTAACTCATTTATATATGGGCTACGATGGCATAGGTAGTAAAAGTATTAGCGATAATGGCTTTAAGTTATCAAATTTACTTATAGACCGTTGTGCAATATTGTATAGAAAAAAGTAAAAATGTTTGCCAAATCCTTTAAAAAGCGTACCAAAGAAATTAAAAGTATTGCGGGGTGGGGTGTTGAAATATCCTCCCTAGTTCACAAAAAAGCCGAATTTTGTCCGGCTTTTTTTATTAATTTATAAATATTTTTACAAAATTTCTTTGTATTGCTTGCTATAACATGCTTTTTCAAGTTTTTTATTTTCTTAAAAAAATATTGATATTTAAAAATAAAGTTTTAGCTTTGCACTCTGAAAATTTTAATAAACATAATGTCCAACTAAATTAAAGAATTTTAAAAAAAAATGACAGAAATTAATGAAAATGTGAATGTTGAACCACAAAATTTAGAAGTTCAAAATCACGAAATTAAAAATGAGGAAAGTATTGAAACTACTACTATTGTTGAAGAAAAAATTGAAACAATTGATAAAAAAGTAGAAGAAACTCCAAAAACAAAAACCGAAATTAAACCACTTGACGACTTTGATTGGGATTTAATTGGTAGAAAAGATGATGTTTACTCTAAAGATGAGAGAACTAAATTAGAAGAATTATATGGTAATACTTTTAAATTAGTTGAAGAAGGAGAAGTAGTCATGGGTACTGTTGTAGCAATCAACAAAAGAGAAGTTGTTGTAAATATTGGCTACAAATCTGAGGGTATTATCAATGCAAACGAATTTAGAGCTGAAGCCGAAATTAAGGTTGGCGATAAAGTTGAAGTATTTGTTGAAAACATGGAAAGCATTGATGGTCAATTGATTTTATCACACAAAAAAGCAAAATCTTTAAAATCTTGGGATCGCGTAAACGAAGCATGCGACAATGATGAAATCGTTAAAGGTTATATTAAATGTAAAACCAAAGGCGGTATGATTGTTGACGTTTTTGGTATCGAGGCTTTCTTGCCAGGTTCACAAATTGATGTTAAACCTATTCGCGATTACGACGTTTATGTTGGTAAAACAATGGAGTTTAAAGTTGTGAAAATTAACGAAGAGTTTAAAAACGTTGTCGTTTCTCACAAAGCTCTTATTGAAGCAGAACTTGAAGAACAGAAAAAAGAAATTGTTGCTAAATTAGAAAAAGGACAAGTGCTTGAAGGTATTGTTAAAAATATTACAAGTTATGGTGTATTTATTGATTTAGGTGGTGTTGATGGGCTTATCCATATTACTGATTTATCTTGGGGGCGCGTAAGTCATCCCGAAGAGATTGTTACTTTAGACTCTAAAATCCAAGTTGTAATTCTTGACTTTGATGATGAGAAAAAACGTATTGCTTTAGGTTTAAAACAATTAACTCCACATCCTTGGGATGCTTTAGATACTAATTTGAAAGTTGGTGATAAAGTTGCAGGTAAAGTTGTTGTTTTAGCTGATTATGGTGCCTTTGTTGAAATTACAACTGGTGTTGAAGGATTAATCCACGTTTCAGAAATGTCTTGGTCGCAGCATTTACGTTCAGCTCAAGAATTTATGAAAGTTGGTGATGATATTGAAGCAGTTATTTTAACTTTAGACCGTGAAGAACGTAAAATGTCGCTTGGTATCAAACAACTTCACCCAGATCCATGGGAAAATATTGAAACCAAATTTAATATAGGAACAAAACAAAAAGCTAAAGTTCGTAACTTTACTAACTTTGGAATATTTGTTGAATTAGAAGAAGGTGTTGATGGTTTAGTTCATATTTCAGACCTTTCTTGGACTAAGAAAATCAAACATCCCGCAGAATTTACATCTATAGGCGTTGAATTAGAAGTTGTTGTTTTGGAAATAGATAAAGAAAATCGTCGCTTAAGCCTAGGACACAAGCAAATAGAAGAAAATCCTTGGGAAGTTTTTGAAACTATTTTTACCGTTGATTCAATTCATGAAGGTACTATAGTTGAAATGAGCGACAAAGGTTCTATTATTGCTCTTCCTTATGGCGTTGAAGGTTTTTCTACTCCTAAACATTTAGTGAAAGAAGATGGAAATCCTGCTAAAATTGAAGAGAAATTAGAATTTAAAGTTATTGAGTTTAATAAAGACGCAAAGAAAATTTTTGTTTCACATTCAAGAATTCACGAAGATTTGAATAAAGCTCAAGAGGCTGAAGAAAAGAAAGCTAAAGGCGAAAAAACTCCAAAAAGAACAAAAGCTCAAGCTGAAAAAATTGAAAAAACAACAATTGGTGATGTTACAGATTTAGCAGCTATTAAAGAAGAATTATTAGAACAAGAAAAGAAAAAGTTAAAATAATTTAATTTTTATAAACAATTAAAAAAAGTTGGCTTGATTTTATTTTGCCAACTTTTTTTTATTTAATATCTCCAAAAATTGTCCAAATTTTATCCTCTGGAAACGGAGCAATAATACTAATTTTTTCATTTTTTACAGGGTGTATAAAGCTAATTTCTCTTGAATGTAAATTTATGTTAGCATTATCATTGGAACGCGGATATCCATATTTTAAATCTCCACGAATAGGGCAATCCATATTTGAAAGTTGTACTCTAATTTGATGATGGCGACCTGTAATAAGATTTATTTCCAACAAATAATATCTTTCTGATTTTGCAATTAATTTATAATCTAGAATTGCCTTTTTAGCAGTTTTATTTTCGGCCTCAACTATGTAAGATTTATTTTGTTTCCTATTTCTATAAATATAATCAATTAATTTATCTTCTTGATGTTTTGGTGGATTTGCAACTATAGCGTAATAAGTTTTTTGGGCTTGTGATAATCTGAAAATTTCGTTTAAGCGTGTTAAAGATTTTGAGGTTTTTGCAAATAAAACAACTCCACTTACAGGTCTGTCTAAGCGATGTGGTACACCTAAATAAACATTTCCTTGCTTATTGTATTTTACTTTCAAATATTCTTTCACAAGTTCAGAAAGTGGTTTGTCGCCAGTTTTATCTCCTTGAACAATTTGTGAAGCTTTTTTATTTATTGCAATTATATGGTTATCTTCGTAAATTATTTCAATTTGTTCGTACATTTTATATTAATAAACTTCTTTTTCGTTTGGAAAATCACAAGTTTTAACATCTTCAATATATTTGCTAACAGCATTAGAAATTATTTCATCAAGACTTGCATATCTACGTAAAAAACGAGGCGAAAACTCTTGGGTAATTCCTAACATATCGTGTAAAACTAAAACTTGCCCATCAGTTTGTCCAGCACCAATTCCAATAATAGGAATTTTAATTTCTTTAGTAATTTGTTTAGTTAATTTTGCAGGAATTTTTTCAATTACGATAGAAAAACAATCGTTTTCTTCCAATAAAAGGGCATCAGAAATTAACTTTTTTGCTTCTTCTTCTTTTTTAGCTCTAACTGTGTAAGTTCCAAATTTATGAATACTTTGTGGCATTAGACCAAGATGACCCATAACAGGGATGCCGGCTGAAATAATTCTTTTAACAGAATCAATAATTTCAAATCCACCTTCAATTTTTACAGCACCAGCACCGGTTTCTTTCATAATTCTAATTGCCGAGGATAAAGCTAATTTTGAATTTCCTTGATAAGTACCAAAAGGCAAATCAACC
>JALOAQ010000130.1 GCA_023228725.1 Bacteroidales bacterium | reverse complement strand
TCCAAGAAGTGGGTTTAAATCCATTTCAAAAATTTCAGGAGCAGCTTCCATTAATGCAGAAACTCTTTGAATTTGTTCGGCAAAAATTTCTTGATTTACACCTTCTTGACCTCTAATACCTTCAATAATTTTATAAGATTTTAGATTTTTTATCATAAATTCTGCTTCATTTTTAGAAACTGGAGAAATACATGTGTTTACATCGTGCAAAACTTCTATAAAAATTCCGCCCAAGCCGGCTAAAATCATATGTCCAAAATTTTCTTCACGTTTTGCTCCTATAAATATTTCCGTTCCTTTAAGCATTTCGCCCATTAAGACAGCATATGTATCTTTAATTTTCATTAATCTTTCAAATTCGCGTGTTATTGTTTCTTTGTCTTTAACATTTAGCACAACTCCACCAACATCAGATTTATGAACAGGACCTACTACTTTCATAACAAGAGGGAAGCCGTGCTTTTCAGCAAATGCAATAGCGTCTTCTATTTTATACACAACTTGTTCAAAAGCTCTATCTATACCTGCGGCATCAAGCAGAGCGAAAACTTTATCAGGATTTAAATAACCATTTTCAGCAGAATCTATTACTTTGCGAATTAATTCTGTATCAATTTTTGGTAAATCAATATTTTCAGCTTGTGGCTCAGGTGTATTCATTATTTTGCTCAAAGCGTTTCCAAAAGCAACTTCGTCAGGAAAATTTATTCTACCTTTTTCAATAAATTTTTCTATCTCGTCTTTTACGTTTATTACGGATGGAAGTATTGGATAAATTGGTTTTTTACTAGTTTTCATTTTCTCATGTAATAAATCGTAAACATCATAAACAGGAAAAAGACCAGGACTACCAAAAATTACCGCCATTGCATCTATTTCGTCAAAATCATTATTACAAGCATCAATAATATGACCTAATTGTTCAGCTGTACCAGTTGCTAAAAAATCAATTGGGTTTGCAACAGAAGAGCCAGCAAAAAGTTTCGTAAGTAAATTTTGAGCTTTTTCGCCTTCAATTGCAGGAATATTTAAGCCGCCATTACTTAAAGAATCTGTTAGCATAACCGCAGGACCACCGGCGTGAGTAATAATTGCAATATTTTTTCCTTTTGGAATTGGATGCATAAAAATAGAAGCCACACTTGCTAACTCTTCTCTTCCATTACAACGCACAATTCCTGCTTTTCTAAACAATGCCTCAACAGCAAGGTCGGGACTTGCTAAAGCACCAGTATGAGAAGAAGCAGCTCGACTTCCTGCTTCGGAGCCACCAGATTTTATTGCTGCAATTTTAGCTCCTTTTCTAATTAAGGAAGATGCATGTTTGTAAAGCATTTGAGCTTTGTCCACACTTTCTATATATAATAATTTTACAGGTGCAGATTTTCCGTGAACATATGTTTCGTCTAAAAATTTTAAAATATCTTCAACGCCAAGTTGTGCAGAGTTGCCAACAGAATAAACACTTGAAAATTTTAAACCTTTTGGAACTGCTGCTTCCATAATAAAAACTGCGGTAGCGCCGGAACCTGAAATAAAATCAACCCCTTGTGAGTCAAGTTTTGGAATAGGAGTAGTGAAAATACCACTATAAGTTTGGTTTAAAAGTCCAACACAATTTGGACCTATTAAACTTGCATTATTTTTGTTTAATAAATCTACGATTTTCTTTTCTAATTTAGCTCCTTCTTCGTTTTCTTCACTAAAACCAGCGGATAAAATTATAAATCCTCCTGTTTCTTTAGTTGTTACTAAGTTTTCAACAGCCTCATAGCAATATTTTGCAGCTATGGCCAAAATAGCACAATCAACTTGTGGCAAATCTTCAACACTTCTAAACGATTTTATTCCTTGAACAGAATCTAGTTTAGGATTTACAACATATAAATCGCCAGTAAAATTATTATCAATTAAATTTTTCAAAACCTTTCCGCCCGGTTTGTATATGTCATCAGAACCACCAATAACAGCTACACTTTTTGGGTTTAATAATTTGTCGTTTATCATTTTATTATTTTTTATGTTATTTCTATGTTCACAAAAATATAATTTTATTTCGAGCTTAAAAATAAAATAAGGAAAAGTTTTAAAGAATTAACAAATATAAATTAAAGCGTAAATTTTAAACTTTTTTTTCAATTCCTAAACTTTTGGCTTTTTTAATCATAAACTCCCATGCTTTTTCTTTGTCGTTAGGAATTTCTCCGTCTAAAATTGCATCTTTTACAGCATTTTTAATAATTCCAATAGTTTTACTTGGTTTAATATTAAAATAATCTATAATTTCATCTCCTCTGATTGGTGGTTGAAAATTACGTAAAGAATCTCTTTCTTCAACTTCAATAATTTTTTGTCTTACTAATTTAAAATTTTCCAAATATTGTTTTACCTTTTTTTCATTTTTTGAAGTAATGTCCGCTTCGCATAAAGTCATTAGAGCGTCAATATCTTCGCCAGCATCAACAATTAGTCTTCTAATAGCAGAATCCGTAACTACATCTTCGACTAAGGCTATTGGTCGCATATGTAAATCTACTAATTTTTTCACAAATTTCATTTTTTCATTTAGAGGTAATTTCAATCTTGCAAAAATTTCGGGAACCATTTTTCCTCCAACAAAATTATGTGCGTGAAATGTCCAGCCAATACCTTCAACATATTTTTTTGTTTTAGGTTTTGCAATATCGTGGAGTAGGGCAGCCCACCTCAACCATAAATCATCGCTATGTTTTGATAAATTATCCACAACTTGGATTGTGTGTAAAAAATTGTCTTTATGATTAATTCCATTTTGGGTATCTACACCTGCTAAATTATAAAGCTCAGGAAAAATTATTTCAAGAAGTTCAGAATCAAAAAGCAATTTTAAACCTATTGAGGGTTGTTTGCTAAGTAGGATTTTGTTTAATTCTATATGTATTCTTTCTGCACTAATAATTTCAATTCTCTGTTTATTGCGTTTAATTGCTTCAAAACATTCATCATCAATTCTAAAATCAAGTTGAGAAGCAAATCTTATTGCTCTCATCATTCTTAATGGGTCATCAGAGAAAGTAATATCAGGGTTTAAAGGGGTTTTTATTGTTCTATAATATAAATCTTCAATACCATTAAAAGGGTCAATAATTTTTCCGTAAGTTTCTTTATTTAAACTTATTGCCAAAGCGTTTATAGTAAAATCACGTCTTTTTTGGTCGTCTTCTATACTGCCTTGTTCAACTTTTGGGTTTCTGCTTTCAGGCGAATACGATTCTTTTCTTGCACCAACAAATTCTAATTCTGTATCTTCAAAATTAAACATTGCCGTTCCATAAGTTTTATAAATACTTACTTTTTTAACTCCAAGATGCTTGGCTAGTTTTTGAGCAAATTCAATTCCATCGCCTTTAACAACAATATCTATATCTTTTTTGTCGGCTCTTTTTAAAAGTTTGTCTCTCACATAACCACCAATAACATAAACTTCTGTTTTATCAGTTTCCTTGAAATCGCGAATGAGTTCAAATATCTTATATGTTAAAAATTCCGAAATATTATTACTATTATCTATCACTTGAACAAAAAGTTTTTAATTTTGTTATAAATCGAGTTACAAAAATATTTAAAAAGAATTAGAAAATGGCAGAACATCTGACAAAAGAAACATTTATCGAAAAGATTTTCGATTATGAAAAAGAAACTGAATGGAAATACAAGGGTGAAAGACCTGCAATTATTGACTTTTATGCAGATTGGTGTGGACCATGCAAAATGGTTGCTCCAGTTATTGAAGAGTTGAGTGAAGAATACAAAGGTTTGGTTGACGTTTATAAAATTGATACTGAAGACCAACAAGAATTGGCGGCAGTTTTTGGAATAAGAAGCATTCCGTCATTACTTTTCATCCCTGTTGGCGAACAACCACAAATGGCAGCCGGTGCAATCCCTAAAGACGGATTTATCCGTGCTTTTGAAGATATATTTGGAATTAAAAAATAATTTTTTTTGTTTTAGTGGTTTTTGGTTTTAGAACCCAAGCCAACTTTTCATGGTGCTCGTGAATTTGTTTGGTTTGGGTTCTTTTTTATGTTAAAAAACTTTTCTAATTTTTTTTTAATATATAAATTATATTTTTGCAAAAATTATAATTTTTAATCATTATGAATACACATTTTATTACAACTGATTTTTTAAGTTTAGAAAAACTTCAAGAAATTTTTAAAAATGGATATAAAATTGAACTTTCTGAACAAGCTAAAAATAATATTATTAATTGTAGAACTTATTTAGATAATAAAATAAAAAATCATAATAAACCAATTTATGGTATTAGCACTGGTTTTGGTTCTCTTTGCAACACAAGCATAGCAGAAGAAGATTTAGAACAATTACAAACAAATCTTGTAATTTCTCACGCTTGCGGAATGGGAGCTGAAATTGACCCGCAAATTGTAAAACTTATGATTTTATTAAAAATTCAAGCTTTATCTTATGGTGTTTCTGGTGTCTGTCTTGAAACAGTGGAAAGTTTGGTTTATTTTTATAATAATGATATTTTACCTGTTGTTTATGAATTAGGTTCTTTAGGTGCTTCTGGTGATTTAGCTCCTTTAGCTCATATAAGCCTTGCTCTAATTGGCTTGGGCGAAGTTAATTATAATGGAAAAAAACAAAATACTGAAAAGGTTTTAGCCGAATTAAACTTTAAACCTGTAAAATTAAAATCCAAAGAGGGTTTGGCTTTAATGAACGGAACTCAATTTATGCTTGCTCATGCAATTACGGCAGTTTGGCGTTCTGAAAAAATAATGTATAATGCTGATAAAATTGCTAGTTTATCTATTGACGCTTATAATGGTTTGATTGCGGCTTTTTATCCTAGTCTACACACAATACGCCCACATAAAGGACAAATAGAAACTGCAAAAAATATAAGAAAATTTTTAAAAGATTCTGAAATTGCCAACCAAGAAAAAGCCCATGTTCAGGACCCATATTCTTTTAGATGTATTCCTCAAGTTCATGGTGCTTCGAAAGATACTTTAAGCTATGTAAAATCTGTGGTAGAAACTGAACTTAATGCTGTTACAGATAACCCTATGGTTTTTCCTGATGAAGATTTAGTTTTAAGTGGTGGAAATTTTCATGGTCAGCCTTTAGCTTTAGTCTTAGATTTTTTAGCAATAGCAGTTTCTGAAATCGGAAATATATCAGAACGCCGTGTTTATCGTTTGATTAGTGGCGACAGGGGCTTGCCTGCTTTCCTTGTTGCAAACCCCGGACTAAATAGCGGTTTTATGATTCCTCAATACACTGCGGCATCTATGCTTAGTCAAAACAAACAGCTTTGTACCCCTGCAAGTGTGGATTCTATTTCTTCAAGCAACGAGCAAGAAGATCATGTGAGTATGGGAGCAAATGCTGCTACAAAATTACATAGAGTTGTTGCAAATACTGAGAGAATTATTGGAATTGAGCTCTTTGCAGCTTCGCAAGCACTTTCATTTCGTGAGCCTTTAAAAACATCGCCTACACTTCAAAAATACCTTGATGAATTTAGAAAAATTGTTCCTATAGTAAAAGACGATATTGTAATGTATGAAATGTTGAATAAGGCTGAGAAGTTTGTAAAGTAGAAAGATAGAAGTGGTTAGTATTTAGTTGTTAGTGGTTAGTATTTAGTTGTTAGTGAGCGAAATGCGAAGAAGCACTTTCGACTTTCAACTTTCAACTCCTCATTCTGAGAACAGCGAAATGCGAGAAACCAAAATTAGTGAAAATTCGTGTATTTCGTGGATGTCTCTCTTCGAGTTTTGAGCGTAGCGAAAAACGAAGAAGTAAAAATTAGTGAAAATTCGTGCAATTAGTGGTTGCCTCTCTTCGAGTTTTGAGCGTAGCGAAATGCGAAGAAGCACTTTCGACTTTTCACTTTCGATTTTATAGACTTTCGACTTTATAAACTTTCGACTTTCGACTCTTTTTTTTTGAGCGAAGCTGACATTACTTCAAAAAATGAAAAAAAACTAAAAATTATTGTCAAAAGTTTAATTATTTCCCATAATTTATCTAAGTTTGCTTTTACTTTAATACAATTATTATGAAAATCAAGTTTTTGGGTGCAGCACAAGAAGTAACTGGTAGTAAACATCTTTTGAGTTTAGAAAACGGTAAAAAAATTCTTTTGGATTGTGGTATGTTTCAGGGTAAGGGAATGGAAACAGATAAAATGAATCGTAATTTAGGTTTCGAGCCTAAAGAAATAGATCATATAATTTTATCACATGCTCATATAGATCATTCAGGATTAATTCCATATTTATATACTCAAGGTTTTGAAGGTTCTGTAATTTGTACAGATGCAAGTAGAAATTTATGTTCTTATATGTTGCCTGATTCTGGTTATATTCAAGAGCAGGACATAAAATGGTATAATAAAAAACTTGCTAAAAAAGGTTTGCCTCCAGTTCAACCAATTTATAGGCATTCGGATGCGGTAAAAGCAATGAAATTATTTATTGGTGTTGCAATGGATAGAAAGTTTAGAATTGATGAAAATATTTCAGTTAAATTTACTGATACCGGACATATTTTGGGTGGAGCTGTAGCTAATTTAGAAATTAAAGAAAATGGAAAAACAATTAGAATTGCCTACACTGGCGATATTGGAAGACCTTATAATAGAATAATAAAACCTCCGGCTCCTTTTCCGCAAGCAGATTATTTAATTACAGAATCAACTTATGGGGATAGATTACATGAAGATAAGTCTGACGCTGAAGAAAAATTATTAAGTATTATTGTGGATACTTGTGTGAGAAAAGGCGGAAAACTAATTATTCCCTCTTTTAGTGTTGGCAGAACTCAAGAAATTGTGCTTTTAATGAATAATTGGTATAATCAAGGAAGATTACCTAATATTGATGTTTATGTGGACAGCCCCTTGTCGGTAAATATTACTGAAGTTTTTAAAATGCATCCCGAGTGTTATAATGATGAAGTGCTTGAAGTTTTATCTTATGATTCGGATCCTTTCGGTTTTGAAGGTTTACATTATATAAAAAATGTTAATGCATCCAAAAAACTTAATGAAACTACAAAACCTTGCGTTATTATTTCTGCTTCTGGGATGGCCGAAGCAGGTAGAGTTAAACATCATATTGCAAATAGTATAAATAATCCTAAAAATACAATCTTACTTGTTGGTTATTGTGCCCCAACTACTTTAGGAGCAAGGTTGCAAGAGCCGGGTCTTAAAAAAATATCTATTTTTGGAAATGA
>JALOAQ010000129.1 GCA_023228725.1 Bacteroidales bacterium | reverse complement strand
TCTTAATTCAATCATCGGGTGTTGAGCGTAGTCGAGACACCAAAATCAAAAATCGTAAATCAAAAATCCAAAATCATTAAATTCTTAATTTTTTAATATATTTGCACCGAAAACGCTTTGCGGTAATTTTATTAAAATTTAATAATGAAAAAAGTTTTAATATTGGCTTATGATTTTCCGCCTTATGTTTCGGTAGGGGGATTACGTCCGAGCTATTGGTATGAAAATTTTAAAGAAATGGGACTTTTCCCTATTGTAATTACTCGCAATTGGAATCCTATTCATGGCAATGCTTTAGATTATATACAGCCAAGTAAAACCAAAGAAATTGAAATTGAAGAAACGGGAAAAGGTATTTTAATAAAAACCCCTTATAAAGCAACTCTTTCAAATCGTTTAACCCTAAAAGGTAAAAAAGATCCTATATCTAATTTATTAAAAAAAACATCTACCGGCTGGAACGAAATTGGGCAATGGTTTTTACCAATAGGAACAAAATATGAATTATATAAAGCTGCAAAAAATTATCTAAAAGAAAATAAGGTAGATGTAATTTTAGCCACAGGCGATCCTTATATTTTATTCAAATATGCTTCCAAATTAAGTAAAAAATTTAATATTCCATGGGTTGCAGATTATAGAGATTTATGGTCAAACGACATTACTATGAATTATAAACCTATTCAGAAAAAGGTTGCGCAAGTTTTAGAAAAGAAATATATAAAAAACGTTACCTTTGTTTCCACAGTTTCAGAAGTACTCGAAAGAATAATACAACTAAGATTTCCAAATAAAAAAATAATAACAATAGCAAATGGATACAATGAGAGTTATTTTAAAAACATTTCCAAATTAGTAGCAAAAAATGATGCATTAACAATCTCGCTAGCAGGGTCTTTGTACAATTGGCACCCTTATAGAGTTTTTTTAGAATCAATAGATGAATATATCTCTTTAAAGAAAAAGAATTTAAAAATTGTATTTTATGGAATAAATAAAAATGAAGAGATAAAAGACATAGTAGAAAATTCTGTAAACTTAAAAGAAGTAGTCCAAATTTATCCAAAATTACCTTATGAACAAGTGCTTGACGCATTATCTAAAGCAAATTTATTTTTATTATTTAATGCACATTCAAATATTGGAGTAGGAACTAAAATTTATGATTATATAGCATTAAATAGGAAAGTGTTATTTTGTTTTGAAGAAAATACGCAGTCTAGTGTTTTTGGAAAAAATTTTAATGAGGAAATAACTTCACATTTTAAAAACAATTTAATTATTGATCTGTTGACAAATACAAATTCTGGTATAATTGTGAAAAACGGTATTCATTTACATCAAGTTTTAGACATATTGCTTAATGAATTTGAAACAAAAGGATATATTGATAGTAATATTAAAAATATTGAAAATTATTCGCGTAAAATACAAACTGAAAAACTTGTTAATTTTATTAATGAAATTTATTTGTACTAAACCAGTTTGTTTTTTAATTTTGCACATAAATGTACATTATGCAAACAAAAAAACGAATTTTAATTTTAGCTCCTCATACCGACGATGGTGAATTTGGTTGTGGCGGAACAATAAGTAAATTTATAGAAGAAGGTGCAGAAGTTTTTTATGTAGCTTTCTCTTGTGCCGAAGAATCTGTCCCTAAAGGATTCCCTAAAGACATTCTTGAAACTGAAGTGAAAAAAGCAACTTCAGTATTAGAAATAAAACCTGAAAATTTATTTATCTATAAATATCCTGTTCGCAAACTTTCATATCATAGGCAAGAAATATTGGAAAACATGGTGCATCTAAACAAAAAAATAAAACCTGATTTAGTCTTCACTCCTTCAAAATATGATGTACACCAAGATCATTACACAGTTACTCAAGAAGCTATGCGAGCTTTCAAATTTACTTCCTTATTAGGCTACGAACTACCTTGGAATAACTATGTGTTTGAAACTACCTGCTTCGTACATTTAGAAGAAAAACATATTGAAAAAAAATTAGAATCTTTAAAATGTTATAGATCCCAAATAGGCAGAAAATATTCCAGCGAAGATTATATCAAAGGACTCGCCTTAACACGTGGCATTCAAGTAGGCGGTAAATTTGCAGAGACATTTAATGTATTAAGGTGGATAATGTAATTATGATACCTATAAATCGGCCCGATATTAGCCCACTGGATTTAGAAACTTATTTTCAATTAAAGTTTTCTAAGTTTGAATCTGGTAAATATATTAAAAATTTAGAAAGTGATTTTGCAAATCTGTTCGGTGAAGACTATTATGCTCTTTTTACAGCATCTGCTAAACTGAGTTTATATTTATTGCTAAATGTTTTAAACTTAAAAGGAAATATAATTACTTCTCCTTTAACATGCTATTCTGCATTAAATCCAATTATTGCTACTAACAACACACCACATTATATTGATATTAATAAAAACAGTTTCTTACTTGACGAAAATCTTGTCGAAAAGTATATCTCAAAAAATGATAAAGCAATTATGGCTATTTCTCTAGGAGGATGCGCTTCAGATTTAGAAAAACTACGCATAATTGCCGATAAGCATAAAATTATTTTAATAGAAGATTGTGCACAAGCATTAGGTTCAAAATATAACAATAAATTATTAGGAAGCTTTGGACATTTTGCCTTTTTTAGCTTCACAAAACATCTAAGCTTAGTTGGAGGAGGAATGTTGATCTCAAAAAACAAATCTGTTATAAATCAAATCCGTGAAATTCAAAATCAGCTTGACGAAATTCCAAAAGAATTGTTAGAATATCGTTTTGAAAGAGATTTTGTAGAAAGTAAACTAGGAATTAAAGATGTAAACGAATTTTACACAAAAAAGTTTTTACAAAAAAAACAAGACTATAAAGAAAATAATCCTGTAGATATTTTTAATGCAAAACATGTTATGTGCAAACCAAATGACTTACAAGCAGGAATGATCCTAAAACAATTAGAAAGATTGAATAATATTGTTGAAAATAGAAGAAAAAATAGAGATTTAATAGCAGACAAATTATCTACAAATAAAAAAATAATTTTTCAAGCAGATCTTGGCAAGTCTAGTTTTGCAAAATTATATATTACCACACCCTATGAAAACAAGGAAGTAATTACAAAATTGGTCAATTTAGGTATTGATGCAAAACAATTAACAAAATCGCACGGAATTTATTTTCAAGAAAGTATTGATAAAACAAAATATTTGTTCGATGATAGCATACATAAATGCACAAACTATCTGATGTTACACGACAAAATAGTTGAGTTGCCATTGTCGTCAAAAATGAATACTAATGAAATTCAATATATTACAAGTTCTATAAATAAATTAATTTCATAATGGAAGATAAAATTAATATAATCAAATTATCAAAACAATTATTACTGAACAATATTGATTTCTTTATTAAACTTGGAAAGGACATAATTCCAAGAGAACTACAATACTGGGACAAAGAGCATTATCTTCTTGAAGTTGACGGAAAATGGGACTATAGTTTTTGCTGTATACTAGAAGAAAAATTAATGGGTTTTCTTATTTGCACAAAGAAAAGTGAAAAAAATTTTGTACACATAAATAAAATGGCAATAAGCAAAGAATATCGTTCACTTAAAATTGGTTCAAAAATGTTAGCTACCCTAAAAAATACTTGCTTAAATAATAATATAGATGCTATATCATTATTCACAAATAAAAAAAATGAAGGGGCATTAAACTTTTATCTAAAACATGGATTTCAGATAGAAGATATTATAAAAGATGAAACTACAGAAAGATATTATATGATTCATAAAATTAAAGTCTAATGGATATGAAACGAGTTATTTTAACAGCAATAGGATGTCCAGGTGGTCCTTCAATAATACAAATGCTTAGAGATGATGCGGATATTTATATAATAGGAACCGATATACGTAACGACATGTTGAGTAAATATTTAGTTGACGAGTTTTATCAAGTACCCGCTGGCAAAAGTGAAGATTTTATTCCTAAAATGAAAGAACTAGTTGTTAAAACTAATGCTGAAGTTATTTTGCCACTTGCTACTTTCGAATTACTAACACTTTCAAAACATATATCAGAGTTTGAAAATTTGGGCTGTAAAGTTTGCGTTTCAAATTATGAATCCTTAAATATTGCAAACAACAAATCTTTATTATACGAATACTTTAAAACTAAAAACTATACCCCAGAATATAGAATATTAGAGAATTCAAAAAATTTAAAAAATTTAGCTAATGAAATTGGCTTTCCTGCAAATAAAGTTGTTGTTAAACCATTTATAAGTCACGGAAGTATAGGGTTAAGAATAATAGATAATGATGTAGATTTGTTTGAACAATATAGACATCACAAGCCTAACAACTTAATTATCCCTATGGATTTAGCTTGTCTTATTTTCAACAAAAAAAGTTTTGATGATATTATGCTTTCTGAATATCTCCCTGGAAAAGAATATGGTGTTGACATACTAATACACCCTATTACTCGTGAAATCATTAAAATTATTGCAAGAGATAATGGAGATGTATTTCATTCAGAAATTTCTAATGGCAAAATTATTGAATATGTCGAAATAATTAATATTGCTAAAGACATAGTTTCATGTTTGAATTTATCTTATACAATAAATATTGATTTTAAATTAGATAAAAATAATAAACCTAAAGTTTTAGAAATAAACCCAAGACTTCCTGCAACCGCCTTTTTACCTTATTCAGCAGGCTTTAATTTCCCATTATATTCTGTTTACTTAGCTTTGGGTATAGATATACCTGTAAAATCAATTTCAAAAGACAGAAAGATTTTCTCATATAGAGGATTTGCTGTCATTAATTCTGAAAACAAAATAATTGATAAAGCATTATAAAAACTTAAAATTGTAATATATTTTAAAATATAATAACTTTGAATATGAACAAAAAACCTTACCAAATATGCAAACGTTGTGTAATGGATACTTCTGATGAAGACATTATATTTGATAATAACGGATATTGCAACCATTGTACTGATTTTTTAAAATTATTAGAAAACCACAAGTATGTTGAAGGACAATCTGAAAAAAAATTTAAAGACATTTTGCTAAAAATTAAGGAAAGAGGTAAAAACAAAAAATATGACTGCTTAGTTGGAATAAGCGGAGGAGTTGATTCTAGTTTTGTGGCTCATTTATGTAAAGTTAATAGTTTGCGTCCTTTACTTTTACACTTAAATAATGGCTGGAATACTGCAATTGCAGAAAAAAATATTCAAATAATGCAAAAAGCATTAGGATTTGATTTATATGAATATAAAATAGATTGGAATGAATTTAAGGAAATACAACTTGCATTTTTAAAATCATCTATTGTTGATATTGAGATGCCAACTGATTTGGCTATTTTGGGGGCTAATTATGAAATTGCAAATAAATATAAAATTCCTAGCATTCTTTCAGGAGGTAACTTTTCTGCCGAAGGTATTTTACCATTAACTTGGGGTTATCATGTTAAAAACGATATGAAATTATATAAGCATATTGTAAAAAAATATTCAAATATTAAAATTAAGAAAACCCCTTACGCAGGCTTAAAAGAAAATTTTATTAATAAATTTATTAGAGGTATAAAAACTTATTACCCATTGAATTATGTGAATTTTAATAAAGATAAAGCAAAACAGTTTTTAATAGAAAATTATGGATTTAAAGAATATGGTGGCAAACATCAAGAGTCAACAATAACCGGTTTTTTACAAACTTATTTAATGCCTATAAAATATAATATTGATTATCGTAGAGCCACACTTTCTTCGCAAATCTGCACAAAACAAATAAGTAGAGAACAAGCTTTAAAGATTTTAGATACAAAAGCTTATGATGAGGGAAAAATAAAAAAAGACAAGTTATATATTTGTGAAAAGTGGGAAATTACAGAGGCAGAGTTTGATAATTATCTAAAATTAAAAGCTAAAAATTATAAAAATTTTCCAAATCAAGAGAAATTTATTAGCTCACTATTTAGTTTGTATAAAAAGATAAAGAGTTAAAAGTCGAAAGAGAAAAGTGAAAAGTCGAAAGGGCTTCTCACATTTCGCACACTAAGCACTTTCCTTTAAAAACTTATCATAAATTACAAACAAACTTGCTAAATAAAAAGGAAGAAGCGGAATTTTGTATCTAACTAAAGCTCCAAAATTAGCAGTAGCTAGTCCAACACCAAAACCAAATATTATTACAAAACTCAAAGAAAATATTAAAAATGGATCTGAAAAAATAATTCTGAAAAATCTTAAAAAACCTGTCTTAAAAATAACATAAATCATAAATAAAAATAAAAAAGCTCCTTCTAAAGCTGCAAGTACAATAAAGGGGTTTCTTGCTTCCCATAAAAAAGGTCTGTAAATTCCAGAAATTGTTGCTATAGGAAATTTTTTTAAAACTCCCATTGGGGTAGCTTCAAATTTGCCAATATCATAATAATTATGTCCGTATTGTTCGTGGCGGGTAAGGTCTTGTTGCACAACGCTGGCATAGTTTAAGGTAGAATCTATGCTTCCATAAGTCCCCATAGATTCGGAAGTGTTTTTCATTAAAAAGGAAAAAGCTAAAACAAGTAATCCTAAAATAACCGGCGCAATTAAAATTTTAAAAAGCTGTGATTTTATTGCTTTAATTTGTCCGAAAAATGCCCATATAAATAAACCAGGAACTAAAGCTGCAAAAATATAAGCTTTAATATTTATTAATATCAAAGAAGCAAAAAATAAAATTATAAAATACTTTAATTTTATTTTTTTCAAAATAACTAATTCATAAAAAGCATAAATAATCCAGCCTAAGGCTGAAATAGTTAGGGTATCTTTCATTATACCTGAGGACCAAAAAAATAAAGAAGGAAAATATAAAATTGCTATAGCAAACTTTTTTTCCATTCTGGGATAAATCTTAGATAAAGTTTTAAAAAGTTTCCATATTCCTGTAAAACCAATTAAACCAGCAATAACAGTACTTATTAAATAAGATTTATAAGATAAAAACATAAAAGGAGAATAAACTCTAGCTACAAATACAGAATTAGTATCATTCCACATATACCATGCAGGATAACCAGTTTGAGAATTGAAATATGAGAAAAATTCAGGCTTATTTCCTAAAAATAATATATCAAAATACTGCTTTGGATTTTGAAAAAAAACTTTATTAAAAACATTTATGCTTTGAAAATAAACCATGCTGTCGCCAGGATAAAAAAATAAAACTATTAAAGCAAATATTAGGCTCATTAATATTTTGAGAACCAAAGCGTTTTTAAAAATTTTATACTCAGCTTTATTTTGCTTATTAGCAAATTTTATATTTCCATATAAATA